>CALFNB010000236.1 GCA_937902425.1 uncultured Acetobacteraceae bacterium | reverse complement strand
TGCCGGAGCCCGCCGAGTTGCACGACCGTCTGGAGGCCGTGCTGGATGCGATCTCGGCGGCGTTCGCAGCGGGTTGGTCGGACCCCGCCGGCACCGAAGTTCGCCGCCGCGACCTTGCCTCCGAGGCGATCTGGCTCGGCCGGCTGATTGCCTCACTGTTGCCCACCGCGCCCGAGGCACTCGGTCTGCTGGCCCTGATGCTGTACGCGGAGGCTCGCCGGGCGGCCCGCCGTGGCGCGCGAGGGGAGTACGTGCCGCTCGCCCAGCAGGAGCCGTCCGGTTGGGACCACGCGATGATCGCCGAGGCGGAGACGGTGCTGCGCCATGCCGGCGCCATGGGCGTGGTTGGCCGGTTTCAGTTGGAAGCGGCGATCCAGTCCGCCCATGTGGTGCGGCGCCTGACCGGGCAGGCGGATTGGGTGGCGATCGAGCGGCTGTACGCGGTGCTGGCGTCGATGTCGGGCTCTCCCGTGGTGACCATCAACCGAGCCGTCGCGATCGCCGAAACCCAAAGCGCCGAATCTGGGCTGGCGCTGCTGGACACCGTGGCCGGCGACAACCGCATCGCGGAGTACCAACCGTACTGGGCTGCCCGTGCCGGCCTGCTGGCGCGAGCGGGCCGCGCGGTCGCCGCGGACGATGCCTATCGGCGGGCGATCGGGTTGGAGCCGGACCCGGCCGTGCGTGCGTTCCTCATGCGCAAGCAGGCCGAGATCGCGAGGCTGGAGACCGTGTCGAAGGAGGCCACCCCGTCAGCCAGAATTTGCGGCGGTTAGTGCCTCCGCACGAAGGTTTTGAGGAGTTGTCAGGGCAGTCATCATGTCTCTCAGCCCCAATACCACTGGGTTCGAGTCACCTTTGGACGGACCGCTTTGGGTGGAGAACCGTCGCCTCTATCTGCCGATGGCAGTCATCGGCAAGCTCGGCCTCTGACGGTGCGGCTCGATACGGCCGCATCGCTTGAGGTAACCATCTGAAGCGGATTGGCGGTGACGATGTTCCACACTCGACAAACCCGTCAGGGGGCCTGATCCATCGACCAGTCCTCGATCGGCAGCGCATCGACCATGCCGAACGCCCGGTCGTTTGTCACCAACACCGCTCCGAGACTGAGCGCGTGCGCGGCGATGAGCAGATCGAGCGGCGCGAGGACTTTGCCCAGTCGTGTCATCGCGGCCCGAATGGTCCCATAATATTCCGCGGCCGCGCTGTCCCAAGGCAGTACATCGATGCGCCGCAGGAGTTCTCGCACGGCGAGGTGGAGACGTGTGGCGTCCGGCCGCCTCGCCAGGCCAAACAGCAGCTCGCCCTGGGTGATCGCGGACATGCGGAGAGCCGCCATGGGCGTGGTCGTCACACGCCGTGAGACCGTCGGATGCGCCCTGATCAACTGGCTGATGGTGTTGGTGTCGAGCAGGTAGCGCGTCACTCGCGCCAGCCCTCGAAGGGGTCGCGCTCCCGCGGCTCATGGCCGGGTTCCGTCTTATCCAGGAAATCCGCTGGTACCTCAGCGCCTTTGAGCGCGGCGAAGAAGTCGTCCCAGGAGGCCGGTTTACGGGACAGGATCACGTCACCTGTTTCCGGGTCCTGGCGAATGAAAACTTCCTTGGTGTCAAAGCGGTAGGCCGCCGGCAAGCGTACCGCCTGGCTGCGGCCGTTGGTGAACAGTTTCGCGATCTGGCTCATGGCGACCTCTGTCTAATGTAATAGACTATGATATATGCCAGAGGCGGGGTGAATCAAGCCATGGGGTTACTGAGCGGGTGCGTGTGTTATCAGGCCTTCCGAAGGTGAGTTGAAATCATCGCAATCAATGATTATGATGATATCATGCGTACTGGAGAGTTCCGTCACCGATGAGCAGCATCACGATCCGTAACCTCGACGCGGCGATCAAGGAACGGCTGCGCGTCCGCGCCGCCGAGCACGGCCACTCCATGGAAGCTGAAGCGCGGCGCATTCTTCAGACCGCGCTGAAGGGGGCGTCGCGCTTGCCGAGGTCCAATCTTTACGAGCGGATCCATGCCCGCTTCGCGGCCCTCGGCGGCGTCGACGTCGAACTGCCGCCGCGCGAGCCCACCCGCGAGCCGCCCCGATTTGAATGATGTTTGTCCTCGATACCAATATTCTGTCCGCCATGATGAAGCTCGGGCCCGAACCCGAAGTCGCCGCGTGGATGGCCGGACAGGATGAGGCGCTGCTGTTCACGACAACCATTTCATACGCGGAAATTTTCGCCGGCCTCGCGGTCATGGCGGATGGGCGGCGGCGCCGAGCCCTCGAAGACGCCGCGCGCGTGATGTTCGAGGAATTCGACGGCCGGGTGTTGCCCTTCGATATTGACGCCGCGTCCGCCTACGCCGAGTTGTTCGCCGCCCGGCAGCGCGCGGGCCGACCGACGGCGACACTCGACCTGATGATCGCCGCGATAGCGCGTTGCCACGATGCGGGCGTCGTGACGCGTGACATCGGTGGGTTCGAGGAATGCGGGCTGACGCTCATTAATCCGTGGGAGGTGGTGTGAGCATCGCCATGATCATGGCCTCGGTGCCGGAGGCGCTAGGTTAGCAAATCCCCCCGCCGCGCATCGCGGCTACGTGCCGAACCGCGGCGTGACGCCGCAGATCGAACAGGCGCCGTTTCCGGGGTGGCAAAAATGGACGCCAAGGTCGGATGGAACGCAATAAATCTGTCATTGTCGTCAGTGATGAGCGCCCGGAGAAATTGCCGTTTAAAACCACAATCCGATATATAATAGACCCGTTGTGAAAGTCGCCGACCAGAAAATTTAAAGTAACAGGGGCAAAAGTGTGGGCGGATTTTGCAAATTGGGCTATCGTTGCAATTTCTTGCCTAACAACGATGGCCGATTTCCGCCATTTCATCGCTTGGCATCAGATTATGCTGCACATGCGTGCCCACACTTTTGCCCCTCTTACCCATGCCGAACTTTCACAACAGGTCTAATACAATGGGAGATCCCCCGGCTCTGCCGGGGAGGCAATGCGTGAGGGACGGCAACGCGGACAGCGCCGCACTGGCACCGGCGAGCCGGGTGAACTGACGTCTTAGCATGGTGAACTCCGTGGACCTGGTATCTGTCTGTGACGAATTGTTTTCCCATTACTTCCCGCGCGCACTGGCGCGGTTACTGTCCCCCGTGGTTTTCTCCTCTGTTCCGTGAACCCACCATGCAAACCGCGCGCCAAATCACACGTGGTCAGCTCCAGAACCCCTCATGCACCGCCCGCGACTCGGCTTCCAGCAACGGGCCCACCACCTCGATTGGCCGCTGACCGGAACCAAGCACGACGCGGCACGGCAGGTTCATGGTCAGGTTCTCCGGATGCGGCCCGATCAGGATGCCGAGGTCACGCTCGGACAGCCCGTAGACGACGCGGCCCACGCCAGCCCAGTACGCGGAACCGGCGCACATCGCACAAGGTTCGGCGCTTGCGTACATCGTGCAATCAGCAAGGAACGCCGCCGGATACGCGAGGCTCGCCTGGGTCATCAGAACACGTTCCGCGTGCCTGGTGCGATCGCCGGCATCACCATGCGCGTTGCCGGCGCGCAGCAGCACCGCGCCGTCGGGACCAACCAGGATGGCGCCGAAAGGGTGGTTGCCTGCCGCGCGCGCCTGACGCGCGATCTCCAGCGTCAGCCTGAGATAATCCTCGTCGGTCAATAAATTACCTTGTCCGGCTTGAGGTCCCATTCCTTGAACGCGGCCTGGCCGTCGGCGCGCAACAGAGGCAAGGTCGGGATGGCCCGCTGATCCAACGGCAGCGGGATTTCGTGATAGAGAAAATCATCGCGGAAGCCGATCGCCGCGGCGTCGTGGCGATCGTTGGCGTAATAGATCTTGTCGAGCCGCGCCCAATAGATCGCGCTGAGACACATTGGGCAGGGCTCGCAACTGGTGTAGATTTCGCAGCCGGTCAGATCGAATGTCCCCAGTGCCTGGCAGGCGAGGCGGATCGCCACCACCTCGGCGTGCGCGGTGGGATCGTTGTTGGAGGTGACCTGGTTGAACCCCTCGGCGATGATCTGTCCCCCGCGAGCGACCACCGCGCCAAACGGACCACCCTTGCTGGATCGCATCATATCCAGTGACAGCGCGATGGCGCGGCGCATGTGGTCCTCGGCACTCATGCGCTGACCGCCAGCCGAATGCATTCACCGGAGCAATCGCCGCAACCAGTCGCCGGGGGTCTTTCTGGCATGGGCCGCATCACCTTCATTCGTTGCTGGATTTGCAGGACCTGCGCCGCGACAGAAATGGCGATCTCGGCGGGAAGTTTGCCGCCGGCACCTGGCACGCCGATCGGACAGATCAGCCGGTCGATGGCATCTGGCGCCATGCCAATCCGCGCCAGACGGCGAACAAAGCGAACGCGCTTGGTTTCCGACCCGATCAGGCCGACGGCGGCGAAATCCGCGCGTGGCAATGCCGCCGCGATGATGTCGAAGTCGATCTGATGGTCATGCGTCATCACCAGCACGATCGTGCCGGCGGGCAGCGACGCCACCTCCCGCGCGGGATCAGTTGAGAGACGCGCATGGACACTGGACGGCGCGCCGCGCAATGCATCTGCCCGCGTATCGATCCAGCTGACCTACACGCGCAGCCCGCCAAGCAACCCAACCAACGCCCGCCCAATATGACCAGCACCAAACAGCGCGATGTGTGTCAACGCCGGACGCAATGGTTCAAACATCACCGAGACATGTCCGCCACAGCACTGCCCGAGTTCCGGACCCAGCGGAAAATCGCGCAGCACGGGACCTTGCGTGCCCTCAAGCATTTTCCGCGCCGTGTCGACGCAGGTGAACTCCAGATTGCCGCCACCGATCGTGTCGTACTGGGTCTCTCTTGTGACCACCATCTTGCAGCCGGCCTCACGCGGGGTAGAACCGCGCGCTGTCACCACCGTGACCAGAACCGATGGCTCACCGTTGTTCTCCAGTTCAACCAGCGCGTGTAACCATTCACCCATCACTCGGCCGCCTTCGCGGTCGCCTCGGTGGTTCGTGCCCGAGCGGCGGCCACCGCCATCAGAACGCGTTCCGGTGTCGCCGGAGCGTCGAACCTGGGCACCATCCCGTCCGCGCTGACCGCGGCCACGGCGTCCTTCAACGCATGGAACACCGCGATCCCGAGCATCAGAGGCGGCGCGCCAACAGCCTTGGAGCGGTAGATCACATCTTCAACGTTGCGACCGGACGCGTAGATCGACACGTTGAATTCCGCCGGCACATCGCCACAAGCGGGAATTTTGTAGGTCGACGGCGCGTGGGTGCGCAGATGACCCGCGGCGTCCCACCACAATTCCTCGGTGGTCAGTCAGCCCATGCCCTGCACGAAGCCGCCTTCGATCTGACCGATGTCCAGCGCGGGATTTAACGACTGGCCGCAATCATGCAGGATGTCGGCGCGCCGCAAGCGGTATTCGCCGGTCAGCGTATCGATCTCGACCTCGGCCACCGCCGCGCCATACGCGAAATAAAAGAACGGCCGGCCCCGGTGCGTTGCCATGTCGTAATGCAGTTTCGGCGTGGCGTAATAGCCCGTGGCGAAAGCTGCACCCGGGCGCGATGCGTCAGTTTCGCGACATCGGCGAAACTTAACGAGCGACAGCCGCCGGTGACCATGCCACCAGTGAACGCGACTTCCTCGGGTGTGACACCAAATTCCTTGGCCGCCACGCCCGCCATCCGCTCACGGATCGCGATGGCCGCCACCTGTGCCGCTTTGCCGTTCAGGTCGCTGCCGGACGATGCCGCGGTGGGTGACGTATTTGGCACTTTCGCCGTGCTGGTGGCGGTGATTTTCACGCGGTCGATGGACAGCCCGAACTCGGTGGCGACGACCTGCGCCACTTTCATATACAGGCCCTGACCCATCTCCGTGCCGCCATGGTTCAGCATCACGCTGCCGTCGGTGTAAACATGCACCAGCGCACCGGCCTGGTTCATGTGCGTCAACGTGAACGAAATGCCGAACTTCACCGGCGTCAGCGCGAGGCCACGCTTGACCCATGGGTTCTTCGCGTTGAACGCGGCGATCGCCGCCCGCCGTTTGGAATATGCCGCGGACTCCGCCAGTGCATTGACCAGCTCAGGGATGATGTTGTCTTCCACCGTCATGTGGTACGGCGTGACGTTCCGGTCACTGGTGCCGTAGAAGTTGCGTTGCCGGACCAGCAACGGATCCAGGCCCAGATGACGGGCGATGTCATCGATCACGCACTCGATGCCCATCATGCCTTGCGGTCCGCCGAACCCGCGAAACGCCGTATTGGACACCGAATTGGTCTTGCAGCGATATGAAACGATGTGGGCGTGATCCAGATAATAGCAGTTATCCGCATGGAACATCGCCCGGTCGCAGATCGCGCCTGACAGGTCGGGCGAGTAACCGCAACGGCCCGCCTGCATGAAGCTGATCCCCAGCACGCGGCCATCGGCGTCGAAGCCGACGTCATAGTCGATGCGGAACTCGTGCCTTTTGCCAGTCAGCACCATGTCGTCGCCGCGGTCGAGCCGCAGCTTCACCGGCCGCCTGGTGCGCTGCGCCAGCAAGGCCGCGACACAGGCGATCAACGACGCCTGCGATTCCTTGCCGCCGAACGCGCCGCCCATCCGCCGCGTCTCGCAGATCACCGCATGGTCGGACAGTTTCAGCGAGCGGGCGACGAGATGCTGCACCTCGGTCGGATGCTGCGTCGAACTGTGCACCAGCATGTCGCCGTCTTCGCCGGGGATGGCCATGGCGACCTGGCCTTCGAGGTAAAAATGCTCCTGCCCGCCGATATCGATGCGGCCTTTCAAACGAAGTGGTGCGCGTTCCAACGCGGCCTCGGCGTTGCCTCGGGCCATCACCTGGGTTGGCAGCACGGTGGTCTTCGCGGCCAACGCCTCGTCGATGGTCATGACCGGGGGCAGCTTGTCGTACTCGATCACCGCCCTGGCCGCCGCTTCGCGTGCGAGAGCGATGCTGCCGGCGGCGACGGCGAAGATCGATTGGCCGTGATATTCGACCAATCCATCGGCGAAAATTGGATCGCCGGGGAACGCGGGACCGACGTCGTTCACCCCCGGAATGTCCGCCGCCGTCATCACCGCGGCGACCCCCGGCATCGCCGCTACGGCCGAGACATCGAACCGAGTGATCTTCGCATGGGCGTGTGGAGAAAGCTGGATATATGCGTGCAGCAGTCCGGGTGGCTCGGGCAGATCATCGACATACAGCGCCTCGCCGGTGACATGCTTCGCCGCGCTGTCATGCGTGATGGACAGCCCAGAGGGAGGGATCGCGTTCATGCCACGCTCTCCAGGCGGGTGCGGCGGGCGTTGTGGTTTCCAGAAACAACTTGAACAGCAGATTGCGCGCGACCATGCGCCGATAGCTCGCGCTCGCGCGCATGTCGGAAATCGGCGTCAGCGTGGCATCCAGGATGTTCATCGCCTTATGCACATTTGTTTCCGTCCAGGGCTCGCCGATCAGCGTCTGTTCGACCGCCGGGACGTGGACCGGCGTCGCGGCCATGCCGCCGAAACCGATACGAATGTCCCGCACCACGCCATCGGCCAGTTCAAGGTTGAACGCACCGCAGACCGCGGAAATGTCCTGGTCGAACCGTTTCGCCACTTTGTAGCAGCGAAACCGCCAGCCCAGACGCGGCAGAGGCAGGTCGATCCGCGCGATGAACTCACCGGGCGCGAGAGCGGTGCGGCGATAGCCAAGGAAGAACTCCGCGACCGGCAGCAAACGCTCCTCGCCGCCGCGCCGCAGCACCAGCGTGGCGTCAAGCGCGATCAACACCGGCGGCGTATCGCCGATCGGCGAACCATTGCCGATATTGCCACCGATCGTGCCGCGGTTGCGGATTTGCCGCGACCCAAGCCGGCGCAGTAAGATTCCGACATCCGGCCAGAGCGCTTCCAGCCGCGCGAGCACATCCTCATACACCGCCGAAGCGCCGATGCGCAGCGTGCCATCGACCTCCTCGATCGCCGCCATGTCGCGCACCGCGTCGAGTGTGACGATCGTTTCCAGAAAGCGATGCTGTTTCGTGACCCAGAGACCGACATCGGTGCCGCCCGCGAGCAGCACCGCGTCCGGATGCTTCAGCAAGACCTCCGCCAGCTCCGCGATCGTTCTGGGAGCGATCCAGGTCTGTCCGCCATGACGAAGTTCCAGCCGGTCCCCCGTGTCCAACGCCCGCAGCCGTGCCGCGGTGTCTCCAGTGAACCCTTCGTCGGCCCGCCCGGTACCGACCGCGAGGGCGGCATCCACGATCGGACGATAACCCGTGCGGCGGCACAGGTTGCCCGCCAAAGCATCATTCACCGAAGCGCGGTCGTCCGGCGAGCTGGCGTGATGCAACGCGAACAGCGACATGACGAAACCCGGCGTGCAAAAGCCGCATTGCGATGCGTGCTGTTCTACCATGGCACTTTGGACCGGATGAGGGCTCCCGTCGGTACCGCGCAAATGCTCGACCGTCAGGATCTGTTTGCCGTCCAGCGCCGGGGTGAACATGATGCGGGCGTTCACGGCACGGTAGCGAACGCCGTCGCCATCGATTTCGCCAAGCGCGACGGTGCACGCGCCGCAATCGCCTTCCGCGCAACCCTCCTTGGTGCCACACAACTTTTCGACAGTGCGAAGGTACTCAAGAACAGTCAGTGTCGGGCTGACGTCTCGCACAAGTCGTGAGTCCCGGCCGAGAAGGAAATGCGCCGTGTCCCTCATTCGCCGGACCATCTCGGAGCGGCGATGTGATCAGGCGGCGGGAAATTTCGAACCTCCATAATTCCTCGGCAACCCTTTCCATGGCGCGCGATGCCAGGGGCATCGCATGGGCTGGATCAACCGATTTTGTGCGATGCAGGATTATTTTTTGGTCGCTCCAGGAGAACCGTTTTGGAGATATGACCCATATTATGCTGGTTATGTATAATCAATAATCATTCGCCCATAAAAAAGGCTGACCCGTGAACCGGCAGCGGATCGCCGATCCGCCACCGGCACGAAGCACCCAGGTCATCGCTCGAGATACGGCGCCCAGGTCTCGGCACCGGCCGGCCGCGACGGCGCCGGGAACACAGCTCGATCGACGCGCATATAGTCTTGCGTTGCGGTCAGACCAGCGCCGTCGACGACCCGGGAACGTACGGCGCCGGTCGACGTTCGCGCACATCTCGCCACCGGAAGCGGGGCAGACGACCTCTTGAACATTCGCGCGAATGCCGGCGCACAGGGAGACGCGAGGCCGGGGGGAGACGCGAGGCCGGGGGAAGACGCGAGGCCGGGCGCACTGGTTCCGAACGGCGAAATACTTTTCCCGTCCACGCATGGCATGGCGGTTGCACGGCCCACCGCGCGTGCGGGGACAGGAGCAAGAATCGGTGATGGCAGTACCAGTGGTGCCGGCGGCACGCCGTGAATGGGACGGATGTATCTCGCGTGGCGATCGCCGGGCGGAGTTTCCCCATGACCACGGGATCGCTGCATCATGATCGCCATCGAAGCCGAGCCCTATCCGTTCGAATTCGACCCGGCGCATACCGCGCTGCTGATCATCGACATGCAGCGTGACTTCCTCGAACCCGGCGGGTTCGGCGCAATGCTGGGCAACGACGTGTCGCAACTCCGCCGCACGATCGAGCCAAACCAACGCCTGCTGGCAGCCTGGCGCGATGCCGGATTGATGGTGATGCACACGCGGGAAGGTCATCGGCCGGATCTCGCGGATCTGCCGCCGGCGAAGAAAATCCGCGGCCGGAGTGCCACCTGCATCGGCGACGCGGGTCCCATGGGCCGCATCCTGGTGCGCGGCGAGCCAGGCCACGACATCATCCCGGAACTTTATCCCGCGCCCGGCGAACCCGTGATCGACAAGCCGGGGAAGGGCGCGTTCTTCGCCACCGATCTGCACGCGATCTTGCAGAATGGCGGCATTACGCGACTCGTCGTGACCGGCGTCACCACCGAGGTCTGCGTCAATACCACGGTGCGTGAGGCGAACGACCGCGGCTACGACTGCTTCGTACCGTCAGACTGCGTCGGGTCCTATTTCCCAGAGTTTCAGGAGATGGGCCTGAAGATGATCAAAGCCCAGGGTGGGATTTTCGGTTGGGTTGGCAGGAGTGAGGACGTGATCGCGGCACTGAAACAATAACACACCGGAACAAGGAACAGCGGGATGAGTGCAACCATGGCGAGCAGGCCTAAATTCTGGGTCCCTGGCGACTGGAACGCATTGTTTGGCTTCGGCACCAATATCCTGGTGAACGTGCTGGTGCTCACCGGCCTGCTGCGCTTTGTGCTGAAGATGCCTGACGCACTGGTGTTTGGCCGCATCCTCCCGGCTTTGGGTCTGATGCTGTGCCTGAGCACCGGATATTACGCGTTCCTCGCCTGGAAACTGGCCAAGGATACCGGACGCGACGACGTGTGCGCGCTGCCGTCCGGCATCAGCGTGCCGCACATGTTTGTCGTGACATTCGTGGTGATGCTGCCGATCGGCCTCGCCACCAAGGATCCGGTGCAGGCCTGGGAAGCCGGCCTGACCTGGGTGTTCGTGCAGAGCTTTGTCCTCATGGCCGGTGGTTTCATCGGACCCTATGTCCGCAAGATCACGCCGCGGGCCGCGTTGCTCGGCTCGCTGGCGGGCATCTCACTGACGTTCATTTCGATGAACCCGGCGGCGCAGGTGTTTTCAACACCGGTGATCGGAGTGGTGTGCTTCGCGGTGATCCTGGCCAACTGGTTTGGCGGCGTGAAGTATTTCGGCGGCGTGCCGGGCGGTCTGGTGGCGATCGCCGTCGGAACCTTGATCGCCTGGGTTTCGAACCTGTTCGGTCTGGGCTATGGCGATCTGACCGTGGCCAGGTTGGGCGCGTCAGTCTCAAACTTTGGCTTTTCGTTCCCAGTTCCGGCGGTTGGGCATGTGTTTGGCGGGTTCAAATATCTCGGCGTGATCCTGGTCACGGCGATCCCGTTCGGCATCTATGATCTGATCGAGGCGCTGGATAATGTCGAGAGCGCCGCGGCCGCGGGTGACTCGTTCCCGACCACGCGGGTGTTGACCGCTGATGGTGTCATCAGTCTGATCGGTTGCCTGTTGGGCAATCCGTTCATCAACGCGGTGTATATCGGCCATCCGGGATGGAAGGCGATGGGCGGGCGCATCGGCTATTCCGCCGTGACCGGCATCACCGTTCTGGTGCTGACATGGTTCGGCATCATCGCGTTGATGATGGCGGTCATTCCGGTGGTCGCGATCCTGCCGATCCTGCTTTACATCGGCATGTTGATCGGTTCGCAGGCGTTCCAGGAATCGCCGCATCGCCACGCGCCGGCGATCGTGCTCGCGTTGCTGCCGCAGGTCGCCGCCTGGGGCAAGGTGCAGATCGACAACGCCCTCGGCGCCGCGGGAACCAACGCGGCCACGGTGGGTCACGCGAAACTCGCGCAGGTCGGCGTGTTGTACGACGGGTTGGAGACGTTGGGCGGCGGGGCGACCCTCGCCGGCATCATCCTTGGCGCCATCACGGTGTTCATCATCGATCGCGAGTTCGACAAGGCGGCGGCGTTCGCCGGTGCCGGAGCGATCTTCACGTTCTTTGGCTTCATCCATGGCGAGGCGATCGGGATCGGATCGATGCCGACAGTCGCGGTGGCGTATCTCGGCGTCGCGGGGATTCTGTTCTTCCTGTCCAAATACGCGGAGTTCCATCCGCTCCCGTCGGTGGAAGTGCACGGCGCACAGGAAGCGGATTAAGGCAGGCTGGCGTCCGGCATGGTCGATCGCGCGACCCTGCCGGGTGGCAGGATTTGTCATCGGTTGCCGCCGCGATGGTCATAACCAGCGGCGCCTTGTCTCCTCCATCAACCGTGCCGCGGCGGGACCTGGATCATCTTTTCGCCGATGCCCGGAAAACCACCGAATGAACCGCGCGCATCATCGTCGGGCAATCAGCTTCCGCGGTACGTCGAGTAGCCGTATGGCGAAAGCAACAGCGGAATGTGGTAATGCGCGGCCGGATCCACGATCCGGAATCGAACAGGGATCAGGTCGTAAAATCCGGCGTCTCCGGCACCCGCCTTGCCGCGCCAGGCCCCGACATTGAAAACGATCTCATAAGAGCCTGGCGTCAACGCGGCGCCGGTAAGCAGCGGCGCGTCGCAGCGCCCATCGGCGTTGGTGTGCCACGCGCCAAGCTGCGTGCGAACCACATTGCCGATGCGGAACAGTGACAACGGCAAACCGCCGGCCGGCCGGCCGAGCGCGGTGTCCAGCACATGCACCGTCAGGCGTCCGGAGGTGGGCTCAGCGGCCATCGGGGCCCCACGCGATCAGATCGTCCAGACGGAAACGCGCGATTTTCGCCACTTCCGCCAACGCGGCCGCCATCTCCACCTCCGGAAAATTCCGGACCCTGATGGATAACGCCGCCAAAATCGCCGCCCGGTCGCGCTGACCGCGGACCGCGATGATGAACGGAAAGCCGAACTTCGCGCGATAGGCCGTGTTGAGTTTGTCGAACGCCGCCGCCTCATCCGCCGCCAGCCGATCGAGGCCCATGCCACCCTGTTCCGACAACGATGCATCGGTAAGCGGCCCAGGGCGCGCGAGTTCCGGATGCGCCTGTAGCAACGCGAGCTGCCGATCCAGCCCGGAATTCGTTACAACCGAAACCATCGTCGCGTGCAGCGCCGTCACCGATGCGAACGGCCGTCCGGCATGGGCCGCGCGCGCGATCCAGGACGAATGCTCAAAGATACCGCTCAGAACCGCCGTGAACGCGTCAGAGCCCAGAGCGTTGAGCGTGTCCAGATCGATGGTCCTGGCGGCGGTCAATTCGTCCTCGAACCGGCTGTGATCCACGACCCGAGCGCGGCACGCTCGGCTTCGGTGATCTCGGTGATGTTATTCAGCGGCATCGTATGGGTCTTCACCGCCTGGGCGAAAATCTGCTTCGAGTATTGCAAAATTTGCGAGGGCGTATCGAACATCACGCCCTTCGGTGGTTCGGAGAATGCGGGGAATTTCGGATGCGCCGAGTGACAGACATGGCAGCGCTGCTCCACGATGACGCGAACTTCGGTGAAGCTGATCGGCTTCTCGGCGGTGGCCGATGGCGCGCTGTAGCTGTCGGCCAGAGTCAGGACCGCCGCCAGCGCGATTGGGAGCGCGGCGGCCGGCCACAGCCGCCAATCGGGCTCGGCGCCGGTATGCATCGCGTTGAAATAGTGCCGGACCAGGAAGCTCGCGACGGAAACGCCTGCCAGGATCAGCCAGTTCCACTTGGTCTGATAGGTGAACGAGTAGTGGTTGCTCAGCATCACGAACACAACCGGCAGCGTCAGGTAATTGTTGTGGATCGACCGCTGTTTCGCCTGATAACCCCAGATCGGGTCAGGCTCGCGTCCGGCGATCAACGCGTCGACGGTCTTGCGCTGGTTCGGAATGATGATGAACAGCACGTTGCCAACCATGATGGAGCCGACCAGGGCTCCGACCTGAAGGAACGCGCCGCGGCCGCTGAAGACATGACAAAATCCATACGTGATCAGGACCAGCAGGGCGAAACCGGTGGCCGCCAGGCGGGCGGTGCAGAAGACCGAAATCATCAAGCAGCTTTACCTCCAGCGCCGCTTCCTGGTGCTGGACGAGCCGAACCTCGGTGCTGACACCGCGGGAGGCCGACGAGATGCTCGGCCTGGTGCGCGACCTGGCGCATTCGGGGCAACTCACCATCGTCATCATCACCCACAAGCTGAAAGAAGTCGGAAAATTTGTCGACGAGGTGACCGTGCTTCGCCGCGGCCGCTTCGCCGGAGCGGGCGCCGTCCGCGATCTGGGCCCCGAAGACCTGACCGCGATGATGATCGGGGAGCCGCACGCCCCCGCCGACCCGAAACGTCTGGGCTATCCCGCCGCCGAAGTGCGACTGGCGGTCCGCGATCTGCGCACCGCCGCTGACGGTGGCCGGGCCGGACTGGCGATCGATACGCTCGCCGTGCACGCGCGGGAAATCGTCGGGATCGCCGGCGTGTCGGGCAACGGCCAGAAAGACCTGGTCGAGGTGTTGGGCGGCCAACGGCCAATTGAATCCGGCTCGGTCGTGGTCGATGGCGAAGCCTACAACGCGAGCCGCGCCGAATCGCGGGCACACGACGTGCGCGTCCTGCCGGAGGAGCCGCTGCGCAATGGTTGCGTTCCCGGCATGAGCGTGGTGGACAATCTGGCCCTGCGCGATTTCGACCGTGGCGAGGGCGGTAAACCCCGGCGCTGGCTCGATCGGGCCGGGATGGCGGCGCGCGCCCAGAGCATGATCGCGGCGTACGGCATTCGCGCCCCGTCGCCCGAGGTGCCGATCGGCGTGCTGTCGGGCGGCAACGTGCAGCGCTGCGTGCTGGCACGCGAACTGGACGGTGCGGTGCGGCTGCTGATCGTCGCCAATCCATGCTTCGGGCTGGACGTGAAGGCGGTCGCGGAAACCCGTGCGCGCATCATGGCCGCGCGCAATGCCGGTACGGCCGTGCTGCTGATCTCTGAAGACCTGGACGAAATTCTGGAGCTGGCCGACCGGATCGTCGTGATGCATGGCGGCCGGGTGGCGCATGACATGCCCGCCGCGGGTGCGGATCCTCAGGAAATTGGCCGCCATATGCTTGAACATGGGTGAGCAAGTGAAGAAGAGGGTTTAATCGTTCTGCGGAATCTGCCAGGTTCTTTTCCTGCTCCTCACGCTGGCAAGGGAATTTCCAAAAGTGAAGATCTCAACGATGAATGTCTCTCTGGGTGCAACGCGATTGCTTTCGATGGACGCGGGCTACTCTGTCTGTTGTTAGTGGGAAGTGCGCCGTGTCTCAAACAAACGATATCACCGATGCGGTCAGCGCGATCAGATCAGCATCCGCGTTGACCGAAACCACGTTTCTTCAGGCCGGCCAGACGCTCGAAGCCTCGATCGAGATTCTCGCGAAATTGACCTCGCGCTTCGAATCCGTGCTCGAGGATCTTGAGGGAGAAACTCTCAGCCAGGCGCTCAAGGCACTGTCGGAGACGGCGGTTCAGGTCGACGCGCTCGGCCTGGAACAGGTGAACAAGAGTTCCAGGTTCGATGAAATGCGACGCCTGGCCGAGACGATCGGCGGCCGCATTTCCCAAATGAACGCGTCCTTGAGGGACGTCGATTGTCTCGCGGTGAACTCCAAGATCGCCGCCGCCAGCATCCGCGTGCCAGGCACCGATTTCGTGTCGTTCGCGGATGAGATCGGGCGCACGTTGGATTTCACGAGAAAGACTCTCGATCGGTTCGCGGCCGAGCTGCGAATCGTGCGCCAGCATGTCATCACCGCGCATACCGGACAGCTCGCTTTCGAGAAGTGTCAGCAAGAAGCCGCGCGTTCGATTACCGAGCGTCTGTCAGCGACGGTGAAGTCCATCGTGCTGCGAAACCAACATGCCGCCCGCGCGAGCCTGGAAGTGAAACAGGGCAGCGCTCGTGTCCGGCAGCGTATCTGCGATGCGATCCTGGCGCTGCAAATTGGCGACATCACGCGTCAGCGTCTCGAACATGCCGATGCCGCGCTGAGCCTCGCCGCGGCGGCGCGGAGCCCGCCTGGTTCACATGGTGTGACGCTCGACGAAGACGAGCAACGGACCTTCGCCGCCGCGGTTCATAGGCTGCAATCGGCGCAGCTTTCGGACGCGGCGGGGAACTTCGATCGCGATGTGCGGCAGATCACCGGATCGCTCGGCAGCCTGGCCGCCGAGGCCCAGGCACTGCGGAAACTTGGCGATGCGGCCTATGGCTCGGCGAAGGGCGGCGGCGGCACCTTTCTCCAGGAACTCGAGGGCCAGATCGAGGAGGCGCTTGCCTTGTTCGAAGGCTTCGAAACCGCGCGCGCCGAGGTCGCCAATGTCACGGCAACGGTTTCGGACGCCAGCGCCAGTCTTTGCGGTCATCTCCGAACGGTGCAGATGATGGAGGCCGACATCCGAATCATGGGCCTCAACACCACGTTCAAATGCGCGCGTATCGGCCGCGAGGGGCTCGCGTTGAGCATGATCGCCCAGGAGTTGCGCGGTTATGCGAACGGGTTCGCGAAAGAGGCGGGCGCGCTCATGGGAGAGGTTGAAACCGTTGCCGGCATCAGTCGTTCATTGATCGACGGCGCGGACGCGGACCAGGCCCCCGTGCTGTCCGAGGGAACGCGGACCATGCGGGACTCGCTCGCGACGCTGCGGCG
>CALFNB010000235.1 GCA_937902425.1 uncultured Acetobacteraceae bacterium | reverse complement strand
AAGGCTTCGCCTAGCGGCTCCTGCCACCCATAATCCAAGATATACAGATAGTAATTTCTCTCCAAGCCAAGCGGCAACCTGCTCAGACTGTGTATATAGAGGCCCATGGCGTTTTTCCCTGAACGAAACGCAATATGCCACCAAGGCCGGAAGAAGTCACATTCCCAGAAATCGGCAGTGGTGCCTCGTGAGATCATCTCCTCCGTGCCCTCGGCCGGTGTTCATCCGAACTGGCATCCTATATGTGATAATGGATTCGTTATCATCCATAGACATCGTAGTCGTATGAGATTTCAGCGTATCTCAACCCAGAATCACAAAAAGACATACACCCGGACACGGCATGGGCACGTCCCTGTATCCCGCCGCCTCCGCAACGTCCGCTTCGGGTGCGAGGCGCTCCCGCCAGGCGAGACCCGCCCCGCGCCAAAGCGTGACCGGTCCTCTCGAATTCCCCACCGCGAGCCCAGAGCGGATACCGCGTTCCAACGTCACAAGCCAATTTTGTCGCGATCCCGTTCGACACGCCAGCGCGCCACGGCGTAAAAAAGCTCCTGGCAATCCCCGCCCCTGGCGTCTGAAATAGTCAGGCACATCAGCGTCGATGCGCATGGTGACCTGGCACTTGTTCTCTTTGAGCGGCCGGGGCGGCCCGAGCGCGCGATGACCGCGGCTCACCCAGTCCTCGGGCGCACCCGCAAAGGCGGGCCGTTTCGCTTACGACTTTACGAGCTTCGTAAAATCCGACCATTGCTCGACGCGGAAGGCCCGAATATCGCGCACAGACGCGGGGAACCACGGTAGCGTCTTGAGCGCGGTGATGGCGCCGAACAGGTTTGCCAAATCTTCCGATGGCGTGGTGTAGAGACTGCCTTGGACCCGTTCGAAACCGAACCCGGCAAGCGTGCTGCCAATATCGGCATAGGCTTGCGGCACGCTCTTCGGGTGGTGTCGCAGGGTATCCGCCACCACGAGATCAAAGGCGATGGCAAACATCAGTTTTCCCGTGGGTCGTCCAGAATCCCCGTGAGACGGTAATCGACTTCCTCGCCGCTCTCGACGACGCGCACGCGCATCAAGCGGTCACCGTCAGGCAGTTCCTTGCCGATGGCGATGATCTCATAGACCGGGCCGATCGCGCCGAAGCGCCGCCATGTCCCGACGAGGCTTGCCGGTTGCGGTAGCCTGGCCGAGTCTGTGTGAATGTCCGCCATAAGCACAGTATAGCACAGGCGCGTGGAATCCCAGAGCGGGAAAAGACGCCCGACAAAGCCCTCCTGACAGGACCAACGTAACGCCCGCTACTTCCCAACCTTGCCCACATGCCGGACAAACGCCGCCCGCACGTCCGCCGCCAACACATCCAGTCCCACTCGCAACCCCGCCAGATCCGCCGCCCCCATCGCGCGCAGCAACGGTTGCGCCGAGGCCTCAGGCAGTGTTTCCCCCGCATCCCGCCCAACCGTGATCCGCAGCATCCCCTGCACCGTCCGCCACGCGTGATCGGCCCGGATCAGCATCGCCGCGTCCGGCGCCGGCAGCACACCGGCCGCCGCGAGCTTGTGCAACGCCTCCCGCGTGGTCGGGCTCAACACCTCCGGCTTCGTCTCCGCGTTTAGCAACTGCAGCACCTGGGCGATGAACTCCACCTCGATCTGACCGCCGGGCCGCGGCTTCACGTCCCAGGGCCCATCAGGAGGCAACTCCTTCAGCATCCGCGTCCGCATCGCGGCGGCATCATGCCGCACCGTGCCGGTATCGCCGGCGATGGCGGTGGCGATCGCCTGCTGTACCTTGGCCCGCAACGCCGCCGGTCCGGCGATCACGCGCGCGCGGGTCAGCGCCATCCGCTCCCAGGTCCAGGCATCGTGCGCATGATAGCGGCGAAATCCCTCCAGCGAGACCGCGACCGGCCCCTTATTGCCCGAAGGGCGCAGCCGCATGTCCACGTCATACAGCCGGCCTTCAACCCCCGGCGCGGTCAGCGCCGCGACGTAGGCGTGCGCCAGCCGCACGAACCACTGGCTGGCCGGCAAGCTTCGCGCGCCGCGGCTTTCCATGATGTCGGGCGGATGATCGTAGATCAGCATCAGATCGAGGTCGGATCCCGCCAGCATCTCCCGTCCTCCGGCCTTGCCCAGGGCGACGACGACCATGGCGCCGCCGCGCACACGGCCGAAACGGGCGGCGAAATCCGCCAGCACGGGCGTCAGCAAGGCGCGCAACGCGGCGTCCGCCATCCGGGTCCGCCGAATGCCCGCCTCGTCGGCATCCAGCCGCCCCTCCATCGTGGCGACCGAGATCGAAAAGTCCTCCGCCTTGACCGCCCGGCTGGTCAGCTCGATCGCCACCTCCAGACCGCGCGCATCGCGCAGCCGCCGGAGCATGGCTGACGCCGCGTCTTCCTCGGCCGGTGACAGCAAGCCCTCCAGCGCGGAAGCGTTCGCCGCGAGGTGATCGGCCAGTTGTGGCGAGGCGCCGAGCACCGCGGCGATGCGGTCCAACAACGCCGGATTCCGTTGAAACAGCGACAGCAGCTGCACGCCCGCCGGCTGCGCGCTCAGGAAGCGGTCGAACCGCGTGAACGTATCGTCCGGATGCGGCTGCGCGCCGATCCGGGCGAGGATCGTGGGCAGCATCTGGTCCATCAACTCCCGCGCCCGCTCGGATCGCAGGGCACGGACATGCCCCGTCACCCAGGCCCGGACTCGCGCCACGATGTGCTCCGCCCTGGCGAAGCGCATGGCTTTCAGGGCCGCGATCGTAGCGGAAGGTGAGGGATCGTCACCGCGGAAATCCAGGCTCGCCTGACGTACGGTCTCGTACAACGGGGATGGCAGCACCTCGAACACCGCCGCGTAATGGACCCGGACCCGGGTCAACTGACGGATCAACGTTCGGGCGAAGGTGGCGGGATCGGAGAACCCCAGGAACATGGCGATGCGTGCCATGTCCCCGGGTTTTTCCGGCAGCGAATGGGTTTGCCGGTCGTTGATCATCTGCAACCGGTGCTCGACCCGCCGGAGGAACCGGTAGGCTTCCGCGAGCTCCCGCGCCGCGCGCCGCGGCACATGACCCGCCCGGGTCAACAGCCGCAACGCGCCCAGAGTGGTACGGTCGCGCAGACCAGGGTCGCGACCGCCCCAGACCAGTTGCAGGGTCTGCACCAGGAATTCGATTTCCCTTATGCCACCCTCGCCCAGTTTGACATTGTGGCCGGCGATCCGCGCCACCGGGTCGGTGCCGCCACTCAGCGCGCCGCCGTTGTGCTCATCGATGCGCCGCTTCATCGCCTGGATATCCGCGACGGCGGCGAAATCCAGGCCACGGCGCCAGATGAACGGCCGGATCGCCTCCAGAAAGCCAAAGCCCAGAGCCAGATCGCCGGCGACCGGGCGTGCCTTGATCATCGCCGCGCGTTCCCAGTTCTGGCCCATGCTCTCGTAGTATGTGATCGCGTTGGTGATCGCGATCGCGGGCGGCGTCGCGGCCGGGTCGGGGCGGAGGCGCAGATCGGTGCGGAACACATAACCGTCCGCGTCTCTTGTCTCCATCAGCCCGACGAGGCCGCGCGCGATCCTGGCGGCGAAGCCAACCATGGCGTGATCGGCCGTCCGTTCGGTATAAATCGGCGCGGCGGGATCAAACATTAGAACGAGGTCGATATCCGACGAGTAATTCAGTTCCCGCGCCCCGAGTTTTCCCATCCCAAGGACGGTAAATCCACCCCCGTCCACCGGGTTCTCGGGATCGGGAAGCGCCAGCTCTCCGGCGTCGTGCGCGGTTCGCAGCAAATGCGCGACCGCGAGGCCAAGCGTGGCATCGGCCAGCGCCGACAGCGCGCCCGTCACCTGCTCCAGGGTCCATTGGCCGCTGATATCGGCCAGCGCGCAGACCAACGCGACCTGCCGTTTGGCCTGGCGCAACGCCGCCGCGACCCGGTCCCGCCGCGCGGCCGGCTTCACCTGAGCCAGCGCCGTCATCGCCGCGGTCACCGTGGCATCGGGTCCCTCCGCGACGTAGCGGGCGAGTGCCCCGGACTCGCGCAGCGCGAGGTCGCTCAGATAGGGACTGTTGCCGCCCAGACAACGCAGCATCGCCACGAGGTCGGCGCGAGCGGCGAGGCGGGCCTCGCTTCGGCCGAGGGCGGCGAACCGTTCCAGCAGGCGATCGGCGGCGGCGGCGTCGAACGACGAAGGCCAGCCCGGCCTGGACGCGGTTGTCATCGGCCGCGCGTCCGCGGAAGCCCGACAGCGTCCCGGTTTCCGCCACCGCCGGCGTCTGTGGTCCGCCCGCCGCCAGCGGGACGGAACCGTGCGCACTCTGTCTGGGTTACCCACTCTGTCTGGATTGCCATGGATCCTTGCTATATCATTGGAGCCTGGACGTGTTGAGGCACACCGGCCGCGCGGCGAAGGAAGTCGGGCAGACGCTGCACCGCGTTTCCCATTTCCTGCTGACGGTCGCCGTCCTGTTGAGCCTGATCGCCGTTGGCGGCGCGTGGCGCCTGGCACGCGGCCCGATGGACCTGGGTTTCCTCAAGAACCGGATCGAGCAAGCGCTGAACAACAGTATCGCTCCGGCGCGGGTGACGTTCGGCGGCGTGTCCATCGCCTGGACCGGGTTCAGTCACGGCATCGATCAACCGTTGCACCTGCGTGTGACGGACCTGGCGGTTGAGGAGGCCGCTGGCGCCGCCGCCGTTCACATCCCGGTCGTGGAAGCCGCGCTGTCCGCCCGATGGATGCTCATCGGCCGCGTGTTGCCGCGTTCGATCACGCTGGAGGGCGCCCACCTCGTGTTCATTCGCAATACGGATGGATCGCTCAATTTCGATGTCGGCGGATCGAACGACGGGGCGGAGCCATCGCCGTTGGCCGGCCTCCTGACCATCCTCGGCAGTCCCAGGGAAACCGACCTGCACGCGGGCGGCGGCCGGTTGAGCCAGTTGTCGGCGGTTGCCATCCATGGTGCGACATTGCGGCTGGACGACCGGCTGTTGGGCATGACCTGGGAGGCCGAGCGGGCCGATATCGACCTCGCCCGCCATTCGGGCGGCGGCATGGATGGCCGGGCCACACTCACTCTGACCCTGGGTGGGCAAAAAGCCCTCCTGGCCGGCGGTTTCAACCTGGCGCCGGCGGGGCGATCGGTGCATGTCGCGGCGAGCCTGTCGCGGGTGACGCCAAAAGCACTGGCGAATTCGGCACCGATCCTGGCCCCTCTGGCCGCGCTGGACGTTCCTTTGACCCTTGATGGCGAGGCGGATCTCGGGCCTGACCTCATGCCGGCGCACATTCGTCTGAACGCCCAGGCCGGCGCGGGGAAAGTCGTGACGGAGACGGGATCGATCCCGGTCCGCCATGCGGAATTCGTGATCGCGGGCACCTTGGAGCAGGCAATGCTCGAACACGCGGTGGTCGAATTGCAGCCGGAGGCTGGCGCGGCCATCTCGACCTTTGGCGGTACCGGGCGGTTGACCCACCAGGCGGGACGTCTGTCCGCCACGCTGTACCTTACCCTGGACCACGCCGGTTTCGCCGATCTGCCCGCGCTCTGGCCCGCCGATATCGCCACACCCGCCCGCGCGTGGATCACGGAAAACATTCAGACCGGGACGGCGCACGACGGCAAAGCCGAACTGGTGCTGGAGACGCCGGATACCACGCCGGATGTGACGCTGCTCAACGCAACCGCCACGCTGGAGGGGGACGACGTCGCCATCACATGGCTGCCCACCGTGCCGCGGGTGGAGCACGCCAGGGCGCATCTTGTCCTGACCGATCCAAACAACATCGAAATCGATATCAGGTCCGCTCAGCAAAAGGTCAACGGCGGCGATCCGATCGCGATTCCGTCCGGTCATGTCACGATCGCCGGGCTATCGGAGAAAGACCAGGTCGCGACCGTCCAATGTGAGGCGAACGGATCGGTCCCCAGCGCGATCGCGCTACTGAAGGAACCGCGGCTGCGGATCCTCGACCGGCATCCGATGGAATTGCGTGCCCCCGCGGGTGACGCTCGCATGAGTATTCATGCCGTCGTGCCGCTGCTCCGGGATCTTCAGATCGACGATGTCGCGATCCATGGCACCGGCAATCTGACCAAGGTGCATCTGAGCGGGATCGTCGCAGGCCGGGATCTCGACGACGGAGCCCTGTTACTCGACGCGGACACGAGCCATTTGTCGATCAAGGGCACCGGCCGACTGGCGGGGATTCCGGCCAATATTGACGGCATGATGGATTTTCGCGCGGGCCCGCCGTCACAGGTGCTGCAGCGCTACCAGGTCACCGGCCGGGCGACCGCGCGCGCCCTGTCCGACGCCGGCCTGGATACCCAGGATGCGCTGGCCGGCGAGATTGGGCTGACCCTGGTCCTTGGCGAGCACCGGAGTGGTGCCGGGGAACTGACCGCTGATGCCGATCTGACCCAGGCGGCGCTGATCGTAGCACCGCTGGCGTGGCGGAAGCCGGTTGGCGGTGCTGCGAAGGCATCGGCTCGGGTGGTCCTGTCGAACGACAAGCTGATGGGGATCGACCGGCTGGTGGTCGATGGTCCGGGCGTTCAGCTAAAGGGTTCCGTCACCGTTGTTGGCGGCAAGCTGGACACGGTGCGGCTGGATCGCGCGGTGCTGGGGCGGACCGATGTCACGGGTACGATCCGGTTGGCGCGCGACGGTCCGATCGGCGTGGACCTCGCCGGTCCGGCATTGGATGTCGTCGCGAAATTGCTTGAGAAGTCGCCGAAGCGAGATCCCGCCGCGCCGGATCCGACCGGGCCGGCCTGGTCGATACGCGGACGGTTCGATCGCGTATTCCTGGCGCATGATCAGCTCGCCAACCAGGTCGTCGCCACCGGCGAGAGCGATGGGCGAACGATCCGCGGGCTGGCGGTCACCGGAAGGACTGGCTCCGGCAAGCCGTTCTCGCTCCGGATTGGGCAAGGTCCAGGAGAGAAGGGCGGGACGGTGCGGCGGTTGGCGATCGATGCGGAGGACGCCGGCGGCGTTCTGTCGGGGCTGGACGTCACCGAGGAGATCAGGGGCGGCTCGCTGACGGTCGGCGGTGAATACGATGATACGATACAGAATCATCCATTGTCGGGGACACTCCTGCTCAGCGATTTTCGCGTCATCCATGCCCCGGCGCTGGGTAAATTGCTCCAGGCGGTGACGCTGTACGGGCTGGTCGACGCGCTGGGTGGTCCGGGACTGAGTTTTTCCCGCCTCACCGCACCGTTTCAGTTGGATAACGATACGCTGGTGCTGCGTGACGCGCGCGCGTTCAGTCCGTCGCTGGGTCTGACGGCGAAAGGGCGAATTGACCGGGCCGGCGACCGCCTGGATCTCGAAGGCACGTTGGTTCCCGCCTACGTCTTCAACTCGATCCTGGGCCGGATCCCGCTGATCGGCGGCCTGTTCAGCGCCGAGAAAGGGGGCGGGTTGTTCGCAATGAATTATTCATTACACGGTCCGATGGATAATCCCGCCGTGGTGGTGAACCCGTTGAGTGCGCTGACGCCTGGATTTCTGCGCGGCATGTTCGGCCTGTTCGACCGCGAGCCGTCCGACCGGCCCCGTGAACCCGGCCCTGGTGAACCCCGCTCCGTGAACCCCGCCCAGGGAACCCGGCTTGACCGCCCGGCGTCGGGCGGTAACGCCTCGCCCCCGTGATGGGAGAACCATGATGTCCAGCAAGCAGCCGGTGGCGATTGTCTTCGATACTTTCGGCACGGTGGTGGACTGGCGCGGCAGTCTGATCGCCGATCTGACCGCGTTCGGTCAGCAGCGCGGTGTCCAGGCGGATTGGCCGGCGCTGATCGACGCCTGGCGCGCCGCGTACCACCCCTCGATGGACCGCGTGCGCAAGGGCGAGCAGCCGTGGACCAAACTGGACGACCTGCATCGGGCGTCGTTGGACAAGCTGGTGGCGGAGTTCGGGATCAACGGGCTGACCGAGCAGGACCTGGTGCATATCAATCTCGGCTGGCACCGGCTGAATGGCTGGCCGGATTCAGTGCCGGGCCTGACGCGGCTGAAGACGCGGTTCGTGATTGGGCCGCTGTCGAATGGCAACGTTTCGCTGTTGACGTACATGGCGAAGCACGCGGGACTGCCGTGGGACATGGTGTTCGGATCGGATCTGTTCGGTCATTTCAAGCCTGATCCGGAGACCTATCTGGGGGTGGCGAAGTTGATGGACCTCGCTCCGGACCAGGTGATGATGGCGGCGGCGCATAACGGCGATCTCGCGAATGCGCGCAAGTGTGGACTGATGACGGCGTTCTTCCCGCGGCCGAATGAGTATGGGCCGCATCAGAAGCGTGATTATTCCGCCGAGCAGGAGTGGGACATCGTCGCGACGGACATCGAGGATCTGGCGACTCAACTGGGGGTTTGAGGCGGCCCGCCGTTTACGCCACGCCGATCATGACAGAGTTCGGCGTGGTGTCATTTCCGCAAATGTCGTGCGATGTACGGCGGCAGGTGAAACGCCCCGACATGGATCTCCGGCGTCCAGTATTGGGTCGTTCCCAAAATGCCGGTTGCCTCCGCCCGTGACCGGATCGTTTCGGCCGGCAACGCCGTCAGCGACGCGTCCTTCCCGGCCCACCCAAGCGTCATGAACCCGCCGACATAAGTCGGTACGGCGGCGACATAAGCCGTGACATGGGGAAAGAACTTCCGCCGCCGGATGCTGGTGTCGCGCAACTCGTCCGCCTGCATCGCCGGCACGCCGCACTGGTTCACCACGAGCCCTCGGGATGTCAGGATGCGGGCGCAGTTCTGGTAAAATTCGTCGGTGAACAACACCTCGCCGACACCGATCGGGTCGGTGGAGTCGACGATGATCGCGTCAAATGAGGCATCAGGCGCGCGTTTCACGTAATCGATGCCGTCGCCCACGATCACCTCGGCGCACGGATCGGTCCAGGCGTCGCCGGCGATGCCCGGCAGGAATTCCTTTGACAGCCGGATGACCTCGCCGTCGATCTCCACCATCACCGCGCGTTTGACCGATCCGTGCCGCAGCACACGCCGCAGCACGCCGCCATCGCCGGCACCGATGATCAGCACATTCTCGGCCGCGCCGTGCGCCAGCAGCGGCACATGCGCGAGCATCTCCTGGTAGACGAACTCATCCGCCTCGGTGATCTGGATGACACCGTCCAGCACCATCACGCGGCCGTGCGAAAAGCTCTCGAATATCACGATATCCTGAAAGTCGCTCCGCACCCGCGCCAGCTCGCGCTTCACCAGGAAGCGCTGGCCCCAGTCGGGGTAAAGCGTTTCGTTGATCCAGCTGTCGGTGGTCATCGCAGATCTCCGATTCCCATGGCTCCACAAAACGAAACGGCCCGGACGAGGTGCCGGGCCGTTCCCGTCAGGTCATACCAGCGAGTTTACGCGATCAGGCCGCGCCGCTGCTCGTTCAGATTGACCTCGCGCGGCTGGAACGCGGTCTCCAGCGCGGGCAGGCTGTCATACGGATCGCAGGCGCCGCACATGAAAATGTCGATCGCGGCGAAGTCCCGCTCCGGCCAAGTGTGAATCGAAATGTGGCTTTCCGCCAGCACCAGCACACCGCTCACGCCGCCATTGGGCGAGAAGTGATGGAAATGCCCGTGCAGGATCGTCGCACCCGCGGCCTCCGCCGCTTTACGCAGCGCGCGGTCGATGTGATCCGGATCGCACAGGTTCGTGGCGCCCCACAAATCCACCAGCAAATGCATGCCGGCGAACTTCTGGCCATCCTTCTCGACGAAATAATCTTTCTCGACCTCGAGAGCTTCGGTCGCGGACTGGTTGCTGCTCGGAGTCTCCGAGACCATCCCCAGTGGGCTGAGTGCGTTCATCGCGTACCCCTTCCTACCAGTAGACGGCCTGTTGGATGGCGACGATCGCCACCCCCTAGGGCCAAGAGGGGCGGAACATGGTCACAAGGGGGGGTGTGCGCAACCCTTTTTTGCACGACGCGGCCCAAAAAAAACCGCTCAGGGCGTCTTCGCGGCCGGAGGTTTTGGGTTCAGGCCCGCCGAGACCGCGCGCGCCAGGCCCATCTCCGCCCGTGCCCGCGCCAGGTCCGCCGTGCCGCGCACCGGCGCGGCCGTCAACAATCGGAACATGTCAGCCCGCGGGCCGGTGCCGACCCGGGTTCCCAGCTTTGCCCCCAGCGACGCCAGGGTCGCGTCGTCGTCCGCATGCGTCGCGGCGGTGGCGAGCCGCAGCACGACACCAAGCTGCGCGGCGTTGAGCATGCCGCTGTCCGGCACGACCCGCGTCGCGAGTACGGAGAGCGCGTCTCGCGCCGCCGGCCAGTCCTGGGCATGTTCGAGTATCGCCGCGCGCGTTTCCTCCGCCTCCGGTGTCTTATCGGCGGAGAGTGCCGCCGCGGCATCGGCGGCGTGGCCGCGTTTCGCCTGGACCCGTGCCGTGATCAGGGTCCGGCGTTCGCGTACCGCATCCGGCATGTCGCCCGAATTGGATTCGCTCAGCGCGAGGATCGCACCGTCGGCGTCGCCCTCACGCATGCGTAGCGCGGCCAGCGTCGAGCCGAACTCGGCCCGCGCCGGCCCAAACGGCGCCGCGCGCATCAGCTTCGTCAGCAGCGGATCGGCTTGCTTCGGCAGATCGAGAGCCATCAGCTTTTCCGCCAACAACGCCCGCATTGGCTCGCCATCCGGCCCGTCGGCCATCAGCGCGGTGTTTTCACCCAGCAGCGCGATCAACTCGGTCGGTTCCATTTTATCGAGTGAGGGATCATGCGGCACGGCGGCGAACGCCTCTCGCAGCCGGCGGTCGATCTCAACCACCTGATCCGGGAAAGCGGTCTTGGTATCGCGTAGCATCGTGAACGCCGCCCGCCACGCACCCGACTGCTCGCGCAGTTCGGCGATCCGCAGCCGTAGCGCGAGGTCGCGCCGATCGCCGCGCCAGGCGTAGAGCCCAGTCTCCAGAGCGTCGGCCGCGCCTTTGGCATCGAGTTTTCCCATTGTCAGCCGCAGTTCCGCCGCCCGGACCTCGGCACGCGCGTGATCGAAGTCCGATCGCGTGTTCGTGACCGCGTCGAGCAGGGCCAGCGCGGCTTCGTTATCGCCCGTCGCCTGTTTCAACAGCGCGCGCGCATAAGCGAGGTCCGGATCGTCCTCCTGCTGCGCCAACAGGGGAGCGGCCGCTCCGGCCTGGCCGCCCAGTACCAGCGTCTCCATCGCCAGCGGCAGGACACGCCGCCGCATCTGGGTGGGATAGGTGAACAGCAATGGCGCCGTCGTCGCGAGCACTGCCGCCGCCGCGGGTGACGCCTCATCCGACATCGCCGTCTGGATCGCGCGCCACATGGCGATCTCATCGGTTCCCGTCAGGCGCGGATCCGCGAGTTCGCCGGCCTCCCGCGGCCGGCCGGCCAGTAACGCGGCGATCGCGGCGAGTCCGACGGTGGTGGGCGACGCCGCCTCCCGCGGATCGTCCTTCATGGTGATCCGCAGCAGGGTTTGCACCTCCGCGCCAAGACCAAGACCAAGCATGCTTTCCGCCTGCGCATGGCGTTTCGGTCCGCGCGTCAGCAAGGGGGCCATCGCGGCGGCCACCGCCTGACGTTTTGCCCGCCGGGCCAGATCCTCGGTCGTCTGTCGCGGAAACTCGAACAGCCTGGTCAAACCGGCCGCCGCCAGTGTCGCTTCCGGCACCGGTTGGGCGGCGGAGAGCGCAAGTCCCGATGGCCCTCCGGACAGCACGAAGCCGGCCTGGGTGATGCGCAGTTCGAGGGCGTCGGACAGCGGCACGACCACGAGGCCCTGGCCGGTGACCGGCAGGATGAACTCGGGCGTGCGCCGCTCCACCAGCACGGCCTGGCCGGCGGTTCGTTGCGTGCCGACCAGAAGCGTGCCGCCGGTCCGCGGATCGGTGATCGCGACGACCTGGCCTGGCGCGTCGGCCGCGAAGGTCATGACACCACTGCTGATTTGCGGTAGGATGGCAGCAGGTGTGGGCAATGCGGGGACGACCGAAAGGCTCCAGCCCAACTGGGCCGGAAACAGCATGGCGGACTGGCCCGGCGGCCGGGTCAGGCGGACCACGGTCGCGGTGGGATAGATGGTGACGACCGCGGATCCAAATACCGGATCATCCCGAAAAGCTGAGAGATCGATCGGCCGGCGTGTGTCGAATACCACGAAGGTCTCGGCCGCCTGAGAGAACAGAGCGGCGCCGACCGCCCCGGTGAAGGGAAACCGGACGGCCACGCCTGGAAGGCCTCCGGGCGGGCGCACCCTGACCGCGAGCAATGCGACCGGACCCGACGGAACGGCGTCCCGTGTGACCGGCCCGACCTGGATCGATCCCGATTGCGCCGCCACCGCGCTGTCCGGTTCTGGCTGCCGCTCCACCAGTCCCTGGGGCGATCCCTGGGGCGGTCCCTGGGGCGATTGTTCGGACGCCGGCTGGGTGCCGGCCGCATCGGATGGTTCATCCCGGGAGGGCGTGGCTTCAGCCGGAGGGCTGGATTCAGTTGCCCGCGGGGCTGGCGCGGCATCAGCGCCACTCGGCGCGGAAGTGGCCGGGCCGGGATCCGCTGAACTGGCGCTGTCAGACCTCGCCAAACCCTGCTTTGGTCTCGCGGCATCATCCGCCGACGGCACCGCGGGCGGAGCACCGAGCTTCATCGGGCTCGCCAGAGGTGGTGGCGGGTTCACGCGGCGCTCCGGGACGGGCGGGGCGGTCGCTGGTGCCGCGACGTTGCCTCGCGGTTGATGCGCGTCCGCCGGCGGAGTAACGGGCGTTCGGTTTGGCACGACATCGTCGATGTCGACCACCACTTTGGCGCCCATCCGTGTGGCGTGCACATTGGCGCCCGGCGCCATGGTCAGTTCCACGCCGCCGGGTACCTCCCGAATCGCCAGAACGTTACGTGGCGGTGGTGGCAGTTCCCCCATGGCAGGGTCGTCCGGGAACCTGATCAGCAGATGGTCGCCGTCGCGGTTGACCGTGTACCCCAGTCCTGGCGCATCCAGCACCACGCGGCCAAAATTCGGATGCTCGCCAGTGGTGACCCGGACAACGGTCTGGCTTTTCGCCCACACCGCGCAGGGCGACAGAATGACGCAGACGAGGACCAGCAACGCGTGGGTCAGAATTCGAGCGCCCGGCGTCCACGGTTGCCGCGGCCCACGAGGCGATATGCGATGCTTCGGCATCGTTCGGGCCAGTAACCAGGAGGCGGTATCGCGCGACCCGGATGCGCGGGTCATTCGTTCGCGCGCCGAACGCGGATGCATTTCAGCCGCGAGGCGCGCGGGTCATCAGAAACTCGCGAGCAGCTTGTCGATATCGGACTGATCCATCGCGTTGGACGGCAATTGCGGACCGTTCAACAGTTCGGTTCCGGAAGCGACGGGGGCAGGTCCCCGCGGCTCATTCGACCCGAGCTCGACGCCGAACGTGGCGATGATCTGCGCGACCTTGCCCTCAATCGCTTTCAGCGTCGTCACGACTTTGGTGATGCGCTGGCCGGTGATGTCCTGAAAGCTGCATGCCTCGTAAATTTTCGTGACCGCGTCCTGCAATTTCGCCGCCGCCTCGCCGGAGACGCTGGCGCCGATCTCGTCCAGCATTTCGCAGCTTTCCAGGATCGCATTGGTCGCGACCGCCGTGTGTTCCACGATCGCGTCCAGTTCGTCGGTGGCGAATGGGATGTCGCGGTCCATGATGTCGTCGACCCGCAGCTCGGCGATCTCCTGGCGGGCCGCGGAAATCGTCCGGGCCAACGCCTGCACCTCCCCCAGCAGCGATGTTTCCGTGGCACTGAGGTCGCCGCTCATCGTCGTCAGTACCGCCGTCACCATCTCCACCACCATTTCACGATCCTCCGGCGAATAGCGGTCGCGAGCCTGGGCCAGTTGTTCGATTACCGGATCGACCGTCTGCCCGACACTTCTTTTGGGCGTCTCATGCATGGTTCAATACCATTTCAATCTTCCCCTTTAACGTCTCGGCATTGAAGGGCTTGACGATATAGTTCGAGACGCCGGCCTGTTTCGCGGCGACCACGTTTTCGGTCTTGCTTTCGGCGGTGATCATGATGAACGGCACGTGCTTGAGCTTCGTGTCGGCACGCACTTCCTGCAACAGTTGCAGCCCGGTCATCGGCGCCATGTTCCAATCGCTGATGACCAGCCCGAAATTGCCGGTGCGCAGCTTGGACAGTGCTTCCGCGCCATCGGAAGCTTCCTCCACGTTGTTGAATTCGATTTGCTTCAGCAGATTGCGTATGATGCGCAGCATGGTCTTGTAGTCGTCCACGATCAGGACATTCATGGACTTGTCGATCGTCATTGTAAAAACCCCTTTCTGTTGGTTCCGGCGAAGTGATCAGGTGCCCGAGCCCGCTGCCTTCACGGGCGCGGGTTTACCGCCGGCATCCTCGGCCACGGCGGGCCTGGTGCGCAGTTGCGCGAGTTGCGTCGTCACGTCTCGTGCCTTGTCGGGCGTCATCGCCGCCAGGATCGCGGCTGCCTTGGCCTCTTTCATTCGGTCGACGACCGAGAGCAGAACCGACATGCCGAGGTCATTGAAAATCACCGCGGCGTCACGCGGCTTCATGGTTTCGTAGACCTTCACGAGGCCTTGCCACGCGGCATTCTCCTGCTGCCGGTGGCTGGTATCCAGGCTTTCCAGTTGTTTTTGCAGGCCTTGCAATTCTTCGACCCGCTCGGAGATTTTCTTTTCCGTCGCGGCCATCATGGACTCCCGGCTCGCCAGTGTCGCCTCGCGTGCTTCGAGTTCCCGCCGGCGGTCGCGCAATTCCAGCAGCACCGCTTTCTCGCTGTCGGTCATCGGCGGCGGCCCGTCGGGGATTTCCGTGGCGTTGGATGTTTCCGCGCCGGTCCCTGGTTTCACTGCCTGGCCGTAGTCGCCAGGTTTCGCACCCGGTTTCGCACCTTGTTTCTCGCCTGGCTTTTCCGCTGACTTTTCTGGGGTCGACGGCGCATCGGGCCCACTGGCCCAGGCCGCGGTGATGAACGCGGCTGGTTGACCGCTGTCGATGGCTGAACGCACCAGGAGGGTGGCTTTCATGGTCAAAACGATCGCGAGCGTGGCGATCGTCAGTGGCAACAGGCGCGGCGCGCGGATACGTGGGCTCATCGTGCCATCCTCAAGGCTTTCAACAGGTCACGCTCGGCCTGACTGCGAACTTTCGGTTCCGCGTCCCGCATCGGACGCTCCATGGTCGTCGCTATTCGCGGCATCCCGGTCGGCGGCGAAATCGGCGAGCGTGCCGCCGGTTGTTCAACGATCGCGAGCGCCGGACGCGCGGCGCGCACTCCGTCATCGAGGCGATCCGCGAGACCTTCGCCACGCTGCACCAGGAAGGTCAGATCTTCCTTGAGCGTGGTCGCGATATCGATCTGCCGTTGGATCTGCCGGCCGGAGCCATCGGCTGCCACATGCAGACGCTCGATCCCGGTTTCGGCGGCACGCGTGCTGGCATTAAAATCCACGACCAACGCCTCCAGTGCCGCGCGATCCCGCTTCAGGACACCAAGCGCGCGCTCCAGCCGGACGGCGTGAAACAGCGTCGCCGTCAGCAGCACCACAAGCAGGATGTCGAGGGTCCACTCCATGCCAATCAAACTGGCACAGGTTTGTTAAGAAGCCGTGAACAGGGTCATGAGCGGTCGCCTTCCCGCTGACGTATCACCTCGCGTTCGATGCGGACGGCGATACGGTTTTTACGCCGGCCGATTTTTCCCTCGAACATGGGGACGGAACCGCAGCGGATCAGCACGGCGCCGTCCGGTCCGGTATTCAGCACGATCTTCGATCCAGGCTGGAGGTCGATGATCTCCCCGAGCTTCATCACCTGCTCGTCCAGGACCACGTCCAGTTCGACATCGGTATTCCATAACTCTTCGGCGAGATGGGTTTCCCAGATCGAGTCACGGCCGAATTTCTCGCCCATGAATTGCTGCAGCAGCAGTTCGCGGACCGGTTCGAGCGTCGCATACGGCAGCAGGAGCTCCAGCTTGCCGCCGCGGTCTTCCATGTCAATCCGCAGGCGCGCGAGTACGGCCGCGTTTGAAAGCCGGCTGATCGTGGCGAATCGCGGATTGACCTCCAGGCGTTCGAACCGGAACGTGACCGGGCAGAGCGGGTCGAAGCTGGCCGACAGATCGGCGAGCACCACGACGATCAGCCGCTCCACCAACGTGCGTTCGATGGTCGTGTAGGGCCGGCCTTCGATGCGCATCGCGGCGGTG
>CALFNB010000234.1 GCA_937902425.1 uncultured Acetobacteraceae bacterium | reverse complement strand
TATTCGTGCGCGGCCGCCTCGGCCATGAGCGGTTTCCGCGGGGCGGAGGGGGGCGGAAGGCCGGGGTGATGCAACGGTTCCACGAGCGCTGGAATGGCGATACCGACCTCGGCCGGTGGGAGGACGGCGCCTCGCTTCACCGGGGATCGCGTCAATCGGACGTCCGCACTCGTCCGGATGATGGATCGCGGAAGGAAATCGTTGATGTGGCGCGTTGCTCGCGTTGCTCGCATGTTGGGTTACCTGCCGGCGCCCATCGTCTCGCCGGCATGGGCGGGCGAGGCGCCGGTGTTTTCGCCAACCGGTCCGGACGCGGCGGCTTATGGCATGGCGGAAGGGTATCAGGTTGGCGGACGGGTAACGCCGATTCCGCAAGCCAACATGGTGGGCTCCTACAGCCATCATGATGTGGGCGCCGATGCGGCACTTGCTCAGGAGCCAGACCCCACTATCCGCCGAGCGGGCACTGACCATTGCCGAGGCCGCGCCAAAGCGTGATCACTTTGTCGCTAATCAAGACTTTTGGAAAATACACAGGTTCGCGCAAGCATCAATGTTGCCGGCTTCCCTCCCATCGCGCTCAGACTTTGATCCAGATCAAAGACACACCGGCGAAAACAGATGGGATACGCTATTTCCAACGCGCGGTGGAGGAAGCGATATACGTTGCCATCGCGAAATACCTCGTTCGCGAGGGCGCCAAGGAGATCAACCGTCATGCGATTGCGATCTCTGTTTTTGCTGTTCTCTGTACTTGTGTCGGCGTTGTCTGCCCATGCACAGGACGCGCGCCTGGAGGCAAATACCGACCTTAATAAGGCGCGGGCTTTGGCCGACCTGGTGCCGCTCTCCGGCGCGGTGCTGAAAGGCTACCATTACTGGCCTACCCAGACGGTGCGCGTGCTGCTCGGCCCTGTCGCGGGCACCCAGGCACCGCGACAGAAGACCATCGTGGGATCGCGCACTCTGCTGTTCTACAACCAGCCAGATGCGCCGGATCAACAGGCGATCATGCGCCAGTACGAGGGGCAATTCCAGGCAGCCGGCGGCGGAGTGGCCTTCCAGTGCGACGGCGCGGCCTGCGCCCCGGCCGGAACCAGCGACGGCGCCGCTTGCGCTGGCACTCTGGGCTGGTTCTATGCGGGAGAGAAAGATCCCATCAACGACCGGATCCAGAGCGCGAACGGCGCGAACATCAGCGACTGGGCCGATATCATGGCCGCCGCCGAGCAAAAACAAGCGGCCAGTCTGCCAACCGAATGTCATCTCGCGGTTGGCTTCATTCCCGCCGCGAGCAGCCGCCAGGACCGGTATGTGTCCGTGTTCGCGATGAACGTGCCGAGTTTTTCGCCGCCGCTGATCGACATACTGGTGGAGGTGACCGAGGCCAGCCCCTTCGCGGCCAGGACCGTGGCGGTCACGGCCGATGTGATGGCGAACGACATCCACACGACCGGCCATGTCGCGCTGTACGGCTTGTATTTCGACTTCGACAAATCCGAACTGAAGCCCGATTCCGGGACAACCCTGGCGGAGATCGTGGCGCTGTTGCACGCCGATCCTGGGCTGCGCCTGCTGGTCGTCGGCCATACCGACAATCAGGGCGGCTATGACTACAACATGACGCTGTCGCGGAAGCGCGCCGAAGCGGTCGTGGCTGCGTTGACTCGCGGCAACCAGATTGAGGCCGCGAAACTGCGCCCGGCGGGCGATGGAATGACCGCCCCGGTCGCCAGCAATGAGACAGAGGCCGGCCGTGCCTTGAATCGGAGGGTGGAACTGGTCCGGCAATAACCGGGAGCAATCAAGATGCGCAGCCCAGGGTCGTCGAGGCCTCGCCGAAATGCGTCCAGGAAGCTTCATGGTTTGCTACGCCAGGTGCTGGCCGCGGCACTCCTGGGCGCCTGGGCCACGCTCTCATACGCCAACGCCGACGAGCCGGTGCCAGTGAGCGAGGGCGAGGCCTGGCAGCATCTCGACACCCGTGCGGACCCGGAATGGCCGGAGGATATTCTCGAATCGAACCACACCTCGGGGACCCTTGCGTACACGCTCGTCGTCGCCCCGGACGGACGGGTCATCGACGTGTCGCCCTGGGCGAGCGGACTGCCGGCGGTTGACCCGACGATCGAGGCGGCCCTTCTCCGATGGACTTTTCACCCGTTCGAGCGCGATGGACACAAAGTGGCCGCCACCTTCCACCTGACCTATCTGAACGCGTTCGGTGCGGTGCCCGCTCCGGGGGATGACAGCAACGTCGCCGAACGGTTCTCCGAGGCACAGACATTTGCATGCGACATGCGGCTGAGGATCGCCACGAATTGGGCGCTTCAGGGCCAGGCGAAGGAGATCTGCCGGCAGTCCGTTGCCGCGGTCGAGCGCTTACCGGCTGGGACACACCTGGACGAGCGATGCAAGACGTATCGGGGTATGGTGGCGGCACTGGGCGCCGCGGACACGTCGGCCGACGCTGAGCGTGACCGGGCACTCGCGGACCAGGTGTGCGGCGAAGCCGAACGCGCCAGATTGGAGCGGCAGGCGGCCAATGCCCATGATCCAATCGTTGGAGCATGGCATTGGGTCGCGGACCAGACTCTGATCATTCGTCTCGACGGGACGTTCCTGGTGATGCAGGATAGCAGCCAGATCAACTCCGGCCGGTGGAAGCAGTTGCAGCCGGCGCGCTACCAGTTCCGACATGATTTTGGCGGCTACATCGACACCGTGACCCTGTCGCCCGATACAGTGTCGCTGGCCGGTGCGAACAATTTTGGGCAGCCGGTCGCCGGACATCGCAGCTTGTCACCCTGAAGAAGGCGGGATGCCAGAACGCGTTCAAGAATCAGGTGACCGGCGCTGCCCTCTCGCGGCATTTGTCTCCGCGTGGATTGAACAGGCATTTCCGCCGTTATCGTGGGTCTCATTGACGGGTTGAGCTTGCTACGACACAAAACCAATTGTCATTGTTGGTCTGAATGCTGGACGCGGATAAATAACATGGTGACGAACTTCCATTTCTGGACGCTCTGTTCCGCCATGTGATTCCGACAGGGCTATTCAGTAGACCGATGACGTTGATCGTTATAACGTATACGTAACGTAAATTCACAGACTTACTCGCGTCACCGGACTGGGAACAAGGTGACCTTAAATTGCGTGCGCCGACCAATACATTGAGAGTTCCCCCGGCTCTGCCGGGGAGGCAGTAGAAGTTTGACGTTTCCGGGGGTGTTCCCCGGCTATCCATTGATGAACCTCCGGA
>CALFNB010000233.1 GCA_937902425.1 uncultured Acetobacteraceae bacterium | reverse complement strand
GGACTCTCTCTTAAGTCACCCCGATTCCTGTCCAACCGATGGGGTCCACCTCACTCTTCGACAAGCAGCGTCGCTTGATCAATAGCGGCAGCGATTTCCGAAAGCGGTACGACTTGCTTTTCTACAAGTATCTTCAGGACAATCAGATTGATGGCAAAACCGCAGATTGCGATGGCGTTGAAAGTTGGCATTTCCTTTGGTTCCATAGCATTCGCTCCTGGGTTGGTTGGCACCATCCAGAATAGCAAACGGCCCGGCGGGAGTCATTCCGCCGGGTCACTTCCATAGGGCATCGGCCAGAGACCGCGCTTGCGGCGCTCTCTGGCTTCCCGCTCTTTCTGAATTCTATTGTCCGGTGAGACCAGGTTGCCGGTTGGTCAGCCGCTTGCCCTCGGCGCCCTTCACCGCGCGATCGTCCGGTCCATATCATCGAAGCCGAGCCGAATCCGGTTATTATACCGGAAGTCGTATTCGCTCAGATACCGGTGCAGATGTTTTTCCCAGCAGTGCTGATACACACCGTTGAAGCCCCGCTTGAACAGCCCGAAAAAACCTTCCGCTTGTCACGGTGAAATCCTTGCGGCACTCAGGGTTGCCGCAACGCCAGCGGCCTTCCTTCTTGGTCGCATACTGGCGTTCGACCTCACCGCAATGGGCGCACACCGGGCCATTCGGCCAGCGGATGCTCTCGATCTTGGCCCTCGCCAGTGCATCGCTGCGGAAGTAGGGTTCGCTGTAGGTGTCATGTCGGCTATCTTCTTGGCCGACATCCTACCTATTGGTCATGTGGTGTCAAGTATATAATTAGGCTATAATTCCGTTATGCCCGACGACCTCTACGGCCGTGATGCTCTCGCCTGGTCGGAACATCAGGCCGCTTTGTCGCGCTGCGTCGCGCGTGGAGATTGTGTGAGCGGAGTTGACCGGGAGCATGTCATTGACGAGATCGAAACCGTCGGACCGCGCGAACTCCATGGCGCGCATTCCCGCTTACGACTGATCCTCGTAATGTCCCTGTCCGGTTAGCACGGGAACAACGATCGCTGGTTGAACAGGAGCCGCTTGAACGGTGGTGTGTCAGGCGAGGATTTGCAACCCGTGCTTCTGCACGACGGTCAGCAGCTTTAGCGCCATCCCGCTGGGTTTCTTGGCCCCGGTTTCCCACTTCTCGACCGTGCTTTCGCTCGTATTCAGGTAACGGGCAAAGACTGGTTGACTGACCTTTTGTCGCACCCGGAGACGCTTGATCTCAATGGGCTTGAACGGCACGACCAGACACGTTTCATCAAAATCCCGCATGGTCTTTTTGTCTATCCCACCAGACCGGAACATGCCGGATGCGGCGCTATGGATCGCTTCGAAGGCATCACTCTTGTACTTCTGTTTCATGGCATATCTCCGTTAGCTCGTTGTGCTTTAGTTCCTTGGCGATTACCGCCTCAGTTGCCTTGGCGAAGGAATCGGCCAATGTGCGGAAGCCAGTCGGTTCCTTGGCGTCGATATTCTCCCGATCCTTCTTTGCGAACAGATTAGGCGTAGACCCAATATCGCCCGCCACGGATAACGATGCTGCGATGCAGGTTCCGGTTCAGGCGTTTCTTGAACACGGCCCCACCCAAATCAACGCATTGACCCTTCAGGATTTCCTGAATGTCGGTGCAAAGCTCGGCGTCCTGGATATCCGCATTGCTTGCCGCCTTCGAGAACCAGGCGGTCTTGAAGACCCGAATATTTCCCGCTCGATCGGCGATAGACACATGTAGCACTGAGTGCTATCTAAATCAACAGGTATTCATCCCCTGTTCACGCCCGAAACCCAATGGCAAATCACTTCGACGATAGTTATGCAACCTATCGTCGGAGGTCTTTTGGCTCCCTGTGCTGACCGGATCGGGACACCTCGTAAATTTGGCGAAGCTGCATGGCTGGCCTGGCTTTGCGACAGGGCGTCGCTGGCGAAGCGAGATTGTCGGTTTCCAGGGCGAGGTGGCCAGGAGGTTCACACCATCCATGCCCCAAAGAACCGATCTGGAGACACTCTGTTCCAGCGCGTTTCGCCAGATCGCATTGCTCCGCTTCGGCGGTGAACCGGCGCTGGCACTGCCGGCGAGCTGCCCGGTTACGCTCGATCAGTTGCTGACGGCATCGGTCGACCACCTTGAAGCGGCATTTTCGTCCACGTCGGCCTGCTGACCCGGCTCCAATCGCCGAACAGGGTCAGCAGGTATTCGCCAAGATCCAGGTCAAGGACGACCCGCGGGAACGACGGTAACCAGACCAGGCCGGAGCACGTTCGTCGGTGCCGCGCGAACGCGGTCCCCACGAGTAATGGTTCAACCCGCGGAACGCCCCTGTCCCGTGCCTTGCCCCGGAACCATCCGATGCTCTATGCCGCGATGCACCAACACAACTGAAAACCCTCATGACCGAGCGCCCTTTGTCATTCCAGGACCTGATCCTGCGGCTCCACACCTTTTGGTCGAAACAAGGTTGCGTCATCCTGCAGCCGTACGACGTGGAGATGGGCGCCGGCACGTTCCATCCCGCCACCACTCTGCGCGCTCTGGGCCCGAAGCCATGGGCCGCCGCCTATGTGCAGCCCTCACGCCGTCCGACCGACGGCAGGTATGGGGAAAACCCCAATCGGCTACAGCATTATTACCAGTATCAGGTCATCATGAAGCCCAGTCCGGCGGACGCGCAGGACCTGCTGCTGGCGAGTTATCGACACATCGGCCTGGATCCGCTGCGGCACGACTTCCGCTTCGTTGAGGACGACTGGGAGAGCCCCACCCTCGGCGCCTGGGGCCTGGGCTGGGAGGTCTGGTGCGACGGCATGGAAGTCGGCCAGTTCACCTACTTCCAGCAGGTCGGCGGGATCCCGGTCACTCTGCCGAGCTTCGAGATGACCTATGGCCTGGAACGCCTGACCATGTACGTCCAGGACAAGGAGAACGTGTTCGACCTGGATTTCAACGGAACCGGCGTGAAATACGGCGACGTGTTCCTGCGGGCCGAGCGCGAATACAGCGCGCATAATTTCGAGTATGCCGACCCCGCCATGCTGACCCGCCACTTCGCCGACGCCGAGGCGGAGTGCGCATCGTTACTGAAGCACGATCTCGCGTTGCCGGCCTATGACCAGTGCATCAAGGCCAGCCATTTGTTCAATCTGCTGGACGCTCGCGGCGTGATCAGCGTGACCGAACGGGCGAGCTACATCGGCCGGGTGCGGACGCTGGCGAAATCTTGCTGCGAGGCCTGGGTCGCCGGGGATCAGGGATGACGTCCTCTGCCGCCAAACCATCGCCGGGACACGGCATCAAGCCTCAGGTAGCGCCGGGACACGGCGTCGAGGCTGAGGTAGAACGGATGTTGGCCGTTGGCCGAGAAATCCGAAGCCACATGAAAGAACCTGTCAGTTCCGACCTGAGCGACCTTTACGATGAGGATGGTTTTCCACTCGAAGCCGACTCGCGAACCGACATTGAACCGGCATTGAAAGCCTGACCATGGCCGCATTGTTCCTGGAACTGTTCAGCGAGGAAATCCCGGCGCGCATGCAGCCCAGAGCGGCCGAGGATCTGGCACGTCTGACCGCCGAGGCGTTGTCAGGTCTGTCCCCCACGAACATCCAGACCTGGTACGGTCCACGCCGGATCGCGCTCGCCGCCGACGTGAACGCTCAGGTCGCCGCCGTCAGTTCGACTGAACGCGGACCACGCGCGAACGCCCCCGAGCAGGCACTACAAGGGTTTCTTCGCAAGCACCGTGCCACACGCGAACAAGTGCGTCAGGAAGGCGATTACTGGGTCCTGGAAAAGCAGGCCGACGCCATCGCCGCCACGGACCTGATCGCCGGCGCGGTGCCGGGTGTACTCCGCCGCTTCCCCTGGTCCAAATCGATGCGCTGGGGCGGCACGAGCCATTTCACCTGGGTCCGTCCTCTGCGCCGGATCGTTTGCTTGTTGGATGGACAGGTCGTGCCGTTCGATCTGCGTGACGGCACCGACGATGGGCATGGCCTGACCTCGGGCAACCTGACCGAGGGGCACCGGTTCCATGCCCCTGGCGCCTTCGAGGTCTCCAGCGCCGCCGACTGGACCACGAAACTGCGCGAACATCGCGTTCTGGTCGACGCCGCCGATCGGAAGCGCGTCATCGCCGAGGGGATCGCGCGCATCGCGGCGGAGAAATCCATTACCATCGTCGACGACCCCGGCCTGTTGGACGAAGTCGCCGGCCTGGTTGAATGGCCGGTGCCGATGGCCGGCCGCATCGCCGGCGAACACATGGACCTGCCGCCCGAAATCAGACAAGTCTCGATGCGGGTCAACCAGCGCTACTTCGCGGCGCGCTCCGGCAATGGCGAGGCGGCGCCCTGGTTCATCTTCGCCGCCAACATCGATGCCGATGACGGCGGCGTGGCGATCGTCGCGGGCAACGAGCGCGTGCTCCGCGCCAGGTTCTCCGACGCCCGGCATTTCTGGGACCTGGACCGCAAGGCGCGGCTGGAAAGCCGGGTGCCGTCGCTCGATCACGTCACTTACCACGCCAAACTGGGCACCCAGGGCCAACGGGTCGGCCGGCTGCGGCGCCTCGCGGAGCTGATCGCGCCCCAGGTGGACGCCGGTGAGGCGCTGGCGGATCGCGCGGCGGAGCTGGCCAAAGCTGACCTCGTCACCGGCATGGTCGGCGAGTTCCCGGAACTTCAGGGCGTCATGGGCCGCTATTACGCACTGCATGACCATGAGGATTCGTACGTGGCCGACGCGATCCGCGATCATTACGCGCCGCGCGGACCATCGGACCCAGTGCCGACGGCGCCGGTTTCCATAGCGGTGGCGCTGGCGGACAAACTGGATCAGCTCGCGTGCTTCTTCGCGATCGATGAGCGGCCGACCGGCGCCGGCGATCCGTATGCGTTGCGCCGCGCGGCGCTCGGGGTCATCCGGATCATCCGGGAAAACGGCCTTCGGCTGAAGCTGCTGCTGTTGCTCGACCTCGCGGTCACCGCGGCGCGCCACGCCGCCGGGGAGCATGCCGCCACCCTGACCGACGAACGGGCCATGCGGGCGCTCAACGACAACCCTGGGGCGACGGTGCTGCGCGGCGCGGACGCCATCGCGCGGGTCACCAGGCCGGTGCCGGGCACCGACCTCCATATCGATTTGCTGGCGTTCGAAATTCTTGAGTTCCTGGCCGAGCGGCTGCGCGTGCAACTGCGCGGCGAGGGCGCCCGCCACGATGTGCTGGCCGCCGTTTTCGCCGCCGGCGCCGATGACGACATCACCCGCCTGTTGCGGCGCACCGAGGCGGTCAGCGCTTTTCTGGGCCAGGATGACGGGGCCAATCTGCTGGCCGCGTATCGTCGCGCCGCCAACATTCTGCGGATCGAGGAGCGCAAGGACGGGCCGCACACCGACGCGCCCGACTCCTCGCTGCTGGCGGAGCCCGCCGAAGAGGCCTTACATCGCAGCGTCATCGCCGGCCTCGCGATCGGGATCCTGGTGCATGATGAGAAATATGCCGAGGCGATGGCGGAGATGGCGAAGCTGCGCGGGCCGCTCGACGCGTTTTTCGAAACGGTGACGGTTAACGCGCCGGAACCAAAAATGCGCCGCAATCGTTTGCGCTTGCTTAACCAGGTTCGGACCACGATGGACCGTGTCGCGGACTTTTCCCGGATCGAAGGGTAAATGGAGCAGTCATGACCAGGTGGATTTACAGCTTCGGCGCCGGCGACAACGACGGCCGTGCCGAAATGAAGAATTTGCTGGGCGGCAAGGGGGCGAACCTCGCGGAAATGGCCTCGATCGGCCTGCCGGTGCCGCCGGGATTCACCATCACCACCGAAGTCTGTACGGCGTTCTACGACAATGACAAACGGTATCCCGACGAGTTGTCGGGGCAGCTCGACGCCGCGCTGGCCAAGATCGAGGCGGCCGTCGGGCAGAAGTTCGGCGACGCCAACAATCCGTTGCTGGTCTCGGTCCGCTCCGGCGCGCGCGTCTCGATGCCGGGGATGATGGATACCGTGCTGAACCTCGGCCTGAACGACATCACGGTGGAGGGGCTGGCCCGCGAAGCGCGTGACGAGCGGTTCGCCTGGGATTCCTATCGCCGGTTCATCCAGATGTACGGCTCGGTCGTGATGGGTGTGGATCACCATCAGTTCGAGGAAATCATCGAATTCGCCAAGCTGCGCTCCGGGATACCGGAGGATACCGCGCTGACCGCCGACGACTGGCGTGGCGTGGTCGCCGCCTACAAGGACCTGGTCGCCAAGGACACCGGCAAACCGTTCCCGACCGATCCGCATGAGCAACTCTGGGGCGCCATCGGCGCGGTGTTCGGGTCATGGATGAACCCGCGCGCCATCACTTACCGCCGGCTGCACGACATCCCCGCCGAGTGGGGCACCGCGGTCAATGTCCAGGCCATGGTGTTCGGCAACATGGGCGACGACTGCGCCACCGGCGTTTGCTTCACCCGCGATCCCTCCACCGGCGAGAACATGTTCTACGGCGAGTATTTGGTGAACGCCCAGGGTGAGGATGTGGTGGCGGGGATACGGACGCCGCAACCGTTGTCGGGGGCGGCGGCTCGCGACGGCGACGTCGCGCTGGAAACCGCGATGCCGGAGGCCTACGCCGAATTGATGGCGGTCCGGCAGCGGCTGGAACAGCATTACCGCGACATGCAGGACATCGAGTTCACCGTGCAACGGCATAAGCTGTTCATGCTACAGACCCGCAACGGCAAGCGCACCGCCGCGGCGTCACTGCGCATGGCGGTGGAGATGGCGCACGAGGGCCTGATCGACCGCGCCGAGGCGGTGCGGCGGGTCAACCCGTCCTCGCTGGACCAGTTGCTGCATCCGACACTGGATCCGAAGGCGCCGCGTACCGTGCTCGCCAAAGGCCTGCCGGCCAGTCCTGGCGCTGCCTCCGGTGCGGTGGTGTTCAACGCCGATGAGGCCGAGAGCCGGGCGCAGAAGGGCGAGGCGGTGATCCTGGTGCGCATCGAAACCAGTCCGGAAGATATTCACGGCATGAACGCCGCCCGCGGCATCCTGACCACGCGTGGCGGCATGACCAGCCACGCGGCGGTGGTGGCTCGCGGCATGGGCCGGCCCTGCGTGGCTGGTGCCGGCAGCATCAGGGTCGACTACGGAGCACAGACGCTGTCGAGCGCCGGCAAGACGGTGAACGCCGGGGAGATCATCACGCTGGACGGCGCGGCGGGCGAGGTGTTCATCGGCACAGTCCCGATGATCGAACCGGCGATGTCCGGCGATTTCGGCACGCTGATGCAATGGGCCGATGACTGCCGCCGTATGGGTGTACGCGCCAACGCGGAGACGCCGCTGGACGCCGAAACGGCCAGGAAGTTCGGCGCCGAGGGCATCGGTCTTTGCCGCACCGAGCACATGTTTTTCGATCCGCAGCGCATCCTCGCCGTGCGGCAGATGATCATGGCGAGTTCGCTGGCCGATCGGCGCGACGCTCTGGCTCGGCTGCTGCCGTATCAGCGCGAGGATTTCCGCCAGTTGTTCACCATCATGGCCGGTCTGCCGGTCACCATCCGCCTGCTCGATCCGCCGCTGCACGAATTCCTGCCGCACTCCGGACCCGAGATGGAGGAAGTGGCGCAGGCTCTGGGCGTCAACCTGGAAACGATCCAGCGTCGCGGCGCCGAACTCGCCGAAGCCAATCCCATGCTGGGCCATCGCGGCTGCCGGCTGGGGATTTCGTTCCCGGAAATCTACGAAATGCAGGCGCGCGCGATCTTCGAGGGCGCGCTCGCGGTGGCGAAGGAAACCGGCAGCGCCCCGCATCCGGAGATCATGATCCCGCTGATCGCGACGAAGAAGGAACTGGAGATCACGCGGGCTCAGGTGGATGGGGTCGCGAAGGCGGTGTTCGCGGAGACCGGCACGACGATTGATTACAGTGTCGGCACGATGATCGAGCTGCCGCGGGCGGCGATGCTGGCGGGTCAAATCGCCGAGATCGCGGATTTCTTCAGTTTCGGCACGAATGACCTGACGCAGACGGTGTTTGGCCTGTCGCGCGACGATGCCGGAACGTTCCTGCCGCATTACGTCGAACTGGGGATCCTGCCGAAGGATCCGTTCGTTTCGATCGACATCGAGGGCGTCGGTGAAATGGTGCGCATCGCGACGGAAAAGGGCCGGGCGACCAAGAACAACCTGAAGCTGGGGATTTGCGGGGAGCATGGCGGCGATCCGGCTTCGATCGCGTTCTGCGAGCTGATTGGGCTGGATTACGTTTCGTGCTCGCCATACCGGGTGCCGGTGGCACGGCTGGCGGCGGCGCAGGCGGCGTTGGGGATGACGGGGGACCGGACGGCGTAGGCGGGGCGATAGGGTCTTCTTCGACGGCTGATGGGATTGTTGATCTTGACCGTCTGTTCCACGTACGTGGGCGCAGGCGCATGAACAATCGGGGCGCTTGGCGTTACATGGGGAAATTGATATGGGAACCTATGGTTCTCCAAAAAAGAGTGGCCACCTGAAATCAGAAATCGAGCGTCACGCAGTGGCCTGGCAGCAAGTATGTAGGCTACCAATCTGATAAGAAATCTGCCATGATGCCGACACTTAGCGATTCTTACCTCAACGTGTGAATTCAAGACACCAAATGCTACGGTAGTCACATGAATGACGAGTCGACCAAGAAGCCTCTAG
>CALFNB010000232.1 GCA_937902425.1 uncultured Acetobacteraceae bacterium | reverse complement strand
CACGGCTTATTTTTATGAGCACCGCGGCGATACCGGCGAGACAATGCCCGAGGCGGCGATGCGCCTGCTGGACCGCACGCGGCTCCAATTCCTCGGCGGGTAGGTTGCGGTGCAGATGACGCGGGACCCGGGGCCTGACCCGAACGCGGTCAGGATCGGCTCGTTGCGCTGGCGGGTGGTCATCGCGACCCGCGAACAGGAGCCGGACCCGGACAGTCCGGGAATCGTCGAAACTCTGGCGGAAATGCAGTCGGTGCGCGCCGACGTGCAACCGATCGGGGCGCTGACCTTCTACGCGACCGAACAGGTCGAGACCCCGGTCACTCATCGCATCATCATCCGCTGGCTCGATTGGGTCGATACCACGCACGTTATATTTCGGGTCACCAAACGGCCCGACCAAAGCAACATGATTGAACGATTCCGGGTGCGGCGGGTGCTGTCGATCGACGGCCGCCAGCGGTTTCTCCGGATGGATTGCGAACTGGAGCAACGCGCCTGATGGCCCTTCTACAGATCACGGTCCCGCCAGGCTGGACGGTCATCGCGGGGAAGAACCAGGTGCGCGCGGTCCTGGGCGCCGCCGGCAACGAGGTCGCTGCCCGCGCGCGGGCGATGATCCGGGCGGGCAGCCGCAAGCATCCGTCGCTGCCGGGCGAGCCGCCACGCAGCGTGTCCGGCAAACTGGCGCGCTCGATCCGGGCTCGTGTGTGGAAGGATGGCGAGGGCGTGACGATCCGCGCCTCGGAGTTCTACGCGCTGTTCCTGTCGTTGGGCGCCAAAGGCGGCGGTGGCGACACGCGCAACCGGGCGAACATGGTCATGGCGCGGATCACAAGGCGAGGCTTCTGATGGCGATCAAGGTCAGTCGGCGCGGGTCAATTGGTGGCTTGGTCTTTCGGATGAAACGCGGCGCGATCTCGAAGAACCGCATCCTGCTGCCGCGCCCGTTCTTAGGACCCGCCCTCGATCAGGTCATCGCCGGTGGACTGGGCGAGCGGGTGCGCGCGGCGATCCAGAGCGGACTTAAATTTCAGCGCGGGAAAAAGTAATGGACATCTCGCGCGTGATCGGGCAGCTCCGGCGCTATTGCCCGGAGCTTGGAGGCCGCGTCGGTGGCGCGGCCGACTTCGAAAACGGGGCCGAGACGGTCATCACCATCAACGATCCGAAGACCGGCAAACTGGCCTATCCCTCGGCCGTGGTGATCCCGTTGGAGGACGAACCCGGTAGCAACGATCTGCTGGACGGCAACCTGCAAGAGGTCATCGAGACCATCGGTGTCATCGTCATGTTCGACGCCTCGGCCGACCGGCGCGGCCAGGCGGCGGTGAGCCAGGTCGAAGCGATGAAATACGCGATGTTCCGGGCGCTGCTGAGTTGGGTCATCGACCCTGAGCGCGGGGCGCGAGGGCTTTATTACGCGGGCGGCGAACTGTTGACGTTCGACCGCGCCCGCCTGTTCTGGATGTATCGGATGAGCTTCGACGCGACGATCAGCGATGCCGACGGGTTCATTCCACGCGGCGATCCGCTGACCAACGTCACCGAAACAATTCAACCCGACAATCCGGTCGATCTCGCCACACCGGTAGTCGTTGAAGAAACTGTTTGCTGACGCCGTAGAGGCTCCAGCTTCAATCCCCAATTTCGAGGTAATAATGTTCGTTAAGCCCGGACCGCGGCAGGCTGACCGCGACCGCCCGCTTGTCGTGCGCGCGCCGAACGGCCGGTTTTTGTCGCCGTTGGGTGAGGACGTACCCGAGACGCAATTCTGGATCCGGAGGCTGCGCGACAAGGATGTCATACCGGCCGAACCGATTTCCACGGCACCAGCTGTTCGGCGGGTTACCGCCAGCGGGGAGGTAATCGAGAACGCGACCGAGGTGGCTGGCACCGAGGACCCAGGTCCCGAGGACGCCGCGCCACCGGAGCCAACGGCATGAGTGGCGGTGGTCTGGCGTTCAAATATTTCCCGTCGCAGTCCTGGCGACCATCCGGGGTCAACGTCGAATTCGACCCGAGCCAGGCAAACACCGCGACGCAAAGTCAACGGGCGCTGCTGATCGGGCAGATCACCAGCGCGGGCACCGCCGCTGTCAACATCGCCGTCCAGGCCTACAGTCAGACACAGGTCAACGGCCTTTGCGGTGTCAACTCCATGCTCGCGTTGAAGTACGCCGCCTATCGGGCGCTGGATCCGTTCGGCGAGGTCTGGCTTGGCCCGCTGGCGGACGCGGGCGCGGGCACGGCGGCGACCGGAAGCATCAGTTTCACCGGTCCGGCGGCGGCGGCCGGCACGATGGCGCTGTATTTGATGGGCGTATCGGTGCCGGTCGCGGTCAACCTCGGCGACACCGCGTCTACGATCGCGACCAACGCCACGGCGGCGATCAACGCCACTTCGGGCCTCGCCTGCACGGCGGCGGTGGACGGAACGCATGCGTATCAGGTCGATCTGACCGCGCTGCACAAGGGCCTCGCGCTCAACGATATCGACATCCGGTTCAACTACTACGGCGCGCAGAATGGCGAGGTCACCCCGGCCGGCGTCGGCTGGTCGGTCACGCCTTTCTCCGGGGGCGCGAGCAATCCGGTGTTGACCTCATTGCTCGCGAACCTTGGCGTGCAATTGTTCGACTTCATCGATCTGCCCTACACCGACACGGTCAGCCCCGCCAATCGCTGCAGCGCCTTGACCGCTTGCTCCTTCAGGAGTCCGAACTCACGGTTGGCCGCATCTGCCAGAATAGGCACCACCAGCGAGGAATTGAACATCTGGCATGCCATTATCGCGGCCTGCCGCTTCCACTCCGCGTCGGCGCTGCTCATTTCCT
>CALFNB010000231.1 GCA_937902425.1 uncultured Acetobacteraceae bacterium | reverse complement strand
CTCTGGGCGTTGAACTGGCGTTGCGCGCCATGCTGCGGCGGCCGATGGTCCGCGTGCTGGTCGCCGGCCATGCGCGGCCAGCACGCGGACCATCGGGCGCCGAGGAGGAGGATGCCGTATCCCGCGCCGAACGAGGCGCGGTCGAGCCGCCGCCGAGCCGGCGGGACCCCCACCGCGACAGGCCGGCACGGCGAGTCGGTCTCGGCCTCGCCAGGTTCGCGCTGGAAATGATGCCGGTTCTCGGCCTGCTGATCGCCGGCCATATGGCGGCGGCGTCGGACCTGGGCGGGCCGCAGGGCAGTCGGCTCGTGATCCTGGCGGTACTGGACGCGGTCGCGGCCAGCCAGACGCTGCTGGCGGGACTGACGTTGCTGTTCACGCCTGACCCGCCAGGTCTGCGACTGCTTTCGATGCGACCCTCGGCGGCGGCGTATCTGATGCGCTGGGGACGGCGCCTGATCCTGATCGCCGTGCCGGGCTACGCGATCGGGGTGGTCGCGCTGCTGCTCGGGCTGTCCCCTTCCGCGCACGCGGCGTTGCAGAAAGTGGTGGGCCTGGCGCTGCTGATCTGCCTCGCCATCATCGTCGTGCAGCGGCGGCGGTCGGTGCGGCGATGGCTCAGCGCGCGACCCGATGCCATCGGCGTGCTGGCGTGGTCGCGTAACGGACTGGCGCGGTATTGGCATTGGATCGCGCTGTTCTTTCTCGCCGCGGCCTGGCTCGCCTGGACCCTGGGCGCACCGGACGCGTTCGCCCGGATCCTGTGGTATTTCGTCATGACGGCTTCGGTCGTTCTCGTGGCGGCCATCGCGCGAACGGCGGTCCACGCCGTGCTCGGAGCCGCCCGGCCGGAGGCATCCGAAGCGGCCGCGCCGACGCCGGTCAATCCGTTACGGCGCCGGTTGAGCGTCTACCATCCGGCGATCCTGCGGCTCGCGACGCTGGCGATCAACGTGCTGGCACTGCTGGCGTTGCTGCAGCTTTACGGTGTGGGCGGCCTGAGCTGGCTGCTGACCACCGACGTCGGTCAGCGCGTGGTTTCCGGATTCGTGACCCTGACAGTAACGATCGCGCTCGCCTTCGCGGTGTGGGAGGGCGTCAACATCGCGATCCAGATGCATCTGGAGACGCTGCGGCTCGGGGCGCAGGCGGCGCGTTCGGCGCGGCTGCGGACGCTGCTGCCGCTGATCCGCACCACGCTGGGGATCACCGTCGCCGTCGTCGCGGGCCTGATGGTGCTGAGCGAGATCGGCGTCAACATCGCCCCCTTGCTGGCCGGCGCCGGGATCGTCGGCGTGGCGATCGGCTTCGGCTCGCAGAAGCTGGTGCAGGACGTCATCACCGGCGTGTTCCTGCTGCTGGAGAACACGATGCAGGTCGGCGACGTGGTCAAAGTCGGCGACCAGGCCGGGCTGGTGGAAAGCCTGTCGGTGCGGACGATCCGGCTGCGCACCGAGGACGGCTCGGTCGTGGTCATTCCGTTCAGTGCCGTCACGACCGTGATCAACATGACGCGCGATTACAGCCGGGCGGTCATCTCGGTGAATATCGCGGCCGACGAGGATATCGACCGGGTGACCGACCAGATGCGCGCGATCGTGCGGGAAATGCGCGAGGAAGAAGCCTGGAGCACGATCATCCTCGACGAATTGGAAGTGTGGGGGCTCGATCGGATCACCGATACGGCGCTGCAGATCAAATGCCGCATCATGTGCACCCCGTTTGGCCGCTGGCCGGTGGGCCGCGAGTTCAATCGCCGGTTGAAGGGGCGGTTCCAGGTGGTGGGAGTGGCGACACCGTTCTCCGCGTTGCAACTGATCCCGCCCGCCGCGGCGGCGGGGGCGCCCGCTTCGGAACAGACGGCGGCACCTTCCGTCTCGGGTCAGTGAGGGCTCGGGTCAGTGAGGGCTCGGGTCAGCGAGGGCTCGGGGTCAGTGAGGATGGAGCATCCGACGGGGTCGTCATCCGGAGGCGGCGGGATAACGATTACGGCGGGATAACGATTACGGACACAGGTCCTCGTCTCAGTGACGCGGCCGGTCCGTCGCCACCGGGGTCAACAATTGCCGCTGGTTCAAGGCATCGGCCAGACGCGCCATCATTTGCCTCTGAGCTTCGGGCGACGGAGGCGGGGCGTCGTCGGCCGCCAGTGTCATGGTATCGAAGCCGGCGGTGACTTCGGCGATCGCGGCGTCCCGCGTCGCGGGATCGGCGAGGAACCAATGTCCGTCGTGCTCCAGCGCGATCGGAGCGTCCGTCCGATGCCCAGGTGGGTCCGGCGTCATCAGCACGACGAAGCGAGCGCCCCGCAGCATCGAAAGCTGCCGCATGTGCCGAAACAGCGCGCGGGTCAAAGCGATGCCGTAGCTGACCCGGGCGGGCCTCGGGGACATCCAGATCGACCATGGGGTCCGCTGCTGTTCCAACGGCTCATGCACATGCGACAGCGTCTCCGCGCCTGGCGGAGGGCTGGCGGCGCCGGGATCGGGCTTTGGCAGCAGCGTCGTCCAGTTGCGGTCGAGATCGATGAACAGCGGCCATGACAACGTCGAAATTTTCGTCTTGTAGACCGGCGCGCCGAGCCCCTCGGTCGGGCCGGCACTGTCGCCGCCGCGCAGGGCGAACGTCGGTTTGGGCCGTGTCTGGCCTGGCCGCGGCTGCCCGGAGCGAAACGTGTTGCCCGGCACATCATCGGCGATCGAGGCCCAGTCGACGACCAGGTCAGCGTGCCGGAGCGCGAGGAATGCGTGGAGCGCGAGATACTCCTGGTCCTGGTTATAGCCGCCGCCGCCGAGGGTCACGACCCGGGCATTGGGATTATATTGGCGCACCGCCCGCTCCAGCATCAGATCCAGGGTTTCATTCCGCGGGCATGCGAGGCACTCGACAGCGGCTCCGCCGGTCAGGATGACCACGAAATCGGTGGTCCGAAGCGACGGCGAGGGCTGACCGCGGAAACCGAACTGGTTGACTGGTCCGAGCGGTTCGGTGGTGCGCCAGCCGCTGATGACACCGCGCGGACGGTCGAGGTATCGCATCGCCATCTCCGTCGCGGCGAGGCCGAGCAGGATCGTGACGATCGCGAATCCGAGCCGAAGCACAGGATGAAATGGGCGTTCGGCCAACGGTTGCGGGACTCCGCGATAATGGCATCATACGATGATAACGGGCTGCACATACGAAGCCAGCCGGCGCCAATGTGAGGACCCACCGGGTACGGCAAGGTTTCAAAACAGTCGCGGCGTGGATTACAACCGTATTTTCCATGGCGATCCGTTTCAACGATTGGAAAAGCACCGCCGTCTGACTAAACAACAGGAATTTACCTTTTTATCATTCCCGTGTAGAAGTTTGGGACGTTTTGGTTAAGGGATTGGTAAATGGCCACGATATTTGGGCAGGATGGGACCATTGCAAACACCGGCGACACGCAGCCGGGCATTTTGCCACTGAGTGATTTCTCGGTTATCGATCCGGGGGCTGCCTTCGCGCCAACGCAAACTCCCTCCGGCGGCGGCACGACGTCGCCCGGTCCTGGCGCGGCCGGCGGGGTCGCGAGCTTCGCCGGCGGCGGCGCCGCGGGCTCCTCGGTTCCGATTTCCTCTGGGGTTGTGCTCGATTCAGGGTTGGTTTCAGTGCCGGTACTGGCCAGCACA
>CALFNB010000230.1 GCA_937902425.1 uncultured Acetobacteraceae bacterium | reverse complement strand
GACCCCCAGGGGATTCGCAAGGGGATTTTCCGGATTTCCGTCGAGTCGGGGTATACCATAATTCGACGGTGCGCACCGACACCTTTATTCGTACGCGCGGACTGACGAGCAATGAGGTCATTCGCGTCAACCGCGTACTCAAGGCGGGGGCGAAGCGGTATATCGCCGCCGGCAAAGCGGAATGGCTCTACCCGGAGACCGCGTCTGCTGAACCCTGGGTCGACCTGCGCAGTACCTTCCTTCCACCCAAGAATGATCTTTGGCACTTCGGCGGTGAGCTGTACGCTCGCTTCAAGAGCGGCGAATTCTACTATCAGGACGCTTTTGGCAGGACCGAAAAGGAACGCGAGTTTCTAAAGAAGAAGCCGCCATCGAAGACGCCCCACGCTCGCGATCTCTGCGGTTGCGGGTCGGGCCGCGCGTTTGGCGCATGCTGTGAGCACAAGCGCGTTGCCCTCCGCCCCACATGGGAGGAGCGCAGTATCCGCGAGCGCAACTTGATGCTGTTCACTGGCATGTCCAAAATACTCGGGGTCACGGAAGACCGTGATTGGGCCACTGTGCGCCGCGAAATCACGGACGAGAAGATCAAAGACGTCTACGGTCTCTATGACGCCTTGTGGCCGCGCGAGACAAACCTGATAGCGATGCTGCCGAAGCCCGACGGGGAGGCGCGCGGCATTTACACCGGCGTTCTTCACCCGTCGGTCATTTCGAATTGTGCGCTCGGCCTGTCACTCTATTTCGACGAACTGCTGATCGAGCACCCCTTCATCCATCCTCGGACCGTCGCCAAGGAGTTCAGTCCGCTGGAGAACCCCAAATCTTATCGGCAGGAATTCTTGAAGTCGGTCGTCTTGTTCATGGCGATCATGCCGCTTGTTGAGCAAGGGTTCGTCACCCTATTTCCCGATCCTTGCAATTTCGATTTTCACCTGCGCGACCAGATGTTCCAAATGGCCAAGTTTCGATCGCAGGGAATGAAAGTCGATCCCAAGGAAGAAGCCGGTATCATGGAGATGATGAAGGAGGACCATAAGCGGAGCATGTTGCTGTTGCCACGCGAGGCGCTTCGGCACCAAGTTCTTCGGGATTCTCCTGAACTGGACGAAAAGGCTCTGGAGGGTGTTCTCGATGGTTTCGATATGATTCGGGAACGAGACCCGCTTGCAGTGCTGCAAGAGGGATCGCTCGAAGGCGGGAAGAGCGGCGGACAACTCATGCCGCTGAAGATGGCGCCAAACTTCGAGATCACGATGTACCTCGCGCAGGCCACCGGCTCATGCATCGTCACCGACAGCGTATTCCGTTGGCGGGAACTAATGGCGGCCGCTGGGCGCGGCATTCAGGGCGCATCACCGCTTACCCAGCTACGAGTTGCCATGGAGAGAGCGGAGTTTGTCTTCCCGCACGATGTTCGTGAAATCGGCGCGCTTGCCGAGAATGGGATATTTCGAGGTTATCCGGGCATAATGCGAAAGGTCTTCAAGTACCTTTCGGTGCTGTCGGAGAGAGGCCCGAAGCCCAATGTCGAAGCCAGCCTCAATGCTGAATTCAAGCGCGTCCAAGCCTCAACAGTGCCGGCCGCAAGGAAGTCCGGAGCGCAGCTATCGGAAGCGAGGGTATCGTGTCTTTGGCCCGCAAGCGGCATTCAAGACAACACCGTCAATCGGCTCCTCTTGATGTCCAACTCCGAGCACCATCTCGCCAGTGCGCCGATGGCCTTGTTTGTTAAGAGTAATCGGAATGGTGATTTACAGACATCGCCAACTCGATTGCCCGCCTGACCATCTGCTCCTGGCGCATTCCTACCATCCGGGGGCTGGCTGCTGTCGATCTCGAAGCAGACCTTCGAGCTATTCCCGCTTCCCACCCACCACAGACCCCTTGGTATTGCACCGATCGAAGCTTCCTGAATGTCCGCTGTTGAGAATGGACATCACGAACTTGAACGACCAACATGGGCGCGAAGCCGACTCGGGAGGAGCCGGCCGACCAATTCACTGGCCGATGCTCCAACTCAACCAGGCCCGCCCCAAAGATTCGGCTCGCCCGGACGGATCGTGCTGCCCTCATAGCGCAGTCCCGGAACGCGATCGGATGCCAAATGCAACGGCCCGTCGAGATCGACGATCTCGGCAAGCTGCGCGACGAGCAGCGCCGGCGCGATCCCAAGCGACGTGCCGATCGTGCCACCGACCATGATCCGCAAGCCGCGCCGCTTCGCTTCCGCCGCCAGCGCGAGCGCCTCGGTCAGCCCGCCCACCTTATCAAGCTTGATATTGATGGCCTCGTATTTCCCGTCGAGCCGGTCGAGATCGGCAAGCGTCCGGCAGGATTCGTCGGCGCAGAGCGGGATCGCATGCTCCAACCGCGCCAGCGCGTCATCAGCGTCGGCCGGCAGCGGCTGCTCTATCAGTTCGACCCTGCAATCGATGAGCGCCGGCATGAATTCGCGAAGCTGGGCCTCATTCCAGCTCTCATTGGCATCGACGATCAGACGCGACGCCGGCACCGCGTGCCGCACCGCCCGCACGCGTTCGACATCGCCGTCGCCACCCAGTTTCAATTTGAGCAATGGCCGGGCGCGATTGGCGGCCGCGAGCTCAGCCATCTTCTCCGGTGTATCGAAGGCGATCGTGAACGCCGTCATGAGCGGCGGCACCGCGCCGAGCCCGGCCAGCTCCGCTACACTGCGATAAGCGCGCTTCGCATCGATGTCCCAGAATGCGCAGTCGAGAGCGTTGCGCGCCGCGCCCGGCGGCAGCGCATGTTGTAGCGTGTCACGGTTGAGCCCCGAGAAGACCGCGCCTTTCATCGCATCAAGCGCGGCGGCGACGCTGTCGAAGCTCTCGCCGTACCGCCGAAGCGGTACGCCTTCGGCGCGGCCACGTGAGTCTCCATCGGAGATTTCGGCGACAACGACGTCGACCGTGGTCTTGACCCCGTGCGCGGTCATCAACGGTCGCGCGAGCGGCCACGCACGGCGGGTGACTGTTAGTCGTTGAGGATGCGGCGCCATCTCCGTCCCGACCCTTTCGGCAAATTTCCACGCAAGTGATCTTATGCGGAACCTGCGGGCCATTGGCTTGTGTCTCGGCGACCCGGCTGCACGCCTGCAGCCGCATTCCCGGCCGCGACCCGATCCTGACCGCGGCGATGGAACAAGAGGAGGCCACGCGCCTCGCCGCCCGCATGAAATGGCACATTCCGCGGCTCGCCGGTTTCATCACGGTGTTGCTGTTCGCCGTCGGCGGCCTTTATCAACGTGGTTCCGAACTGGCCAGGGTCCGATTGCGAAGCCAGGCCGAAGACCAGGCCGACCTGGCGGCCGCCAACACGCGATAGCACGTCGCCAAGGCCGAGGCCGAAGCGAAGGCCGAACATCCGGAAGCCGCGCCCGGCGGCATGGCCGACGGCGTCACCATGGTCACAGCGGCCAGCCGCATTATAGCGCATGGTTGAAGCTGGCGCGGGCGATGCCCTCGATGGACTTACGGGTGTTGTGCATGGCCATCGCCACACCGCCACCCTCGCCGAAGTCGATCACGTCCAGCGTCTGGGCTGGTCGGCCGCCCTCCGGTTGGTAGGACATCGTGACCTTGCCCTTGCCGGGCGCTCGCGGTTCGGTGGCGCGATCCGATGTCGCCGTGGGCGTGGCGGCCGACCGAGATCGGTTGGACCTGACCCGGCACCAGCCGAGGCACGTTCTCACAGATGATCGGCTCACGGAAGATGGTGCCGTCTAAAATATTGCGCAGAGTGCCGTTCGGGCTGCGATACATGCGCTTCAGGTTGAACTCCTTCACCCGCGCCTCGTCCGGCGTGATGGTGGCGCATTTCACGCCGACCCCGTACTGGGCGATGGCGTGCGCCGCGTCGACGGTGACCTGATCGTCCGTCTGGTCGCGATACTCGATGCTGAGGTCGTAATACTTCAGGTCGATATCGAGGTAGGGCAGGATGAGCTTGTCTTTGATGAACCCCCAGATAATGCGGGTCATCTCATCCCCGTCGAGTTCCACGACAGGCGTCTTAACCTTGATCTTCGCCATACCGACCTCATTGCCCCCATTGGACATATTTGACACAGTGTCAGCCTCACGTCATCGCACCCGACGGGATCAAGGGCAAGAGTATACCTCCGGCACTCGCGCGAGCGCCGGCACCCAGGGCGCTACCGGCCCGTGAAGGCAATTTTTGTCCCAATTCTTACAAAAACTATACAGCGGCATGCTAAATATCGTATCTTGGTCCACGATCTTAATCGGATGGAAAGCTGATCGGCAGATGAAGCAGGTTTGTATCAAGATGGACGTTAGGGGTCAGCATCCCGCCAATCTGTCTCACTGACTTAAACCAATGGAAGTCCGCTCTCCGTGACATCGCCCGGTTTCCTGCGTTCCGCCCGCTTCGCCCTGACCGCCCTGATGACGCTCGGTCTTGCCGTGGGCGTGATCGCGTTCACCTGGTACGCCGTTGAACGGACCACCAAAACACAGCGGCTCGACACGATCCGCAGGACGAACGCGATCGTGAGCGGTCTCGCCGCCAGCTACGCCGAACAGCTCAGCCGCCAGACCCTCGCGCTCGACCAGACCCTCGACATGATGGTGCGGGACTGGGAGGCGGACCCGCGCCGGTTCAATCTCGAGACCGAGCGGGCGCGCGCCGTGATCCTTCAGGGAATCTCCCGCGATATGTTCCTCGCGGACGAGAACGGGATCATCCGCCAATCATCGGTGCCCGATTTCATCGGCCAGCGCGTTGGCGATCTTGACGTCTTCCGCGACGCCGCCGAGCACACCAACGACAAGCCAACGCTTTATCTGGGTGGCGCATCGGTCAATCCGATCATGCGGCAGTGGCATCTCGACGCGGCGCGCACTCTGCACCATCCGGACGGCTCCTTCGCCGGCATCATCGACGCCGACTATCGGGTGTCGGCGCTGACCGACATGTTCTCGGCCTCGGCGCCGGCGGGCGACGAGTTCGCCGCCGTGATCGGTCTGAGCGACGGCAAGCTGCGCGCGGCCTGGGGTACGGCGGGCGGCACGCCGGACGCCAGCATCGCCGATACCAAGATGTTCGCGGCGATCGACGCCGAGGATGCCGGCCTCTGGACGGGACCGTCCGCCACCGACGCGACCGTTCGTTTTCACGGCTTCCGGCGAATACCCGGTCGCGATCTGGCGGTGATCACCGGCGTGAACGAGCAGGAAGCTCTGGGGCCAGTCGCGATCTGGCGCTTTCAGGCGCGGTTGTTCGCCGGCGGCATCACCGGCCTCACCGTGCTGTTGACCATCCTCGTACTCGCCGCGCTGCGCGCGGGCCGGCGGCGTGAGGTGAAGGCTGCCGATGCCCAGGCCCATCTTGCCGCCGCCCATGCGCTGGCCGAGGTTTCGCGCGCCCATGCCGACGCCATCGAGCGGCGTTTGCACGCCACGTTCGAGGCGGTCGCCGACGGTGTCGCCATCTTTGACGCGCATCTGAACCTGGTCGAATGGAACGCGCTGTTTCCCGAGCGCTCCGGCGTCAACGCCAGCTTCATCCGCACCGGCATGCCGATGGAAGACGTGCTGAAAACCCAGGCCCTGGCGGGGTATTTCGGTGAGGTCGGGGATGTGGACGCGGAAGTGGACCGGCGGATCACGCTGCTCCGCGCCGGCAATTTCGGCGCCAGCCTGAGTTTCCACGCCGCCGAGCGGGTCATCGAGCTGCGGTGCCGGCCGCTGGCCGAAGGCGGTTTCGTCGCACTCTATACCGACGTCACCGAAGCCCGCCGGGCCAGGCAGGCGTTGCGGGACGCGCGCGAAGCGCTGCGCCGGGAACAATTGTCCCGGATGCGATTCCTCGACGTGATCTCGTACGAACTGAGTTCGCGGGTGGACATGCTGACGCGATCGATCGCTCGGCTTCGCGGCATGGGCATATCGGCGAGCGCGCTCGGCCCCATTGGCCGCGTGGGGGATAGCCTGGCGAGCCTCGCGACCGAGGCCGTGGAGGTGCCGCTGATGGAGGCGGGCGCCGTGGTGCCGCAGCCGGCACTGATCGCGGTCGGACCATTGTTGCGGGACATCGTCGATACGATCCAACCGGCCGCGCTGGATCGCGGTATCACGGTTTATCAGGTCGTGAACGGGACCACGCCCGCTGAATTGATCGCTGATCCCGATCGGATCCGCCAGATCCTGACCGTGTTGCTGTCCGAGGCGCTGCGGTTCGCGGGACCGGACACGATGTGGCTGCTGGCGGACGGCGGCGAGGACGAACATGGCGATCGGGTCGCGCTTCGGGTAACCATTCGCGGCTTCGGCCCACCAATCTCGGATGAAATGCGCGCCGCCATGTTCCCCACGTTCGACGCCATCGCCGTGCCCGGTCAATCGAATGAAGAAGTGGGGTCGGATGGTGCCGGCACCCGTGTCGCCGGAGGCCATGTCATGGGCACCGGTCTTGGCCCCGCCATCGCCCACCACCTGACGACATTAATGGGTGGACAGCTGCGGTGCGAACGGTGGTCGACGATCGACGGCCGCACCGGCAACGACTTCATCCTGACCCTCCCACCCGACCTGTTGCCCGGTCAGCGCGGCCGTGCGCCTGGGCAGGCGCCCGCCGAGGGACGGCCCTTGCCGCGCACGCGGATTCTGCTGGTCGGCGTCGCGACCGGCCTACGGTCGGCGGCGGTGACGATGCTTCGACGCGACGGCCACATGGTCGATGCCGTCACGACAGGTGAGGACGCGGTGCAGGCGCTGAAGAACGCGCCGTATGACGTGGCCTTCATCGATACGCTGCTGCCCGACCTGACCGTGGAGGCCACTCTCGAAACCATTCGCGACCTGCCGGGACCGGCGCGGCTTTCACCGACGATCGTGCTGGCGCCGCCGCATGAGGAAGTCGATGAACGTTCCTGGCGTGACGCGGGCGCGGACGACGTTCTCGCCGCGAACCCGACGTTGGAAGAACTCGCCGGCGCGGTCGCCCGGCACGTCTGGCTGAGCCGGTCGTTCGGCCCAGTACTGGGATCCATGTCTGGGCTGGAGGAGGAGTCGGAGCAGGGGATTCCGATCCTGGCAGCCGAGCGGATCGTGGAATTGCGGTCCAATCTCCCGCGCGAAGAACTGCTGGAGATGGTGGAGGAATGTATCGCCGACATGTTCCACCGGCTACCGGCGTTGCGGCGGTCGCTCGCGGCGGGCTCCGTCGGTTCGATCACCGCCCAGGCGCATGCGATGGTTGGCATGGCGGGGGGTTATGGGATGGCGGTGCTGGAAGCGCGGCTGCGCGCGATCCTGACCGCGGTTCGCGGACGGCGCCTGGACACGATCGATGGCGCCGCCGCCGTGGTCGAGGCCGATCTGACCCGCGCGGCGGCGGCTCTGCGGCGGGCGTTGCGGATTACGCAGCCGGCGAGATCCGGGGTGCAGACGTAGCCTCTCACGCGGCACGGCCCGAGAGTTTGCGCTTCCCGCGAATGGGTTTACGCTCCGAGCCCAATTCGTCGGGAGGACGCCATGGCGATCACCATCACACCGCTGCGGCCCACTCTGGGCGCCGAGATTTCCGGCGTCGATCTGAGCCGGCCGCTCGACGCGGCAACGAAGGATGCGCTGTCTCGGGCGTTGGCTGAGCATCTGGCACTGGTGTTCCATGATCAGTCGCTGACTCCGGAGCAATATTTGGCGGCGGCGGCGGCGTTCGGGCCGCCGATGCGGCAGCATTACTCACAGCACAACATGCCGGATCATCCCGATATCGGACTGGTCTGGCACCGTAATGGACAGCAACCGGCCGAGCGCTGGCATACCGATCACACCAACCGCGAGCGGCCGCCGGCGGCGACCATGCTTTATGGCGTGGAAATCCCCTCCCGGGGTGGCGGCACCAGTGTCGCGAACATGCGGGCGGCGTACGCCGCGCTGCCGGACGCGGAACAGGCGAAATTGCGGGAACTGCGCACGGTCAACACGTTGGACGATCATCACAAGGATGTTCGGCCGGAGGACGCCGAGAAATTCGGCAAACCGATCATGCATCCCATGGTGCGGATCCATCCGGTGCATGGCTCGCCGGCGATGTATTTTCACATCACCAAGACCGCGTACATCGAGGGCATGTCGCCCGGTGACAGTCGCGCGTATTTGGCCGATCTGCTGGACAGAATGATCCGGCCGGAGATCGTTTATACGCACCAGTGGCGCAAGGGCGACGTGCTGGTCATCGACGATCGCGCGACCATGCATCGCGCGCATGGCGACTACGACCGAAGCGAGAGCCGGATCCTGTGGCGGATCATCGTCGAGGGCGACCGGCCCATGGCGGCATAATACACGTTCATGAAAGGAGCAAAGCATGGCCAAGGGCATCCTTCTCGTCGCGTTCGATTATTCGAAGGCTCAGGCTGACGAGTTCCATGACTGGTATGACCTGGAGCACATCCCGGAACGGCGGCGGGTCCCCGGCTTCGGAACGTGTGAGCGCTGGATCAGCGTGGCCAACCCGAAGCACGCTGTGGCGAGCTACGAACTGGACAGCCTGGATGTGCTGCGAAGCGCGCCGTATCGCGCGATCGCCTATGAGAACCTGTCGGTGTGGTCGAAGCGGATGGGCAAGATCGCGCAACGATTGATGCGCCATGATGGCGAGCAAATTCTGCCGGGCGATCTGGTCGCGCCGGCCGGTACGGGCGGATTGCTGGTCAACGCGATGAACGTCGATCCGGCGCACGAACAAGAGTTCAACGAATGGTACGATAACGAACACATTCCGGGCCTTGCCGCGGTGCCGGGGACGCTTTGCGCCCGGCGGTTCCGCGATACCAAGGGAACACACCGCTATCTGGCGCTATATCATCTTGAGTCGCCGGATTTGCCGTTGACCGCCGCGTGGAAGAAGGCGGCCGGGACCCCGTGGACGGAACGGCTGCGGCCGCATTTCCGGGATCACCTGCGGATATTAACGAAGCGGTACGTGCGCGGGGGGTAGCGAAGCGCCGACGCGAGGCGGGTCATTCCGATCGTCCGTGCCGGTCAACGGTTCCATATATCACAAAGCGCACGAAGCCCCCAAAGCTCACGAAGTTTTCTTCAATCACACTCGCAATCTTCGTGAGCTTTGGGGGCTTCGTGCGCTTCGCGACAAATGTGGCCGTCCAGCGCGCACAAATCCGCGATTGACCCCCAAGTACCTCGCTGCCCGTCAACTCACTGACACGGTCGGATGATTTTGAGCCGGTGGCCACCAAACGGTTGAGGCAACTCGGCCTCAGCCAATCGCCCCTTCCCGCTTCAACGCCCGGATCGTCGCCTGGAACGCATCGACGGTCAGCCCCATCTCCTCCTCCCCATGCGTCGCCGAGATCGTGCCGGACGGGCCAGTATTCACGTCGACGCCGTTGACCAGCAGCCCCATGCGCACCTTCACCGGCATCCCGTCATGCCGCGGCTTATTGATCATGCGCGGCACGAACGACACCGCATCGAACCGCGACGGCACGATGTCCTCGCCATCCGGATTGGTGAAGATGTGCATGCCGGAATAAGACCCATGCACCGCCCATTTCACATGCTCGTCTTCCAGCACTTCGTTCATCTTCGCCCGCAGTGCCGCGCCATACGCATTGGCCTTCTCGCACGCATCGGTCGTCGACAGGATCTCCAACGTCGCGATCCCCGCCGCCGCCGACACCGGGTTCGCGTTGAACGTCCCCTGATGCCCGACCTTCTCCTTCCCCTGAGCTTTCATCACCTGGAAGTCGAGCAAATCGAAAATGTCCTTTCGCCCCACCACCGCGCCGCCCGGCAGACCACCCGACAGGATCTTTGCCAGTGTCGTCATGTCAGGCGTGACGCCGATCACTTTCTGTAGTCCGCCGGGCGACACCCGGAACCCGGTCACCACCTCGTCGAAGATCAGGATCGTTCCGGCCTGTTTGGTCAGATCGCGCAGATGCCGCAGGAACGAGGTCTCGATTGGCATTTTGCCGAAGCTGGCGCCGGTCGGCTCCAGGATCACGGCGGCGATATCCTTGTGATCGGAGAACAACCGGTCGATCCCCGCGACATCGTTCGGATCGGCCATCAGCACGTTGTCGGCGATACCGGTCAGCACGCCGACAGTCGGTGAGCCATCGAAATGGTTCGAGTAGCCGCTCGACACGTGATCGTGCCAGCCATGGAAATGCCCGCGGAAATGCACGATCTTCTGGCGCCCGGTGTACGCCCGCGCCAACCGGAGCGCCATCAGTGTCGCCTCGGTACCGGAATTGGTGAAGCGCACTCGTTCCGCTGACGGAATCATGGCGGTGATCAGTTCCGCCCAGCGAATTTCGGCTTCATGACCGGCGCCAAAGTGGGTGCCGCGATCGTAGGCCGCGTGCACCGCCGCGGTCACCGCGGGATGATGGTGGCCGAGGATCAGCGACCCATGCCCGCCGAAATAATCCACGTAGCGGTTGCCATCCACGTCCCACTTCACCGGCCCTTGCCCATGCGTGATGTAGAGCGGGTACGGATCGAAATGCCGGCTGTCATGCGTCAGCCCACTGGGAAACAGGCCGCGCGCCTTCTCGGTCAAACGCGCGGAACCGGGGGTCATCGCCTGATACGCCTCGAGCAGTGTGGTGTTCGGCAGTGTGGTCGCGGACATCGCGAATTCCTTTCGTCAGTAACGGGTCAGATTCGATAACGGTCGTTGTGGCGCTTCAGGAACTGACGCACCCGTTCGGTTTTCGGAGTGGAGAACATGGTCTCCGGCGGGCCTTCCTCGACGATCACCCCGCCGTCCATGAACACGACGCGGTCGGCGACATCCCGGGCGAAACTCATTTCATGGGTTACCACGACCATCGTCATCCCGTCGCGAGCGAGCTGTCGCATCGCCGCCAGCACTTCGCCCACCAGCTCCGGATCGAGCGCCGAGGTGACCTCGTCGAACAGCATGATCTTCGGTTCCATCGCCAGGGCCCGCGCGATGGCGACACGTTGCTGCTGACCGCCGGAGAGCCGCGCCGGATACTCTTTCTCCTTATCCGACAGTCCGACCATGGCGAGCAACTCACGCGCACGGGTCTCCGCTTGCGGGCGCGACACGCCTTTTACCCGGATCGGGGCGGCGATGATGTTGCTCAATACCGACATGTGCGGGAACAGGTTATAACTTTGGAAGACAATGCCGATGGTTTCGCGGGCGGCGGCGATGGCGCGCTCAGCCATGCGCTGCCGGCGGCCGCTTTTCTCATCGACCGCGTAACCGATCGGCACGCCGTCCACGGCGACGATGCCCGCCTCGTAGTCCTCCAGCATGTTGATGCAGCGGAGCAACGTCGTTTTCCCCGATCCGCTCGGCCCGATCACCACCACGGTCTGACCGCGCGGCACCGAAAGTGACACACCCCGCAGCACCTCGTTGGCACCGAAGCGCTTGGCGACTCCCCGCATCTCCAGCATGAGGCGGGGCATGGTCGCCATACGGCCTGGTTCAGTGTCCGGCAAGGACCCGGCCCTCCAGGTACTTGCCGTAGCGTGACAGTGCGAAGCACATGCAGAAGTACAGGAACGCGGCACCGATAAAGATCTGGAACGGCGCGAGAGTCCGCTCCACGATTTCCCGGCTCGCCATTGTCAGTTCCCACAGTCCGACCACCGACACCAGCGATGTCGCCTTGATCAGATTGGCGCACAGGTTGACGAAAGGCGGCGCCGCCAGCCGGAACGCCTGTGGAAATATGACAATCCACAACATCTGCCGCCGGTTCATCCCAAGTCCACGCGCCGCGTCCCACTGGGCTTGCGGCAAGGACAGGATCCCCGCGCGGAACACCTCCGCCATGAACGCGGCGTAATAGCAGGCCATCACCAGCACGACACCCCAGAACGGCGGCAGATCGATCCCGGTCAGCGGCAGCAAATAATAGACGAAGGTCAACAGAACCAGCAGCGGAATGCCGCGGACCACGAAAATGTAAGTGACGATCGCCGCCCGGCTGATCCGGCCGCCGAAGATCTGGCCCAGAGCGAACAGCATGCCGAGGAGCGTGGCCGGAACAACCGATGCCCCCGCCATGAGCAACGTCATTCCGGCCCCGCGCAGCAGGTACCAATAACCATGAATCAGCGGCGCGAAGGTCCTCATGCCACGAACGCCAGCCGCCGCTCGGCGAACCGCGCGCCAAACGATACGATCGTGGTGAGGCTGAGATAGATCAGCCCAACAGTCAGGAACACGTCGTAGGTATTGGCCGACGACTCGACCCAGATCTGCGCCACTTTCATGATGTCCATGACCGCGATGGCAGCGACCTGCGACGTGTCCTTGATAATGCTGATCCCCTGATTGGCCAGCGGCGGGATGACCCGGGCGATGACCTGCGGCAGCACCACGACGCGATACAGCGTCCAGCGCCGCATCCCGAGCGCGCGCCCCGATTCATACTGCCGCGCACTGACCGATTGCAGCCCCCCGCGATAGATTTCCGCGACGTAGCCACCGTTTTGCAGGCACAGCGCGAGCAGCCCGCACATGAACCCGGACAGCGGCAATCCGGCGAACCCGAGACCGAAATACACCAGATACATCTGGATCAGCAGCGGCGTGTTGCGCACGATCTGAATATAGGCCGCCGCGAGCCAGGCCAGCGGGCCTCGCGTCGCATTCGCCAGCGCGACCAGCAGGCCCCAGACCAGGCAGATCGCGATCGTCAGGACGGAAAGTTCGATCGTGATCTCGGCGCCCTCCAGCAGCGCGGGGAGCAGGCGGCGGATGAAATTCGGATCGAACGGCACGCGGCCTCAGTACTTGTTGAAATCGTACGGCCGCTGCGGGGGCGGATCCTTGTGCAGCCACTTCTGGTACCACTCGACATATTTCGCGTAGCGTGAGCCGTAGCGCAGTTCGCCCACCCAGGTGTCAAGGTATAGCCACCACTTGAAGTCGCCGGGCTTGAGGAAGATCGCGTCCTGCGCGACGTAGGAAAACACCGAGCCGGCCACGTCCAGCCGCGTCAGATCGTCATTCTCGTGCTCGTAATAATCCGCGATCGGCTTGTCGATGTTGAACGCGGTCGCGCGTCCCGACTTGACCGCCAGGAACAGCGCCGAGGGGCTGTCCAGCAGCAAGGTTTTTACCCGTGGCAGCACCTGCCTCGCACGGTCGATCGCCGGTGGCACGTTCAGGATCGCGTAAGTATATTTCGGGTCGTTCAGCTCCTGGATCGTTTTGATGCCCGCGTCCTTGCGCACGATCAGGCTGTTGCCGGTGTCGATGTACGGCCGGGTGAACGCGATCCGCACCGCCCGCTCCGGGTAAATCGTCGTCGAACACAGGCCGAAATCCACTTTGCCGGATAGCGCCGCGGGGAAGCGGCCGTCGGACTGCACGACCACGAACTCAACCTTGTTCGGATCGCCCAGAAGGTCTTTGGCGATTTCGTGGGCCATGTCGATCTCGAACCCGACAAGCTCGCCCTTCTCATCGGCATAAGCCAACGGCGGCGAGGTGCTGTAGGTCGCGACGATGATCTTGTCGCGTTTCAGCACCACGTCCAGCAGCGAGTCCTCGGCCCGCACTTGCGGGGAGGCGGCGAGGCAGGCAACAAACAGCAACCCCAGAACGAGACGCATGATGGCTCCCTTTATGTCGCGGTTCATGAAAGTGTGCCCAGGTATTGGGCTTGTGTCCATCCGCAAAGCACCCGACGCGATGAGGATTCGCACATGACGCAGGCAACGTGGCAATTCTGGATCGACCGCGGCGGCACGTTCACCGACATCGTCGCTCGGGCACCGGACGGCGTTCTGTCCACCCATAAACTGCTGTCGGAGAACCCCGGCCGTTACGAGGATGCCGCCATCGCCGGTATTCGGACAATCCTCGGCGTGGCGCCGGACCAGCCAATTCCCTTGGGGCTGATCGACGCGGTGAAGATGGGCACCACGGTCGCCACCAATGCTCTGCTGGAACGCAAAGGCGACCGTACCCTGCTGATCGTCAACCGCGGGTTCGCGGATGCGTTGCGTATCGGCAACCAGGCGCGGCCGCGGCTGTTCGACCTCGCGATCACCCTGCCGACGATGCTGTACGAACGCGTCGAGGAGATCGGCGGCCGGGTGGACGTACAAGGCGCCGAGATCGAACCGCTGGACGAAGCCGCGGCCCGCGCCGTGTTCGCCAAAGCGGTGGCCGACGGCATCGGCGCCTGCGCCATCGTGCTGATGCACGCGTGGAAATATCCCGCGCACGAACAGCGCCTCGCGGCACTCGCGCGAGAGGCCGGACTGGCTCAGGTGTCCGCCAGCCACGCGGTCAGTCCGCTGCTGCGGCTGGTGCCGCGCGGCGACACGACCGTTGTCGATGCGTATCTGTCCCCGATCCTGCGGCGCTACGTCGATCAGGTGGCGTCCGAGCTGCACGGCACAAGGCTCTACTTCATGCAGTCCAACGGCGGCCTCGCCGAGGCGGGCGGCTTCCAGGGCAAGGATGCGATCCTGTCCGGTCCGGCGGGGGGCATCGTCGGCGCCGCGCGGACGGCTGAAATGGCGGGCCTGACCCGGATCATCGGCTTCGACATGGGCGGCACCTCGACCGATGTCGCGCTCTACGCCGGCGGGTTCGAGCGCGCGTTCGAAACCGCCGTGGCGGGCGTGCGTATCCGGGCGCCGATGATGGCGATCAACACGGTGGCGGCGGGCGGCGGCTCGATCCTGCATTTCGACGGGTCCCGCATGCGGGTCGGCCCGGACTCGGCGGGCGCCGACCCGGGTCCGGCGAGTTACCGCCGCGGTGGACCGCTGACCGTCACCGACGCCAATGTGTGCGTGGGCAAGATCCAGCCCAATCACTTTCCGGCGATCTTTGGCCCCAATGGCGACGAGCCGCTGGACAGCACGGTCGTGCAGGCGAAATTCGCGGTCCTCGCGGAGGACATTTCCCGCGCCACCGGGGAGGCTCGCACGCCGCGCGCGGTCGCCGAGGGCTTCCTGCGTATCGCGGTCGCCAACATGGCCAACGCCATCAAGCAGGTCTCGGTGCAAAAGGGTTACGACGTCACCCGCTTCGCCCTGCAATGTTTCGGCGGCGCGGCGGGACAGCACGCCTGCCTGGTGGCCGATGCGCTCGGGATGGAAACGGTGTTCATCCATCCTTACGCGGGCGTGCTGTCGGCGTATGGCATGGGACTCGCCGATCAGTCCGCGATGCGCGAGCAGGCGGTGGAAAAAACCCTGAACGCCGAACTGATGCCCGAACTGGACGCACTGGCGGAGCAACTCGCGCACCGGGCGCGCCAGGCGTTGCTGGACCAGGGCGCCGACCCCGGCCTCATCGAGCACACCAGCACGCTGCATCTACGCTACGCCGGTACCGAGGCCGCCCTGCCCGTCCCATTGCGGGACGTTGCTTCGGTAACGCGCGACTTCACGGAGGCACACCGCGCCCGCTTCGGGTTCGCCACCCCGGAGCGGCCGCTGATCGCCGAGCAGGTCTCGGTCGAGGCCACCGCGCGCGGCGATCAGGTGCGCGAGACCACCCTGCCCTCCCGCTCAACCGGTGCGCCCGAGCCGATCGATGTCGTGTCGTTGTTCACTCTCGGACGCGACCATCATGCGCGCGTGTTCGAGCGCACCGGGCTGCGCGCCGGCGATACCATCCCGGGACCGGCGCTGATCCGCGAGGCGAACGCGACCACCGTGATCGAGCCGGGCTGGACCGCCGAGGTCACCGCTTTGGATCACATGATCCTGCGGCGCACCGAGGCCGCGCCCGACCGCGTGCCGGCGGACAGCGGCCGCCCCGATCCGGTGCTGCTGGAGCTGTTCAACAACCTGTTCATGAGCGTCGCGGAACAAACCGGCGCGGTGCTGCAAAACACCTCACTTTCGGTCAACATCAAGGAGCGGCTGGATTTCTCCTGCGCGATCTTCGACGCCGAGGGCCGCCTGGTCGCCAACGCCCCGCACGTCCCGGTGCATCTTGGCGCGATGGGGGAGAGCGTACGAACCGTGCTGCGCGACCGCGGCGCCACGTTGAAGCCAGGCGATGTGGTGGCGTTGAACAATCCATTCAACGGCGGCACGCATTTGCCGGATATCACCGTTATCACGCCAGTCTTCGACGAAGCCGGAGGGAAGATTTTGTTCTTCCTCGGCAGCCGCGGCCATCACGCGGATATCGGCGGGATCACGCCCGGCTCGACGCCGCCGCTGTCGCGGACGCTGGAGGAAGAAGGCGTCATCATCAATGATTTCCTGCTGGTGGATGGCGGCACGTTCCGGGAAGCGCCGTTCCGCGCGCTGCTGGCCGGCGCGAAATACCCCGCGCGCAGCCCCGATGTGAACGTCGCCGACATCAAGGCGCAGGTCGCGGCAAATGAAAAAGGCGTCCAGGAACTGCGCAAGGTGGTCGAACAGTTCGGCTGGCCGACGGTCAGCGCCTACATGCGCCACGTCATGGACAACGCCGAGGAATCGGTGCGGCGGGTGATCGACCGGATCGGCGGCGGTTCGTTCGACTACCGGATGGACAATGGCAAGCCGCTTCGGGTGGCGATCCACGTCGATCACGCGACCCGCACCGCGGTGGTCGACTTCACCGGCACCGGCGAGCAGGACTCGGGCAACTTCAATTCGCCGCCCGCGGTGACCCAGGCAGCCGTTTTGTACGTGTTCCGATGCCTGGTGGGTGATGACATACCGCTGAACGATGGCTGCCTCAAACCGCTGAAACTGATCATCCCCGAGGGCACGTTCCTGTCGCCTCGTCCAGGGGCGGCGGTGGTCGCGGGCAACACCGAGGTCTCGCAGGCCACCTGCAACGCGATCTTCGGCGCTCTGGGCTCGATCGCCTGCTCGCAGGCGACGATGAACAATTTTCTGTTCGGCGACGCGACGCGGCAATATTACGAGACGATCTGCGGCGGCACCGGGGCGGGACCTGGCTTCAACGGCACCGCCGCGGTGCAAACCCACATGACCAACACGCGGATGACCGACCCGGAGGTGTTCGAACTGCGCTATCCGGTGCGGCTGGAACGGTTCGCGATCCGCCGCGGCTCGGGCGGGCATGGCAAATGGACTGGTGGTGACGGCGCGATCCGGCGCGTGCGTTTCCTGGAGCCGATGACCGCGATCATCGTCTCCTCGCGCCGGAATGTCGCGCCGTTTGGGTTGGCCGGAGGCGCCGACGGTGCGCCCGGACACCAATGGGTGGAGCGGGTGGGCGGACGGCGGGAGGCGCTGACCGGCACCGACAAGGCCGAAATGAATCCTGGCGACGTGTTCGTGATCGAAACGCCGGGCGGCGGCGGGTATGGTGCCGCTTCATGACCGCGCCGTGACATCGGATCGAAAACAGAATGACATACGTGGCTTTCGATCAATACAAGCCCGCTTGAAACACGCCGCGTGATCCCGCACGTCATGCGGTCGCCAAGGGGCTCTGCCCGGACCGGCGGCTGCGTCGAACAGGCATCTCCCTGCTTCAGAAATTCATGAAGGCGGATACGTGAAGAGATACAGGCCGGCCTGGAAACGCTCGCGGGATTTTAATGTCCGAAGGAATTGTCGCCGTACCTGCACGTGGATAAGATTTATGTTGGTGGCGGAATGACGTACAGAACCGCATGGTACGCCAGGCACATCATGCATGATGTCGGGAAATCATTAAGTTCCCGCGGATGGCGCTCCCGTCACCCGGACGCGAAAGCGGAATGGCGACTTCGGCCGGCCCGCGATCACCTCGTTGTCGTCCTTATGCAACGGAACGAATGGCTCACGCGACCCGCGGTTGAGCACGACACCGTTGACGATGGTGCCATCGCGGCTGCCGAGATCGCGCACGCCCAATACCCCGCCGCGGCGCAGCAACTCGAAATGCGGCGCCGCCAACTCGATCTCTCCGCGTGCCGGGATGCAAAAGCAGTGATTGGAGCCGAACGGAATGATCTCCCCACCGAAACGGTTGCCGACCTGGAACGGCAAATGCCGCACGCCGAGCGGCTTCATGGCATACTCCGAGATCAGCCGTTCATGATCGGGCAGCAGTTGGATGGAAGCCCCCGCCTGGGCCGAAGCCGCCGGGGCCAAAGTCGCCTGGCCGGGTTTGACGACGCGCTCGTTCGCGCCGCGCAGGCGGCTACAGAGCAGCCTGACCAGTGACAGCGCGCGGTCGTTTTCCATGCCAAAAGCATGAACGAACGTCTCAGCGTCGGTCACGAGCAATGTCGTCACGGTGACCGCCGTCGCGGTCGCGGCGCGGGCACGGAACTCCAGCACGCCCGATTCACCGAACAGGGCGCCGGCATGCAGGCGGGCGACCTCGATGGACGCGGGGGCCTCGCCAACCGAGATCGCGACCTCGCCATCCTCGATGACGTAGACCGCCAGGCTGGGGTCGCCGGTGCGAAACACCGTCGCACCAGCAGGGACTATCATCGGTTGCATGGCGTCGTTCTCCACCTCCGCCTCCGCCTCCGGCCCCCTCCCCCGGGCGGCGCCCGGCGGCGACGACCGGATCTGTTGCCTCACGCCGCGCGTCGCATGTCCGCCAGGAAGCGCGACACCTCGGTCTTCAGTTCCTCCGCCTGACCGGTCAGTTCGGTCGCCGCGTCAAGCACCGCGACCGCCCGGCGGCCAGTGTCGGTCACCGCGTCGTTGACCACCACGATGTTGTCGTTCACCTCGGTGGTCCCCATCGCCGCCTGCTGCACCGCCTGAGCGATTTCCCTTGTCGCGCCGCCTTGTTCCTCGACCGCGCCGGCGATGGCGACCGCGATCTCGTTCATCCGCTGGATCGTTCCGCCAATCGACCGCAATGCCGCCGCCGCCAACCCCGTCGCTTCTCGCATCGATTCGATCTGCGCCGCGATCACCCCGGTCGCCTGGGCTGTCTGCGTGGCAAGATTCTTGACCTCGCTGGCGACCACGGCGAAGCCCCTGCCGGCATCGCCAGCCCGCGCCGCCTCGATCGTCGCGTTCAGCGCCAGAAGATTGGTGCGCGCCGCGATGTCGCTGATCAGCTTGACGACCTCACCAATTTTCCCCGCCGCTTCGCTCAACCCGCCAACCGACTGATCCGTCGCGCGCGCTTCCTCGACCGCCTGACCGGCGATCCGAGCGGATTCCGCCACCTGCCGGCCAATCTCCCCGACTGAAACGGCGAGTTCTTCCGCTCCCGCGGCGGCCGTGGCGACATGACCCGACGCCTGTTCCGACGCGGTGGTCACCGCCATGGTGCGTTGACCAGCCTGCTCCGCTGACAAGGTCATGGTGCTGGCCGCATCCCGCATCGCGGCGGCGGCCTCGCCCACGGTGCGGGCGATCGTCCCGACGCTCAGTTCGAACCGCGCCGCCAGCCGGATCTCATCCGTCAGGTGGCGCCAGACCACCATTGGCCCGATGTAGGCGCCGTGAGCATCGTGCAACGCGGTGATTTGTAGTTCCAATGTCTCCCCGCCCAGTACCAAATGAGCGCGATGCGGCAGGGCGGCCGGATCGGTGACGATCAGGGACTGGCCGGACGCACGTTCGAAGATGGCGAGACCCTGCCCTTCAAGTGCGTCGGGTGCCACCGGCAGGTGGTCCTTGATCGTGGCCATGATGCGTCGCGCCTCGGCGTTCAGATACTGGATGCGATGATCGCCATCGCCGTCGGCGGTCATCACCCCAACCGGGATCTCCTGGATCATCTGGGCTTGCACGAAGGCCTGGCGCATCACGCCGCGCAACTGCTCCACCGCCTTCGCCATCTGCCCCACCTCGTCGCGGCCTTCAATGCCGGCGACCGTGGTCTCCGTCTGTCCGTCGGCGATCGCGCGTACCGAGCGGGTCAGCCGGCTGATCGGACCGGCGATGAGGCTGGCGATAAAGGTGCCCATGATCGCCATCAGCACCGCCACGACCGCGATGAAACAGGTCAGGGTCCAACTCGCGTCGCGGCGTCCATCCGCCGCCCGGTCGGAGGTCGCTTTCGTGTGCGCGCTGAAAGAGTTCACGACCGCGTCGATGGTCTGTCGCATGGCCTGATTCGCCTGGGCCACTTCGCCGTTGGTCATGCCTTCAAGTTGCCTGGTTTGATCAATCAGGCTCAGCGCGGCCTGGCCGATCCCGTGGCCAAGCGTATCGACCACCCTGGCGTCCGCCTTGACCGCGTCGGGAGTTTCACTCGCCAACAGCGCGGCCATGCTCTTGCCAGCGGTCGACGCGGCATCACGCACATCGTTGGCGGCCGAGCCGTTGGCCGTGGCCATGAACATGATCGCGCTCGCCAACACCCGGCTCATCTCCAGTTGGTAGGCGGCGATGTCCTGCATGCCGGGATGGTCACCGGTGGCGGCGGCAACCGACATACCCTCGCGCACCGCATCCACGCCGCTGCGCATGGCGCCCCCCGCCGCGACCTCATTCATCAACGTCTTCAACGCGTTTTCGAATGCCGGACGCGCCTGGAACAGGTTCTTCTGACGGTTGGTCAGCATGTCTTTTCTCAGATCCCCCTGGCGCCGCTCCGCCGCCAGCGTCGCGTCGAGGCTGGCGAGCGCCTGATCGAGCAGCCCGCGGTCGGTCACGTCCGCCGTCATCTCGCGCGCTTTGACCATGGCGCCATGGGCGATCGCGTGCTGTTGGCTGGCTCGTTCAATCTCCGCGTTGACCAGGTTGATGGTTTGCCGTTGCGGCAGGGCGACGCTGACAACGCGCAGCTCCATCGCGGCGAGCATACCCTCCCGCACCTGCCGCGCGGCCGCGGCCTGGGCCGCGACCTCATCCTGCAATGCCCCCATCGCGGCGAGGCGATCGAGCGCGAACCATGAGACGCTGGCCAGCAAGGTCAACGCGCCAACGATGGAAAGGCCGAGCTTCAGGCTGACGGAAAGGTCACGGAACAGACGAAGAGGATACAGCATGCGCGATCTCGATTGGCCGGCGCGCAGTATCCCCGCCGATCCATTAACAGGCGGTGAACGGAAACGCGAAACCTGGTTACGTCGATAACAGCAACCGCCGAAGTTGTGCGACCGTGATGCCCGCCATGGCCCGGAGATCGTCGTCGCCGGCACTGCTGTCGGGATGCGGGATGACCGCGAACGCATAACCGGGCATGCCGAGCACGCGCGCCATCAGTTCGGCGGCGCTGACGAACTGCTCGGTCATCACCGCGAGCGCGGGAACGCCCAGACGTTCGGCTGTCACGGCGTCATGCGAACCGCACGTTACGCCACAACACAGCACTCTCGGTTTCTCAAAAGACTGGCTTGTTTCTCTGGGTTCGATCTGCCAACGCCGTCAAATTTGTCGTCAAAATACTGATCGAAGTTCACCCCTCAGCCAACGCAAGCCGCCGGACTGACCAGCGGCGACCGTCGTGTGCACCGAATTCGTCTTCGTCGTGGTCACCGCGCGCGCTCGCCACGGGCTGAGTTGGTGCATCCCATCCAGAGTGGTCCTGTTATCGGTGCCATAAACACCTGGCGTGACGATCACGACACGACCCAGATGCAGCGCCTTTCGCGGCGCCAGCAGATCGGCCGCGGCCGCTACCGCCGGCGAACAGCGGCGCCCGCTCCAGAACGGGAACTGAGCCCGGATCCGGAAGAACATGAACGTGGCTATCGCAAGTACGCGCCGGCACCAGGAAGTTGACCGGTGTTTTCACCGTCGGGGCCGGCGCGGCGCTGGCGAGTTTTATTTCGTCTCTGCGAGAAGGTACACGATGTCTCCCTTTCCGCGCCTAAGCCGCCGCCGGTGCCGCGCCATCGAACGCCGCCACATCGATTGGCTTGCCGGGTACCATGAACACGTAAACCAGCGCGGAGGTCAGCCCCAGGCCCGCGGCGAACAGCAAAGCCGGCACGAAACTTCCCGTGTCCTGCACGATGAACCCTGTCACCGCTGGCGCCAGCGCGCCGCCGATATAGCCGCCGCAATTCTGGATCGAGCCGAGTGACGCGGTGCAATGCCGCGGCGCCATGACGCTGGCCAGCGCCCAGCACATCCCCCCGGCCATGCCGTTGAACCCCAGCGCGATCGACAGCGCCGCTACCGCGACAAGCGTGCTCGGCGTCAAAGCAGTAACAATCGTGAAGCTCGCCATCCCAGTCAGGCCGATCACCACCGGGATCTTGCAACTGTTGATCGGCGATACGCCACGCGCCGACAGGTGATCGGCCAGCCAGCCGGCACCGAGGCTGCCGAATATGCCGCAGGCGAAGGGAATTGCCGCGACCCAGCCGGTCTTGGCGATGCTCATGTGGCGTTCCATTTCCAGGTAGCCCGGCAGCCAGGCCTGGTAAAGCCAGCCCATGTAGACCTCGCCGAAAAAGCCCAGTACCAGACCCCAGGTCGCGCGGTAGGCGAACAGACGTTTCCAGTCCGCCCAGGTGACGCGCTCGGCCACCTGTTTCGCTTCGCCGTCTGTAAGGTAGGCTTTTTCGTCCTCGGTCAGCGCAACCTCGCGCGGCTCACGGTAGACCGCATACCACAGGATCGCGACGCCGACGCCGACGATCCCCATGATGGCGAACATCCAGCGCCAACCGCAGGTGAGCATCAGCACGGTCAGCACCGGCGGGGCGATGGCGGGGCCGATCTTGGAGCCGCAGGAGGTGATGCCCATGGGCATGCCGCGCCCGCGGACGTTGAACCAGTCGCGTACCGCCCGCACCGCGCCGGAAAATTGCGGCGCCTCGCCCAGGCCGAGGAAGGCACGCGCGCCGACGAACTGCCAGAATCCGCCGACCAGGCCGCCGAGTGCCTGGGCCAGCGACCAGATGAATATGCCGGCGCCGAGGAGTTTGCGCGGGCCGTACCGGTCGACCAGCGCGCCGGCCGGAAGCTGGAACCCGGCATAGGCCCAGAGGAATGCGGACAACAGCAGCCCCATATCGACGACCGACAGGCCAAGATCGTGGCGGATGAGCGGATTGGCGACCGCGAGGGTGGACCGGTCCACGTAGTTCAGCGCCGCGCTGAGCGTCAGTAGCGCGACAGTACTGCGCTGGATGTGTTTCAGGCGCGGGGAGGCGGTGACTGCGGCCATGGTCTTGCTCCTTGGGCGGGATTGGTTGTCCCGGCATGTCCGTTTCCAATCAGCACGATGCTCTCCGCCGCCGCGTCACAGTTTGATGTGGATCAAAGACAGACCTGCGAAACGTCCGCGGATCTTGATTTGTCAGACGTAGGTTTGCCGCGGAAAGCCGAGTGCCTGAATACGGGCTGTCCCACCCCCGGGCATCCCCAATCGAACGCTTGGTTCCGATGCTGCCGGCCACCCTGAACCGGCACTCGTGTGAAGTGGCACAAAGGGCGAACCCACGACTGTTGGATGTCGACCTGTTCGGTGTGTGCAACAGAAGGAGTGGTCGCGACATGTCGTCCCTCAAGACGTTGGTCAGCTTCAATTTCGCCGACGGGGCAACCCCGGTTGCCGCTCTGATCACGGATGCCGCTGGTGACCTGTTCGGCACAACATCGAACGGGGGTGCGGCGACCACCGCTTCTGGCGCGGTGTTCGAAATCGCCCATGCCGGTGGCGGCTATGCCGGCACACCGACCACGTTGGTTTCGTTCTCTCCATTGAACGGATCTCTGCCTTCTGGCGGTCTGATCGCCGACGCGGCCGGGGACCTCTTTGGCACGACCGTGATCGGCGGGGCGCCAGGCGATGGCACGGTGTTCGAAATCGCCCATGCCGGTGGCGGCTATGCCGGCACGCCGACCACGTTGTTCAGTTTTAACGGCAGCAACGGATCCAATCCTCACGG
>CALFNB010000229.1 GCA_937902425.1 uncultured Acetobacteraceae bacterium | reverse complement strand
AAAATGAATGGTTCCAAGGGCCACTGCCCTTGGCGGGGATCCAAGGGGCAGCGCCCCTTGGTCGGGGTCCGGGGTGAAACCCCGCGCTTGCTCAGGCTCATGCGCTCTCTCTTGCCCGCTCCGGCCGCTGGGGTCTAGCAACGGCACATGAGCAAACGACCCGTTATCGGCGTGACCCTGGATTCCGAGCAGCCTGGCGGTTACTCGAAATATCCCTGGTACGCGTTGCGCCGGAACTACCTGGACGCGGTCGCCGCCGCGGGCGGGCTGCCGGTCGCGGTGCCGCATGACGCCGCGTTGGCGGGAGATTACCTCGACCATCTTGACGCGTTGATCGTGACCGGCGGCGCGTTCGATGTCGATCCGGCGCTGTATGGCGACGGCGCCCGCCACGCCACCGTGACGCTCAAAGAAAACCGCACCAAAGCCGAACTGGCGCTCACCCTGGGCGCCCTGGGCCGCGACATGCCTGTCCTTGGCATTTGCGGCGGCCAGCAACTGCTCGCGGTCGCGTTGGGTGGTACGCTGATCCAGCACATTCCCGATACGATCGCCGATCCGCTTCCGCACGAGCAGCCCAATCCTCGTCACGAGCCGGGCCATACCGTGTCCGTCGTGCCCGGAACGTTGCTGCACCGGATCGTTGGCGCGACCGAAATGCACGTCAACTCCGCGCATCACCAGGCCGTGCGCGACCCCGGCCGTTACGCCATCGTCAATGCCACCGCGTCGGATGGCGTGATCGAGGGCGTCGAGGATTCGCGGCACCGCTTCTGTCTCGGCGTGCAATGGCATCCGGAGTATTTCATCGATCCCGGCGACCGGCGGATTTTCGACGCCTTGATCGTGGCCTGCCGGCCATGAGCGACATTGAAACGCCCGCGGTTGAAACACCACGCGGCGATCGCATCGCGAAATACCTCGCCCGAGCCGGTGTCGCCAGCCGGCGCGACGCCGAACGTTTGTTGGCCGACGGCAAGATCCGGTTGAATAACGTCATCGTCACGCATCCCGCGACTTTCGTGACGCCGGGCGATCTGGTGACCGTCGAAGGCAAGCTGGTCGAGGAACCGGATCGCACCCGGCTATGGCGTTATCACAAACCTGAAGGCCTGGTCACGACCCATCGCGACCCCGAGGGCCGGCCCACGGTGTTTGACAAATTGCGCCAGCAACTGCCGCGGGTGATCAGCATTGGCCGGCTGGATCTGACCAGCGAGGGGTTGTTGCTGCTGACCAACGACGGTGCTTTGGCACGCACTCTGGAATTGCCGTCCACGGGATGGATCCGGCGATACCGGGTGCGGGTGCATGGCTCGGTCGAGCCGGCGGCGCTGGCCGCTTTGGCCAAAGGCGTCACCATCGACGGCGTTCGTTACGCTCCCATCGACGCGGGCCTGGATGCGAAAAAAGGCGACAACGCCTGGCTGACCGTCAGCCTGCGGGAGGGCCGCAATCGCGAAATCCGCCGTGTCATGGCGCATCTCGGCCTGGATGTAACGCGGTTGATCAGGATCGCGTACGGACCGTTCCAGTTGGGCACTCTGCCGCGCGGCGGCATCGAGGAAGTCCCAACGCGCGTGCTGCGCGAACAATTGCCGAAGGCCGCCCCGAAGCAGCGCCCCGGCAAGCGGCCACGCTGAATGCGCATCGTCGCCGGCGCGTGGCGCGGCCGCTCGCTGACCGCTCCGCCCGGAACCGAAACGAGACCGACGGCCGATCGCGTGCGTCAGGCGTTGTTTGATATGCTGATGCACGCGCCATGGGCCGGGCGATCCGTTATTGAAAACGCATCGGTTCTGGACGCCTTCGCCGGCACCGGTGCCCTGGGCCTGGAGGCTCTGTCGCGCGGCGCCACGCGAGCCGTGTTCGTGGAACGGTCCCGCCCGGCGCTGACAGCATTACGGGCAAACATCGCAGCCTGCCGCGCGGACGATCGTTGCGAGGTCTTGCCGATCGATGTGCTGTCCGTACCGGCGGGGAAGCGTGCGGACATCGTGTTTCTCGATCCGCCGTACGGGCAGGATCTGGTTTCCCGCGCTTTGACCCGGTTACGCTCGGTCGGGCGGGTGGCACCGGGCAGTTTGATCGTCGCCGAGACCGGCCGGGATGAACCGGCACTCGACGTCGAACCACTCGCGGAACGAATGCATGGCGCGGCCCGATTGACGATCTGGCGGGAGAACTGAAGCAGGCCTTATGCCGCCGGCCGCTCCGCCGCCAGTTTGGGCAGCCGTGAATCTTCCCCCTCCGCGAACAAAGCAGAGCGTCGCAATCCCATGCGATGCAGCCGGTACGCCATTGATGTAACCAGAACACCCAATCCGTACACCACACTGCGCCGGAAATTGATCGAGGATGCTTCCGCGAAATATTTGGTCGGGCAGGACACCTCGCCGATCCGGAAACCGAAAAAGTGCGTCTGGGTCAGCATCTGGTTATCGAATACGAAATCGTCCGAGCAATTCAACAGCGGCAGCCGTTGCAACACCCGCCGATGCCAGGCCCGGTAGCCGGTGTGGTACTCGGAAAGCTTCTGCCCGATCAGGATATTCTGGATCAGCGTCAGCAGCCGATTGAAGATATATTTATACAGCGGCATACCACCGGATCGCGCGCCGTTGCCCAGAATGCGCGAGCCCAGTACCACGTCGTAATGACCCGACGCGATCATCGCGGCCATCGCGGTCACCAGCCGCGGCGAGTACTGATAATCCGGATGCAGCATCACGACGATGTCCGCCCCGGCCGCCAACGCCGCCATGTAGCAGGTCTTCTGATTGCCGCCGTAGCCGCGGTTGCGCTCGTGCCGAAGCGTGCGGATACCCAGTTCCCGAGCCACCGTCACGGTATCATCATGACTGGCGTCATCGGTGAGGATGATCTCGTCAACGACGTCGTGCGGAATCTCGTCGAAGGTTTGCCGCAGGGTCTTTTCCGCGTTGTAGGCCGGCAGCACCACGATCACTTTCTGGCCGGCGATCAAACCCTTACTCCTGTCCGGCGATGCCCTGGGCCCAGAAGGCCCAGGTATACCGGGTATCGCAACGTCCCGGCAACTGCGGATCGGCCACAATACGCTGCTTTTTGCTCCGGTTTTGACCATGAATATTTTCGGTGGAAACGCGGGCGACCAAACTGGTGCTGTTCGGCAACGTCAAGTAGATCCGGCCGCCGGGCTTCAACAGTGAATGCAATCTTCGCATTTGTTGCTCGGGGGCGGCAAGGTGCTCAAGCACGTCCCAGGCGACAATGAAACCGAAGCTGGCTGGAGTGAGGCCCACCGCAGTTGAGGTCTCGGCCAGGATATCGCAGGTAACAACACGCCCATGCCGTACCACGCCTTCAGGGAGACCAGCGTCCACCTCAAAGCCGATCGCGTTATAGCTGGCATGGCATCGAGGAATTCGCTGCCGGATAACGGAACCCGGATCATCGCCAGGTTTTCTGGTTCGGCCCGGGGCGGTTTCCTCGTCCCGGCTTGATCATCCACAGGGCGCTGCGAGCAGCCGCGCGGCCAGAGAATCGGGATCAGCGCGGGTTGCCAACAAATAGTCACGGCAAAGGAAGTTCTAAGGATGAGTTGCCGGGCACCGCAAGCACCGCCCCCGTTCGGGGGTAGCGCTTGAGAATTCTCAGTGGCTCGGTCGAACTTTGAAGCTCGGTAAAACTTCCGGCGTTGGCGAATTCCGGATCGATTGCACCGTCAATGCTGCTGCAGGTACATGGTGTATGAATTGGATAAGCCTGAAGAAAATAAAGATCGTAACGACCGATCGGCCCGCTTCGGTCGACTGGGGCAAGGTTCACCACTTTGTCGCGCACTCGATAATAGTTGATCGAGGGCTCCAGGAACCAGGTGATGCCCAATCGCGCGGGGGATCCGTCTCTCCGATCCGCTAGCAACGAGGATAAATCGGACATCATCTCTCGGGTGTCGTTATCATATGACCATGTCATGGTACGGTCAAGATTGGCTGCGCGAGCAAAGCAGGCGACAAGGACCACGGCCAGGATGGCGAGCGCCGGTCGCAAGATCCGGCCCGTCAGATTCGTCTGGTAACCGTGGAAACCAGCCAGACATCCGCAAATCATGGCAAAAAATGGTAAAAATGACACTGCACGTCGACCGGAGAGATAGGATATACCCAAAAGGTGATGCTGAATGACGCTCAGAAGGCTGGCGCCGACCAGCAGCATCAATAGTATCGGCAAATCCGCTTGCGTGGAGGCCGTCGCCACCGGAGCGTTTCGTTTAAGGTCGCGGAACAGCACCGTCATGATTCCGATTACGGGTACGATATAGGCCGACAGCGAAAGGAGGGCGAGCATCCAGGCCGGTACAGCGAGCGCGCCCAAAGAATAGCGCAAAGTCTCAATAACGGTGTTTTTATGGAACGATATCTTTCCCTCCCGGGCAAATTCATGCGCATGCGCCAGGACGTCGATCTGATGGCCCAATATTGGCGCCACGAGCGCGCAGATTAAAATCGGTCCGACGAGTTTGAGGCATGCCGCAAGCGCACCATGCCCACGCTGCACAAATGCGCGAGCTTCAACGGCGCCAATCACGGCGATGGCTATCGCGAAAAACAATACCTGGGTTAGATTGGCCAATGTCGCTGCTGCCATGCATCCCGTCGCCATCGTCCACCACATGGATCGCTGGTCCTGATTGGGTTCTGCACCCCGCAGCAGGCAATAGGTCCCCGCGACCGAGAGCGCGATGCCAAGACCGTAGCCGCGTCCGACTGACATCATTTCCAGCAATGCGGGATTGTAGACCGCGACGGCAAAGAACAAGAACAAAAACGCGCCTTGCAAATGGCGCCAGAGAATGAGGCCCGCCATGAGGCAGTAAAGGACGAGGGCGAATATACTGGGTAGTCGTAGCGCCCACTCGGTGTTACCGAACAGCGCCACGGAAAATTTCGCAAGCAAAGTAAATAACAAATGGTTATTTGCCGGCAACCAAGTGTGGCGTAACAGGATGATGTCGGGAATCCGTGCGGTAACGTGCAATTCATAGGTCATCGCCTCGTCACCCACGATCGAGGTCAACAGACAACGAACCACCACGTAGGCGACGGCCATCAGAGCCATAATTGCTAAAACAACCAAATCTGGTTGCTTTCTGGACCCGCCAAGGACAAGCGTTCGAGGTGAGGCTGCTTCCGTCTTCATTTTCAAGGTTTCCACGCAGACCTCCCACGCCCAATAATCGCGAATACCTTCGCATAGAGAAGACCTGCGCGCAGCAAACAATCGCGCACACGCATCTCGGTCATGAAATGCGCTGTCTCATCGGCGTGGGCGCCGGAATTGTTGCCGTATGGGGTGGGCGAGGGATCGCGGGACTAGGCCAGCGATCAGGGGCAGGCCAAAGCTTACCACCGACCTGACACCAAAGGCGGTGTTCCACCGGGGGCCGCGGTCATCGCGTATCGGAGCCTTCGAGCGTATCCAGGCTATCGTCACGACCGAGGTCTTGCGCGAGGTCCGGTCCAGAAACCAGCCCGGCGCGCATCCCGATCTGCCCGATATACACTGTCAGCGCAACGGTCGCGACCACGCCGAGCACCAACAGACCCCATTTGACGGGACCCGCACCAGTCTGCAAGGCGGACAGCGAGGCGTCCGCCAGGCTGCCCATGAAGACGTAGCCGAATAGCGCCGGCAGGGAGGCGAGAGTGCCCAGCAGGTAGCTACCCAGCCTGATGGAGGACAGTCCGAGCGCGTAGCTGGTCGCCGAGAACGGCATGATCGGCGAGATGCGAAGCAGGCACACGAGTTTCCAGCCATCGCGCGCGACCATTCTGTCGCAATTCAGCAGGCGCGGCCAGCGACGAAGTTTCGCTTCGATATAGCCTCTGAACAACGATCGCGTGCCCATGAACGCCAGCGTAGCGCCCGCCATTGTGCTGGTAGCGGCCAACGCGAAGCCCACCACAAGCCCGTAGGTGGCGCCGGCGACGATACCAAGCAGCGAGGCGGGTAACACGCCACTGACCGCGACGATCAGTTGCACCGCCGCGAATACTAGCCAGCCACTGGTACCTAGGTCTCGCGTGGCACGCAGAAAACCCTCAATCCGGCCAATCAGAAAATGCGGCCAGATGAATGCCGAGGCGAAACAGGCCAGCAGAACAACCAGTGCTACCCAGAACAACACACCCCGGGCGAGCAGGTGCGATGCGCGCACTAGGTATGACTTTCTGCTGCCGTCCGCATACGCCCATCCTTGCCGCTGAATATTGCGTATTCAGCTATGCCCCAGCGTTGCAGCCGAAATTGCAGTGATGTCTTCAGCACTCCGAGACCGTAGGTCACGCTACGTCGGAAATTGATCGAGGAAGCTTCCGGGAAGTATTTGGTCGGGCAGGAGATCTCGCCGATCCTGAAGCCGAAATAGATCGCCTGCGCGAGCATCTGATTATCGAATACAAAATCGTCCGAACAGTTCATCAGAGGCAAAGCCTGCAGAATTTCGTGGCTCCAGGCTCGGTATCCCGTGTGGTACTCTGACAGCTTGTAGCCGACCAAAAGGTTTTGGATCAGCGTGAGGAAGCGGTTGGATACATATTTGTAGACCGGCATGCCGCCGGCCAGCGCGCCGCGGCCGAGAATGCGCGAGCCGAGAACGGCGTCAAACTGCTCGGACGCTATCATCGAGGCCATCGCCGTCGCCAGCTTCGGCGTGTATTGGTAGTCCGGATGCAGCATCACCACGATGTCAGCGCCGCGCGCCAGGGCCGCAGCGTAGCAGGTCTTCTGGTTGCCGCCATAGCCGCGGTTCGCGTCGTGCCGTATCGTGTGGATGCCAAGCTTCTCAGCCAGTTCGGCAGTTTTGTCGTGACTTGCATCGTCGGTAAGGATCACGTCATCGACAATATCATGCGGCAGTTCGTCGTAGGTTTGCTGCAGTGTTTTCGCAGCATTGTAGGCAGGGAGAATCACTGCAACTCTTTTGTTTGAAAGCATTGAGTGTCCTTAACCTACCGTCATAAAGATTTCGCCTCACATTCCTCAGAATCGCGGCAAGCCCGCTCCACCGACCGTACACTAGCCTTGATCCGAGCAGCCGGCAACCCATGAATAGACCCATGAATAGACACTGTGAATAGACCGCGGATCGGTCACAACCTTGCCGCGACGTCGCGTCAGATACGAAACGCCTCATGCGTGGAAGGATGAAACAACTCCTCCGGCGACAGCAGCCGCGACGACAAACCCTCGGCGTGATGCCGCCGCAGGAAGACCTCCAGCACGTGACGGTTCGCCTCCAGGCCGTACGACCAGAAATCCTCGCCCATCAGCCGTCGTGTCGCATGCAACTGTTCGTCGATGAACGGCAACGTCACCTTGGATGCCGCGACCTCTCCCAGATTTGCCAACGCACGGGCCTTCGACTGTTCGAATGCCTTCAGTGCCGCGGCGGGCAGCCAGGGATGCTGTTCCGCCAACGTGCGGCGGATCCCCAGAATATGCATGATCGGGAAGATCCGCGTCTTGCGGAACCACGCGGCCGCCGCCGCCGCCGGATCGGGATACAGCCACGCAACCTGTGGATGGCCGTTGCTGAAACAGGACGGCGCGCGTGGGCCGATCACGGCGTCGATCTCGCCGCTGGCCAGCATGCCGGAGATCGTGGCACCCGCCGGAGCATCCTCCACGCGCACATCGGACGGCAGGGTCACCGCGATCTTTTCGATCCGGCCCGCGTGCTCGTAGCCGCCGCGGATCCAGGTCACGTCGGACGGCTTCACGCCGTGCTCGTCCTCCAGCACGGCGCGCGTCCACACGTTGGCGGTGACCTGATATTCCGGCACACCGATGCGCCTGCCCTTCAGGTCCTCGGGTCGGGCGATGCCACGATCGGTGCGGATGTAGATCGAATTGTGCCGGAAGGCGCGTGACGGAAACACCGGCACGCCGACATACGGGCAGTCGCCGTTCGCCGTCTTCACCGAGAAGCTGCTCATCGACAGTTCGCAGATGTCGAAATCGGCGTGGCGAAACGCTCGGAAAAAGATCTCCTCCGGCTCGAGCAGCATGAACACCGGATCGACGCCGTCCATTCGCACCGCGCCGTCCGCCAATGGCCGGACCCGGTCGTAATCGCCAATGGCGATGGAGAGTTGAAGTTTGCTCATCGGCTTATTCGGCCGCTCGCGGCCTGAGCAGGCGCATGATCCGTTCCATCGGCGCGTCGCCCGCCACCCGGCGAAGGAGGTGGTTCTCTTCGGCGCTGACCATCCGTGCTCCTCCTGGCGGACCGATCAGGGCGGTTCGCTCGATCAAGCGCGCATCTAAGGCGGATCACCGCTGCTCTGTCCAGCCTTTGAGCAACCCGCCATGAGAGACGCCACCTGGCCACCCGAGGAGCGATCATGGGCGTTTGATCATGGTTGTCCTCGATTGCAATCCTGCCTAGCATTCATGGGATAAGCGGGACGGTACGCGCCTTGCGTCACGAACCCGCGTCGGTCACCGGGAAAGGAACTATCACGATGAACGAACAAAACTTGCGCGACGTCATAGAAGACGTCAGGCAGGGTAAGCTGTCGCGACGCGCGTTCACCATCAGAATGATCGGACTTGGCCTCACGGCGCCTCTGGCGGCGCAGATGCTGGCGTCGTCCGGCGTGGCCGTGGCGGCGGAGGCGCCGGTCTATAAGCCGACGAAACGTGGCGGCGGCGGGGCGCTCAAGATCTTGTGGTGGCAGGGACCGACGCTGTTGAACCCGCATTTCGCGGTCGGCACCAAGGATCAGGACGGTTCGCGCGTGTTCTATGAGCCGCTGGCCGGCTGGGATCCCGATGGCAACCTCGCACCCGTGCTCGCCGCCGAGATCCCCACCATCGAGAACGGCGGCCTCGCCAAGGACGGTCTGTCGGTCACCTGGAAGCTGAAGCAGGGTGTCAAGTGGCACGACGGCCAGCCGTTCACCGCCGACGATTGCGTCTTCAACTGGCAGTACGCCGCCGATCCCGCGACCGCGGCGACGACGATCGGGTCTTACAAAGACATTAAAGTGGTCAAGGTCGACGACCATACGGTGCGCGTCGAGTTTGAGAGGCCGACGCCGTTCTGGGCTGACGCATTCGTGGGGGTCGCCGGCATGCTGCTCCCGAAGCACATCTTCGAACCGTACAAGGGGGCCAAATCGCGTGAAGCGCCGGCCAATCTGGCGCCGGTCGGCACCGGCCCGTACATGTTCGTGGGGTTCAACCCAGGCGACCTCGTGCAGGGCAAGATCAATCCGAACTACCACCTGGAGAACCGGCCGTGCTTCGACACCATCGAGATGAAGGGCGGCGGTGACGCCGTTTCGGCCGCGCGCGCCGTGATGCAGACCGGCGAATACGATTTCGCCTGGAACATGCAGGTCGAGGACGAGATCCTGAAGCGGCTGGAAGCCGGCGGCAAAGGCCACGCCGAGATCACGATGAGCGGAAGCGTCGAACATATCGAGCTCAACAATACCGACCCCTGGAAGGACGTCGACGGCGAACGGTCGAGCCTTAAGACAAAGCATCCGTTCCTCACCGATCCGGCGGTTCGCCAGGCGATCAATCTGCTGGTCGATCGCGCCTCGGTGCACAAGTTCATTTACGGCCGCACTGGCGACGACACCGCCAACTTCGTCAACAATCCGAAGCGCTTCATCTCCGCTAACACGCACTATGAGGTCAACGTCGAAAAGGCGATCAAGCTGCTGGACGACGCCGGCTGGAAGCCCGGATCCGACGGCGTCCGGGAAAAGAACGGCGTGAAACTGCACGTCGTCTACCAGACCTCGATCAACGCGCCACGTCAAAAGACCCAGGAGATCGTCAAGCAGGCCTGTCAGAAGGCAGGCATTTCGGTCGAGATCAAGACTGTCACCGCCTCGGTCTTTTTTTCCTCGGATGTCGCGAACCCAGATACCTACACGCATTTTTACTGCGACCTGCAGATGTTCACGACGACGATGACGCAGCCCGACCCGGGTACGTTCATGCGCCAGTTCCTGTCTTCGGAAGCCGCCGCCAAGACGAACAAATGGCAGGGCCGGAACATCACGCGTTGGCAAAGCCCGGAATACGACAAGCTGTTCCATGACGCCGAGAACGAACTCGATCCGGTCCGGCGGGCGGCGCTGTTCATCGCCATGAATGATTTGGTGATCAAGAACGTGGTGGTCATCCCGGTCGTCACCCGCCCAACGGTGAGCGCGGTGTCGAACAAGCTGCACGCGATGGTGAGTGGGTGGGACAGCAACCTGTGGGCATTGCACGACTGGTACCGCGATGCGTGATGCACACGGCGAACGGATGAAGGCGGCGCGGAGGCGCCGGTCGCCCGCCGAGTGAGCCGCAACCTGATCCGGCGGCCGCGGGGCGTAATGTCAGGAGCCACGATAACCGCCTGGTGACAGGACGGTCCTACCGTCAAGACTCAGAACGTGCGGCAACGCGACTCCCGCGCGTGCCAAGGCTCCGTGAGCCGGCAAGCGATCGTGGCCGATACGGACACCAGGACAATTGTCGATCCGCCGGCGGACGAGGAAACCGAGGCCGCCGCCGAATTCACCGCTGAGGGGACTACGCCCGTGGACGTGTCGGTCCGCCCTGCCAGGTCGCCCAATGGCCCGCGTCATGGGGAACCCAGGATGCGTTTCCCTGTCCGGTGCCAGAGCCGCATTGATCGAGGTCCCGCGGGCTGAATCGGCGTTGGCTGAGTGCCGTCTTATCCGGGCCTCGCTCGATCAGTTCAATCCACGCGGGCGCATGATCCCGGTTGTCCTCGGTTTCAATACTGCCTAGCATTCGGACACAAGCGAAATGGCCCGCTGCCCGCGCGCCACGAACCCGCGCCTGCGTTCTGGGACGAGGAGGCTCACGATGGACGAACAGAGCCTACGTGACGTCATCGAAGGCGTCAGGCGTGGCAAGCTGTCGCGGCGGGCGTTCACCGTCGGGATGATCGGACCTGGCCTCACCGCCCCGCTGGCAGCCCAGATGCTGGCAGCGTCCGGCGTGGCGGCCGACCAGCCGGAATACAAGCCGACCAAACCGGGTGGCGGCGGGGCGCTCCGGGTTCTGTGGTGGCAGGGCCCGACGCTGCTGAACCCGCACTTCGCCGTCGGTGTCAAGGATCAGGACGGCTCGCGCGTGTTCTACGAGCCGCTGGCCAGTTGGGATCCTGACGGCAACCTGGCGCCGGTGCTCGCCGCCGCGATCCCGAGCATCGAGAACGGCGGCCTCGCCAAGGATGGTCTGTCGGTCACCTGGAAGCTGAAACAGGGCGTCAAATGGCACGACGGCCAACCATTCACCGCTGACGATTGCGTCTTCAACTGGCAGTACGCCGCCGATCCGGCGACCGCGGCGACGAGCACCGGCAGTTACAAGGACGTCAGCGTGGTCAAGATCGACGACCACACGATCCGCGTCGAGTTCGAGAGGCCGACGCCGTTCTGGGCTGAAGCCTTCGTCGGTGGGGGACTGATCCCGAAGCACATTTTTGAAACTTACAAAGGCGCCGGATCGCGGGACGCGCCGGCCAATCTTGCGCCCGTCGGCACCGGCCCGTACCTGTTCGTGGCCTTCAGCCCAGGCGACCTCGTGCAGGGCAAGCTCAACCCGAACTACCACATGGAAAACCGGCCGTATTTCGAAACGTTCGAGATGAAGGGCGGCGGCGACGCGGTATCCGCCGCGCGCGCCGTGTTGCAAACGGGCGAATACGACTTCGCCTGGAATATGCAGGTCGAGGACGTGGTCCTGAAGCGGCTCGAAGCGGGCGGCAACGGCCGCGTCGAAATCACCCAATCGGGCGGCATCGAGCATATCATGCTGAACGACACCGACCCCTGGACGGAGGTCGATGGCGAACGGTCCAGCCTCAAGACCAGGCATCCCTTCCTCACCGACCCGGCGGTTCGGCAGGCACTCAATCTGCTGGTCGACCGCAAATCGGTGCACGAGTATATTTACGGGCGCACTGGCTTCGACACCGCCAACTTCATCAACAACCCGAAACGCTTTACCTCGACGAACACAAGCTATGAGTTCAGCGTCGACAAGGCGGCCAGGCTACTGGATGAGGCCGGCTGGAAGCCCGGGTCCGACGGCGTTCGTGAAAAGAACAGCGTGAAGCTGAAGCTTGTCTACCAGACCTCAATCAACGCGCCACGGCAGAAGAACCAGGAGATCGCCAGGCAGCCGGTCAGAAGGCTGGCATTTCGGTCGAGATCAAGACCGTCACCGCCTCGGTGTACTTCTCCTCGGACGTCGCCAATCCGGACCCCAACCGCCATTTCCGCACCGACATCCAGATGTCCACGGTATTCAGCGGCCCGGATCCCGGATTGTTCATGCGGCAGTTCCTGTCGGACGAAGCCGCCGCCAAGGCGAACAAATGGCAGCGCCGCGACATCACGCGTTGGCAGAGTCCGGAATACGACAAGCTGTTCCACGACGCCGAGAGCGAACTCGACCCGGTCAGGCGTGCGGCGCTGTTCATCGCATGAATGATCTGGTGATCAGGAACGTGGTGGTCATTCCGGTCGTTGACCGCCCCTTGGTGTCCGCGGTGTCAAACAAATCGCACGCACCGATAAGCGGCTGGAGCAGCAACATGTGGGCGCTGCGAGACTGGTACCGCGATGCGTGATTCCCACCACGAAGGGGCAGAGGCGCGCCGGTCTCCCGCCCATCCCGGCGGGATCGCCTCGACGTGAGCCGCTATCTGCTCCGCCGATTACTCATTACGATCCCGAGCGTGCTCGGGATCAGCGTTGTGTTGTTCACCGTGCTGGCGCTCGCTCCCGGCGACCCGTTCGGGGAGCTTGCCACCAATCCCGCCATCCCGCCGGAAGTTCAGGCCACGCTGCGCCTGAAGTTCGGCCTCGATGATCCGGTCCCGGTGCGTTACCTGCACTGGCTTAGCGCCATGCTGCATGGCGACTGGGGTTTTTCGTTTGCCAGCCGCATCGATGTCGACAGGCTGATCCTGCAGCGGCTGCCGGTGACGCTTGGCGTGATCGGTGCGTCGCAACTGTTCGCGCTGCTGGTCGCGCTGCCGGTCGGCATCTACGCGGCGACCCGGCCGTACTCGCTGTTCGACCAGGTCGCCAGCACGTTCGCCCTGATCGGCTTCTCACTGCCCACGTTCTTTACCGGCATCGTGTTCATCCTGGTGTTCAGCATCTACCTGAACTGGCTGCCGTTCGTGTTCCGCTCGGATCTGGCGTCCACCGGGTTCGCCTGGTGGTGGGAGGAGTTCAGGCAGTCGATCATGCCGGTCGCGGTGCTGGGGTTGTTCCAGGGCGCCACCTGGACGCGCTTTGTACGGTCCGCCGTGCTCGACGTGGTTCGTCTCGACTACGTGACCACCGCGCGCGCGAAGGGCCTGACGGAGAGCGGCGTGGTATTGAAGCACGTCGTGCGCAACGCGTTGATCCCCGTGGTGACACTGATCGCGCTGCAGATGCCGATCGTGTTCGGCGGCGCGATCATCACCGAGCAGATCTTCCGGATACCGGGCATCGGATCGCTGCTGATCAGCGCGATCCTCGCCAACGACACACCGGTGATCATGGCGGTGACGTTCGTTTTCGCGTGCCTTGTCATTCTGTTCAACCTGATCGCGGATCTGCTGTATGGCTGGCTCGACCCCCGCATCTCCTACCGTTGACGCGCCCGGCGTCACGGCCCAAGGCGACGCCGTGGGCATCGCGGCACCAGGCACGACGCGGGCGCGGCACGTCACGCCCTGGACCGAAGCGTGGCGGCGTTTCCGGCGTCACCGTCTCGCGGTGGTGAGCGTCGTGATCCTGCTGACGATGATCCTGGCGGTGATGTTCGGTCCGCTGCTGTGGCGTGCTCAAATCAATGACATCGACTTCACCGCGCAATTGCAGGGACCCAGCCTGGCGCATCCGCTGGGTACCGACGATCTTGGTCAGGACCTGCTCGCCCGCATGCTGTACGGCGGCCGGATCTCGCTCGCCGTCGGCCTTGCCGCGATGTCGGTATCCGTGGTTGTCGGCACCATCGTCGGCTCGCTCGCCGGCATATCGCGCGGCCTTGTCGACAACGCGCTGGTTTGGCTGATCGACCTGTTCCTGTCGCTGCCGCAACTTCCGGTGCTGCTGCTGCTGATTTACCTGTTCCGCGACTCATTGAAGCACCTCGTCGGCCAGGAACTGGGCATCTTCATTCTCATCGTCGCCGGGATCGGCTCATTCCGCTGGATGACCGTGGCACGGCTGGTACGCGCGCAGTTCTTCGCGCTGCGTGAAAAAGAATTCGTGGAGGCGGCACGCGCACTTGGCGCCTCGACATTTCGCGTGGTGGTGCGGCACATCCTGCCAAACGCTCTCGGGCCGGTGATCGTCGCCGGAACGATCGACGTGGCGGCGGCCATCATCGCTGAGTCGACGCTGTCGTTTCTGGGGCTTGGTTTCCCGGCGGACATCCCGACCTGGGGCCGCCTTCTCTACGACGCCAAGGATAATCTCGACGTCGCGCCGCATTGGGCTTTGTTCGCCGGCGGGGCGATCACCCTGGCGGTGCTCACCATCAACTTCATCGGCGATGGGTTGCGCGACGCGCTCGACCCGCGCCGGATTCTGTGATGGCTGAGCGGCTGCTGGAGATCCGCGGGCTCAAAACCCATTTCGACACCGACGACGGTGTCGTGCGGGCGGTCGACGGTGTGGACCTGACCATCGACCGCGGCGAAACTCTCGGCGTGGTCGGCGAATCGGGTTGCGGCAAGACCGTCACCGCGATGACGGTGCTGAAACTGATCCAGATGCCGCCGGGCAGGATCGCCGCCGGCAGCATTCTGTGGCAGGGCCGCGACCTGGTCCCGCTTGGCTCAAACGAAATGCGGAAGATCCGCGGCAAGGAGATCGCGATCATCTTTCAGGAGCCGATGACCTCGCTCAATCCGGTTTACACCGTGGGCGATCAGATCGCCGAGGTCATCCGGCTGCATGAGGGTATGAACCGGCGCGATGCGATGGACCGAACCGTTGAGATGTTGCGTCTGGTCAACATTCCCACACCAGAACGGAGGGTGCGCGACTATCCGCACCAGTTCTCCGGCGGCATGCGGCAGCGCGTGATGATCGCGATGGCACTGTCCTGCAATCCCAGGCTGCTGATCGCGGACGAGCCGACCACCGCGCTCGACGTCACCATCCAGGCGCAAATCCTCGATCTGCTGGGGGAGATGAAGTCGCGGTTCGGCATGGCGATCATGCTGATCACGCATGCCATGGGGGTGGTCGCTGAAACCACGCAGCGGGTCGTGGTGATGTATGCCGGCCGCGTGGTCGAAGAAGCCTCCGTCGAGCGCTTGTTCGCGCAACCGCTGCACCCTTACACCCAGGGCCTGATCCGCTCGATTCCGCGGATCGACACCAGCGTGGGCAAGAAACTGCGACTGGAAGCGATCGCCGGCCTGGTGCCCAGTCTGATCGATCCGCCGCCGGGATGCCGCTTCGCACCGCGCTGCAAGTTCGCGACTCCCGCTTGCACCGAGGCCGTGCCTGAACTCCGCGCGGTCGAAACCGACCATAAGGTCGCCTGCATCCTGTATTGAGTAACCTGCCCAGGTCTGGGGACAACCGCACGATGAGCGAGCCACTGCTACGCGTCAACCAACTGGTGAAGAACTTCCCCATCAAGGGTGGCGTACTGGGCCGCGAGATCGACCAGGTGCACGCCGTCGACAACATCAGCTTCGTACTCTTCGCCGGCGAGACACTGGGCCTGGTCGGCGAATCCGGCTGCGGCAAGTCCACCACCGGACGCTGCATCCTGCGATTGATCGAGCCCACGTCCGGAGAAATCTGGTTTGAAGGCCGTAACGTCACCGAATTCGATCACCGCACGCTGACCGCTCTGCGGCGCGATATTCAAATCATCTTTCAGGACCCGTACGCGTCACTCAATCCGCGCATGACCATCGGTGCGATTATCGGTGAGGCCCTGACCATCCATCGGCTGGCCAGCAACCGCCGCGCGTTCGAGGATCGTGTGGCGCAGTTGCTGGAGACGGTCGGATTGAACCCCGATCATATGCGACGATATCCGCACGAGTTCTCGGGCGGTCAGCGTCAGCGGATCGGCATCGCGCGGGCTCTGGCGGTGTCGCCTAAGTTGATTGTGTGCGATGAGCCGGTGTCCGCGCTGGATGTGTCGATCCAGGCCCAGGTGATCAATTTGCTGGAGGACCTGCAGGATGAGTTTGGGCTGACTTATCTGTTCATCGCTCATGATTTGTCGGTCGTGGAGCATATCAGCACGCGGGTCGCGGTGATGTATCTCGGCCGCATCGTCGAGATCGCCACCGCCAATGACCTTTATGCCGCACCGCTGCATCCGTACACCGAGGCGCTGTTGTCAGCGGTGCCGATACCGGACCCGACCGCGAAACGTCAGCGCATCCGGCTGCAGGGTGACGTTCCGAATCCGATACGGCCCCCCTCGGGCTGCCATTTCCATACCCGTTGCCCGATCCGCGAGTTGCCGCTGTGCTCCACGGAGAAGCCGACATTGCGTGAATCCCGCCCCGGTCACTGGGTTGCCTGCCATTTGCGCGGGTAGACTGTCCGTTCAGCCTTTTTCAGTCCGCTCATATACGCCCTTGAAGATGGCGGTCGCGCGCTTCAACTCCGCCTCCGGATCCGCGCCGCCGAGCATGTTCGACAAGGCCGCGCCGTACACATCGCGGAACTCGTTGACCGCGACGATATCCGGCATCGCGGGATACGCGATATCGCGTGAGGCGGTCACGGCATCCAGCCATTCCGCCTCCGCCGCACCGCGCGGTGGGATGGCTTTCGCCGCCGCGAATGCGGAGGCCCGCGCCGGAGCGCCCGCGCCGCTGATGAACTGCCGCGCCTGCATGGTCTTGCCGGTGGCCCATTGCAGGAACAGCCACGCCGCGGTCTTGCGCTGACTGCCGGGCACAATGCCCAGACCGTCGCCGAACGTTGGCGCCCGCCGGATCGCGGGGCCGGCGGGAAACACCGCATAGCCGACGTCATTGGTAATTCGTGACACCGTGGGATCGTTGACCTTGGTGGCGATCGTGGATGTGTCCAGATAGATCGCCGCCCGTCGCAGCATGAAATTCGATTGGCATTCGTACCAATTGTAACCAACCACGCCGGGCGGCCCGCAGTCCCGATCCAGCGCCTGATACAACGTCGCCGCGGCAACCGAGGCCGCGCCATCCGTGAACAGCTCACCCCGCGGCCCCACCGGATCGACGTCGTACCCCATCAGAAATCCCGTCCACATCGGCGTATTGGCGTTTTTCATGCCGCGGCCGACAAAACCGCTGACGCCGTTCTTCGGGTCGTGCAACGCTTTCGCCGCGGCCAGCAGCGAGGGAAAATCCGTTGGGCAGGTCAGGCCCTTGGCGCGGAACATCGCTTTGTTCCACATCAGGATGTTGTAGCCGAACGTGATCGGTAACGTATCGATCCGGCCGTCCGACTGGGTCGCCGCCGCGACCGACGGCGCGGGGAAATCGGCCCAATCGAAGTCGGCGGCGGTGACCGACGGATCGGCCATGAACGGCCGCAGGTCCAGCAGCCATTTGCCCTTCCCGAACAGGCGCTTTTGCGACGTATAGGCCAGATAGCAGACATCGAAGTTCGGCCGTCCCGAGGTAAATTCGATGACCAGCTTCTGCCGGAACTGTTGCTCGGGTGCGACGTCCCAGGCGACGTCGACCCCGGTCAGGTCGCGGAACTCCGCCACGTGGCTCTGCAAGTGTTCGACGTCGGACGCGCGTTGCCACACCACTTCCAAATGCTGGCCGGCGCATTGGCGCCAGTCGAAGCCACTCACCGCCGCGGCGCGAACCGGATCAAAACCGGACTGCGCGACAACCGCCAGGGCCGCGCCAAGCAGCTCACGGCGGCTCGGTTTCGCCAATCGCGGGCCTTGGTCCGCGGCGCCGGTCGGTGCGGTCATCTCTGCGTTTCCTCATGTTCGTTGGGCGGCAGGGTAGAACCCTCCGAAGGTGCCGTCACCCAGGTCCTTGACGGCTGCCTGAGCGCCGGCCCAGGGTCGCGGGGAACGCGGCGAGAGGGAGAAGTTCCATGCGGAGCTATGTTTACGTAGGCGTATCAGCTCGCACCGGCGGCACGATCAGCGGCCTGTTTCGCCGCGCGGTGGACCGGGACAAATGGGAGCATGCGACAGGCGGCATGCCGGATGAGAACCACGTTCATGCGATCACCGTACATCCCGACGATCCCGCCACCGTCTTCGCCGCGACCAGCTCGGGCCTGTATCGCAGCCGCGATCGGGCCGAGCATTGGACGCGCCTGATGGAGCCCGCGCCCGGTGAGCAAATGTGGTCGGTTCTGGTGCATCCGTCGAACCATCGAACGATGCTGACCGGCACCGCGCCTCTGGGCGTTTATCGTAGCGACGATGACGGGGAAACCTGGCGCCGCATGCCGAGGCCGGCCATCGCCGAACGCATGGTCGGAGCGTTTCCATCCCGGGTCATGCGCATGGCGATCGCGCCTTCACGCCCCGATACGATCTGGGCTGGGATGGAAGTAAACGGTGCGATGCGCAGCGACGACGGCGGCGAGACCTGGACGGATCTCAGCGACGAACTTGTGCGCATGTCGCGACAACCGCATCTGGCGAGCGCGATCCTGACCAAGGACACAGCCGAAGGCATGCTGGACGTGCATGCGATCTGTGTGTCGCCGGCGGCGCCGGAGACCGCGTTCCTGGCGCTCCGCATGGGGCTGTTCCGCGGCGAAAATGGTGGCTCGGCGTGGCATGATCTTGGGATCGGCGAACATGCCGCGCATTTGCGCTATGGCCGCGACGTTGTCGTGGCGCCCTGGGATCCGATGACGATGTACGCCTGCGTCGCCGATGCCGCCCGCGGCAAAGCGGGCCGGCTTTATCGCAGTGAGGATATGGGACGGAACTGGAAGCAATTCGATCACTCGATCGATGTGCACAGCACGATGATGGCTGTCGCCTTGCCGCGGCATGACCGGGATCAGGCGCATTGCGTCACCCGTCGCGGTCAGGCGTTCAGCACGATGGACGGCGGCGAAAGCTGGCGAGAGACCAACCTTCCGGACGGCGCCGGTTCCGCCGTGGCGATCGCCTGCGGGTAGAAAAGCCGGGACCGTTTACCGGAACCCTTCCGTAACGGTACGCCGGATCCCCGCCGCATCCATGCCAGCAAGGCCGATGCGTTCGAGGGTGCGCTCCGTGGCGGCGAAATCGGCGCCGGCCAGGGTTTGCGCCAGTTTGATGACGGCATCGATCCGTGGAGTCGGCACCCCGGACGCCTGCCCCATTGCGCGCATCGGCATCAGCCCGACCGGCACATCCTCGGCGATGTATTTGTGATCCCATGCGCGCGGCGTGCCGGTCGCCTGGTACGGCCCGTCACTGTTGGTCGTCAACAACTGGCACGTTTCCGACAATGTCGCGCCGCGCACGTGATAAGTACGCTCGAACCAATCTTCCAGCGTCGGCACATCGGCGCCAGGCGCGGCGGCAACCGCGACCCGCTCGGCGTTGATCGCGCCGTAGAGCCGCGCCACCGCCGGAGTCACACCTTCGGCGTAGAACTTATACGCCTCGCCGCGGTCGATCTTGCCGGCATTGGCGACGCAATTGGCGACATGCAGCATCGCGTTGGCATTAGTGAAGCCGGTCGAGATCACGGTCGGCGCCGCGACCGCGTGCGGAAACAGCGGCGCCAGGCGGGCGAACACCGGGTCGATGCGGTTGCCGGGAAACGCCGCGATCTGGAGAAACTTCTTGCGCACGATTGGGCGGATGGTCGTCGGCGAGGGCCGCCAGCACGAATAAGGATAGTTATCCATCTCGGCGATATCGACCACGGCGCGGCAACCGGCGGCATCCAGCGCGCGGCGAAATACCAGCGAGCCGCCGGTATTGCCCTGGATCAACAAAATGGTCTGGCCATCGCGCACCAGCACCGCGAGGCCACTGGCCACGCCTTCCTGATACGTGCCGCCGGTGCAGACCGCGATCACCTCGGCGCCGTCGACCGCGGTGGCGAGGTCGGTCGTCACCCGCTCGATCGCGATAAAGCCGCCCGGCTCGACGTCGAGGCCACCGCGCGCGCGGATTTCGGCGAGGCGCGAGTCATCGCGATCGGTCAGGCGCAATCGGCAGCCGAGCGTGCCAGGTTCGGCGGCCAGATAGACCCCGCCGATGCCGGCGCCGATGATCACGACCGTGGTATCCGCCATCGTTGTGTCCTCCCACTTTGTCGGCCGGCGGCGATGGCACGTCCCGACCCGCGTGACGACATTGGTTCAGGGTTCCCGCGCGCGGAGAGCGGGGATTGCCGGCCACGAACGAAAAGCGCGCGTTACGCACATCGACAACGCAGCAGATTGAGAATCCCGGATCAGATCGGCGGATGTTTCTTGTACCAGCCAGCCGCCTTCTCATACGCCGCGGCGACGCGCAGCACTGTCGCGTCCTCGAAATAACGGCCGACGAATTGCACCGATACCGGCAGCCCCGTGCCGGACAACCCCGACATCATCGCCAGCGCGGGATGGCCGGTCACGTTGAACGGAGCCCGCGCCTGCCTGGGATAGGTGCGCGCGGTTTCGGTGGCATCGTCGATCTCGCTGGCGGGATCCATGGAGCTGGCGCACATCAGCACGTCGTAATCGCGCAGCTTGTCGTTGACGGTGGCGATCAGCTCGGCGCGCCGGCGTTGCGCACCGACATAGTCGCCGGCGGTCATGAACGCGCCCGCCAACAGACGGCGGCGAGCCAACGCGCCATAATCCCCAGGCCGTTCACGCAGCCATTTCGCGTGGATCGACCACGCCTCGGAGCACAGGATCACGCGATTGATGCCGGCGAACTCGCTCAGTTTCGGCAGCGTGACGGTTTCGACGAGGGCGCCCTCGGCTTCCAGGATGCGTTCGACGTCTTCCAGCGCGGCGGTGACGTCCGGGTGGGCGGGCATATCCGTTTCATGAAAGTGACGAACGAAGCCGACGCGCAGGCCGGCGACGCCGCGGTCGAGCATCGCGCTGAAGTGCCGCGCGTTGGTCGGCGCGCTGCCGGGGTCGAGCGGATCATGACCGGCCAGCGCCTCCAGCAGCAGCGCGTTGTCGGCGACGGTGCGCGTCATCGGGCCGACATGGTCCAGTGTGAAGGCCAGCGGAAACACGCCACGACGGCTGACCAGGCCATAGGTCGGCTTCAGGCCCACGATGCCGCAGACGCTGGCGGGGTTGCGCACCGATCCGCCGGTGTCGGTGCCCAGTGCGAGCGGGAACATGCCGGACGCGAGACCGGCGCCGGAACCGGAGGAGGATCCGCCGGGATGGTGCCTGGGGTTCCAGGGATTGCGCGCCGGAGGGAACGGCAGATCGAAACTCGGACCGCCGATGGCGAACTCGTGCGTGCTGAGTTTGCCCATGATGATGGCGCCGGCTTCGCGCAACTGGCTGACGCAGACGGCGTCCTGTTTGGCGATGTTGTCGACAAGGATTTTCGAGTGCCCGGTAGTCGGCAGGCCGGCGACATCGATGATGTCCTTGATGCCAACGGGAATACCGTGCAGCGGACCTCTGACGCGGCCGGCTTTCAGTTCGGCCTCGGCGGTCCGGGCGGCATCCATGGCGGCGTCCGCGTCGAGGCGGATGAAAGCGTGCAATTTCGGCTGCAGGGCTTCGATGCGTTGCAGCAACGCCTGCGTGAGCTCGGTGGGCGACAGGGTGCGGTCGGCGTAGGCCTTGGCGATGTCGGTGGCGGAGAGCCAGTGGAGAGCGTCGGTCACAGGGCGGTCTCCGCCTTCATGGGAGGCCACGGTTCGGCGGCCGGATCAGTCGGATACCTCACGGCCTCCGCATGCCCCAGTGCCTGGGCGGCGGCGGCTTCGATGTCAGCGGGGAATTCGGCGAGGGCCTTGTCCAGGCCAGCGGCTTTGGCGAGGGCGGCGACGGTGGGGTCCATGTGGGGTCACCCGAAGAAGTTGTGCGGGTGCGAAGGTGGCAGGGAATTGGGAGGAGGGGAAGGGTTGGGGGGCGACAAT
>CALFNB010000228.1 GCA_937902425.1 uncultured Acetobacteraceae bacterium | reverse complement strand
CCCTCGTCTCCATGTGGAGAGCAGCGTTCACAATTCACCCGCGGAACAGGACCAGGCAGTGGCGCATCGCGGGACCCGACGCCGGGCAACGGTTCATCGTGGCGCAGGTCATGCCAGAGAGGCATCGAACCCATCCCATATCATGAAATTCACATCGTGCTGTCCTGTGTAATTCCACCCGGCGTCAGGCGATACGGGGGGGTTCGCCGAATGCGGAGCCGCCCGATCGGGATCCGGGAGGCTGTCTCGCGGGCCTGCCGCGGCCATGGCGAGAGTGACCGGCGCGGCCCAAACGCTGGCGATTTTCATCACCCCAGCGCGAGTTGTCTTAAAAGCCCGCACATTGTCGGTACGAAAGATCGGCGGCTTGAGACGCATTGTACCGGCGGCCGGAAAATGATGATGCATCGCGCCGACGCCAAAGCTCCATCAAAGTGACCTGGGCCGACCTGAATTTCACGGTCGATCGTCGAGCGGCGCCATGACCGATAATTCGTCGGGTAACGGCCCGGACCGGTTCCGCCATTCGCCCAGAATGAGTGAAAGGTAAAGGAAGCTGATGAAGATCATCGGAAAAATCGAAACACCCTTACAAGTTTTGCTGGTCGATGATAATCCCGGTGATATCAGGCTGACGCGCGAAGCTTTCCTCGATTCAACCATATCGTTCCGCTTGCATGTCGCTGTCGACGGTCTCGACACCATGGCTTTCCTGAGGCGCGAAGGCATGCACGTGTTGGCGCCTCGCCCTGATATGATTCTGCTGGACCTCAATCTTCCCAAAATGGACGGCCGGGAGGTGTTGCTTCGCATCAAAACGGATGACGACCTGAAATCGATCCCGACAATCGTGCTGACGAGTTCCACGGCGGAACTGGACATCGTGACAAGTTATCAACTCCAGGCCAACTGCTATCTCGCCAAGCCCATACAGTTGGAAGCGTTTCATCAGGTCATGAAGGGCATCACCGATTTCTGGCTCACCAAGGTCTTATTGCCGCGGCATGATCCAATTCATCACGCGACCCGCGGAGAAACACCGGAGTAGGGAACGTGCGAAAGTGTTTGTTGTCTGCGTTAACCGATCGCGTAACACAGGAGGCGCGAATGAACGAAATGCCAATGAAGGTGCTGTTGATCGAAGATAATCCCGCGGACGCGAGGTTGCTCCACGAGATATTTGGCGAGTCGGTCGCGATCGACGCCATGATAACGCACGTCGAGTCAATGAGTGAGGCCGAGAGTTATGTCGCCGACCATGCGACCGACCTTATCGTATTGGATCTGGGGTTGCCCGATGCTCAGGGACTGGAGGCGGTTCGACGCACCCGCACGGCCGCGCCGCACGTCCCCTTGGTGGTGCTGACGTGTGTGGACGACGATGCGATCGCGGTGCGGGTTTTGCGGGAAGGCGCGTCTGACTTTCTCGTTAAAGGTCAAATCGAACCGCGCGCGCTGCTGCGGACCATGCACCTCGCACTCGAGCGCAAGGCGCATCAGGAAGAACTGCTGGAGCAACAGCGCGAACTGGAACGGTCCAATGCCGATCTGCAGCAATTCGCTTATGCCGCTTCGCACGATCTGCAAGAACCGCTCCGGATGGTGATCAGCTATACGCAGTTATTGGCCAAACGGTACAAGGGCAAGCTGGACTCGGACGCCGATGAATTCATTGATTTCGCGGTCGACGGAGCCAGCCGCATGCAGCGGTTGATCCGGGATCTGCTGATGTATTCGCAGGTTGGCAATGCCGGACTCATTCTCGCCGATGTATCCAGCGAGCATGCGTTGGGGGAGGCACTCAGCAATCTGAGCGACGTGATCGAACAGAGCGGTGCTCGGGTGACGCACGATCCGATCCCCATCGTGATGGCGGACGAGACGCAACTGATCCAACTGTTTCAGAACCTTGTCGGCAATGCCATCAAATACCAAAACGGCGGGACCCCCCTCGTGCACGTTTCCGCGAACAAGATCGTGGACGAGAAGTGGATGTTCTCCGTGCAAGACAACGGACTGGGAATCGACCCACGCTATTTTGAAAGAATCTTCGGTATGTTTCAACGGCTGCACGGGCGGAACGAATATGCCGGAACCGGCATCGGCCTGGCGATCTGCAAGAAGATCGTCGAGCGCCACGGTGGCACCATCTCCGTCGCGTCGCAGCCTGGGCATGGATCCACCTTTCAATTCACGCTGGGGGAAAGCGAAGTGGAATAGCGGAGCGGACGACCCGCATGCCCATACAAGTCCTGCTGGTTGAAGACAGTCCGGGAGATATCCGATTGACCCGGGAGGCTTTCCGCGGTTCCGAGCTTTCAGTTTGCTTTCACGTCGCTCTCGACGGCGTGGATGCCTTGGCTTTTCTGAAGCACGAAGGCGTCCACGCGCTCGCGCCGCGCCCGGATCTTATATTGCTGGATCTGGATCTTCCCAGGATGAGTGGCCGCGAGGTCCTGACCCACATTAAAGCGGATGCCGAGCTGAAATCGATCCCGACGATCGTCCTGAGCGACTCTGAGTTCGGAGTGGATGTCGCGATGTGCTATCAGTCCCGGGCGAATTGCTATCTGTGCAAGCCCTCGGGGGTAAACGAGTTCCAGCGTCTCGTGCGGGAAACCGGCGATTTCTGGTTCAAGAGAGTCCTGCTGCCCCCGAGTGAGCCGATCGATAAACCACGCGATGGCGACAGCTCCGATTGAACAGCACGAACGCGCCGTGACGCGGTGATTAACAATGTCGTGGACAAAGGAAAAGCCGATGGGCGAGATGCCGATGAAAGTACTTTTGATCGAGGATAATCCCGGAGACGCCCGATTGCTCGACGAGGTATTCAGCGAGTCGGCCATGGACATCGCGACGGTGACGCATGTGGAGACGATGGGAGAGGCCGAGAAGCATATTTCCGAACATGCGACCGATCTCATCGTATTGGATCTGGGTTTGCCCGATGCACAAGGGCTTGAGGCGATTCAGCGGACCCACGCGGCCGCGCCGAATGTCCCGTTGGTGGTGCTGACCGGTCTGGACAGTGAGGCGGTCGGCGTCCAGGCCTTACAGGCGGGCGCGCATGAGTTTCTCGTCAAGGGCCAGATCGAGCCGCGCGGGATTTTGCGCGCCCTTTACCTCGCCATCGAGCGTGAGGGGCTGCAGCGGGACCTGACACGGCAACAGCACGAGCTGGAACGGTCCAATGCCGATCTGGAGCAGTTCGCCTATGCCGCCTCGCATGATTTGAATGCTCCGCTGCGAGCGATCGCGCATCTCGTGGAGTGGATCGACGAAGACGTGCGCTCGACAGCGAGCCCGGACACGATAGACAACCTCAAGCTGCTGGAACGGCGGGTGACCCGGCTGCGCAGGCTCGTCAATGGGATGCTGGCCTATGCGCGGATTGGGCGGATCGATGCCGAGGTGGAGGATGTGGACATCGCCGAGGTGGTGAACCACGTCGCCTGTCTGCTGGAATTCTCGCCCGGACTCATCGTCAGCTGCGAAGGCGAGATGTTCCCAATTCGTACCTATCGCTCGCCAATTCATATGGTGTTGAAGAATTTGATCACCAACGCGCTGCAACACCATGACCGCGCCGAGGGACACATCGCCGTATCCATGCGGATGCTGGACGGGATGGCGGAAATCCGCGTCAGCGACGATGGGCCTGGCATCCCGGCACGCTACCGGGAGAGGATTTTCGTGATCTTTCAAACATTGGTGAGAAATGACGACAGCGAGTCGAATGGCATCGGGCTGGCAATGGTCAAAAAGCAGGTGATCGAGAACGGCGGCGACATTTGGATCGAGGGCGATCCGCTTGAGCGAGGCGCCACCTTCGTGTTCACCTGGAAGCTGGC
>CALFNB010000227.1 GCA_937902425.1 uncultured Acetobacteraceae bacterium | reverse complement strand
TGCGCGGAATCCACGGCGTTGCCATCGCCTGCTCGGCGATGCGGTCGAAATGCTCGGGGCCGATCCGCACATCCTGCAGGCTGCGCGGCAGGCCGAGGCCGCGGATGAAAGCGTCGAGCACGTCGCCGGCGTCCTTGCCGAGTTGGCCCATCGCGGCAGAAACCAGCGCCTGCCGGTCGGCGTTGACGGATTTGTTCCAGCGCATCACGGAGGGCAACATCACGCAGGATGTATATCCGTGAGGTACGCCAAATTCAGCGCCAAGCACATAACCGATGCCGTGGCTTGCTCCCATCGGCACCCCCGAAGACAGTGGCCCCATCGATAGCCAGGTGCCGATCTGGCAATCCATCCGGGCGTCGAGATCGTTGGGATCGGCTTTCACGCGCGGCAACGCTTGCGTCAGCATCGAGAGCCCCTTCAATGCCTGTGCATCGGCGAAAGGGTGCGCCTCGCGCGAGCACAGGCCCTCGACACAATGGTCGACGGCACGGATGCCGGTGGAAAGCCACAGCCATTCGGGCGTGTGCAGGGTCACAGCGGGATCGAGGATCACGGCGCGCGGCATCACCAGTTCATGGCGCAGCATTTCCTTGACCTTGGTGCGCTGGTTGGTGACGCCGGCCAGCGCGCTGAACTCGCCGCCGGCAATCGTCGTCGGGACGCTGATCTGGCGCACCGAAGGCGCCGCCATCGGCGGCACCACACCCCTGTTTGCCCGGACCCTGTCGATATCGTCGACGGTACGAACGTCGTTGGCGAGGCAAAGCTGCACCGCCTTGGCGCCGTCGGTGATCGAGCCTCCGCCGACGGTAACGATCAGGTCGGCGTTGGCGGCGCGGGCTTGCTCAGCGGCTCCAATGACGGCTTCGCGGGGGGTGTGCGGCGGCATCGCATCGAAGGTTGCCGCACAACGGGGTCCAAGGCTGTTGCGGATCTTCTCGATCTCGTCGGTCTCGCGGTTGAGGGTGCCGCTGACCATCAGAAACGCGCGGCTGGCGCGCAGACGGTCCATTTGCTCGACCAGCGCCTGCGCGGCGGGACGGCCGAAAACAACCTCATCCATGGCGCCGAAAACGACACGTCCCTGATGCATGTGCTTGTCCTCCCCACACATTTTAGCTTTGTTGGCAGTCTTGAAGGCAGGTTAGCGGAGGAAATTCAGGACGTCATGCCCGAAGATGAAGTCGCTGGACTTCCGGTCTCGCCGCCAGGCGTGGTGCTCTATGGCCGCTATGCGTCGCCGTTTGTGCGGCGCGTCGCGGTGACGCTGCGGCTTTACGGCGTCGTCTATCGCCATGTGCCGCTGATGCCGTTCGGCCCGGACAAGGCGGAACTGGCCAAATTCAATCCGATCGCCCGGGTGCCGGCTTTACGGCTGGATAACGGCGAGATACTGATCGACAGCGCGGTCATCCTCGACCATCTCGATCAGGTGGCGGGGCCGCAAGCGTCGCTGACCCCGGCTGCGGGTGCGGCGCGTCGCCGCGTGCTGACACTGCTTGCGGTGGCGCTCGGCGCCAACGAAAAGCTGGTCGCCGGTCTCTATGAGCGGCATTTCCTGCCGCGCGAAGCCTGGCATACACCTTGGCTGAACACATGCGACAAGCAGGTGCGTGACGGCTTTACGTGGCTCGACGCTGAATTCGCCGGGCCATGGTTCACGGGATCGGCGATGACCCAGGCCGATATCACGGTCGCGGCGTTCTGGCTGTTCGGACGCGCCAAGCGGCCACGCTTCTTCGACGGACTGGGTTGCAAGCGGCTGGAGGCGCTGGCGGAGCGCCTGCAGGAGACGCCAGCTTTTCAAGCGACGAAGCCCGAGCCGGAGACGCTGGCGGATCAGCTCACTTGATTTGCGCCGTCATTCCGGGTTCGCGTCTTCGACCCGCGCCGGAGTGCCAGCCTCCTCGTCGACGATCCGTTGCCACAATGCCCGGATCATGCCCTTCATCTTGAGCGCGTCTTCCCAACGATTCGACAGCTCGGCGCCGTCAGGCCCGGTGATGGCGTAAGGCGGGGGACCAAGTTCGCAAAGGAAGGTCAGCACCGCGTCGGGTTTCGCGCGTTGTCTCCAGGAGCGGATGGCATATTCCCACCAGCCCATGAATAGCTCGACCCAGCCCTGGTGCTGCGGAAAGCCGAGCGAGATCTGCACCTGTTCGCGGCTGGCGATCCGTCCGTGGATGCCCCATGTGTTATCGAGAATGCGCCGGATCAATCCATGATTGACCTCGTCGACCGGCCAGGCGAACTCGCGGCCGACCAGATAATGCGAGACATCGGCCGTCAGCCGCAGGTCGGGAAAACAATCCAGCAGTTGCAAAGTGAAAAATAAATCCGTGGTCATGCGATCGCGGTGGGTTTCCACATGCACCGCTACGCCGGCCTGATCGGCCAGCCGCCGCCAGCCGTCGAGCAGCGGAATGCACTCGCTGATTCGATGTGGTCGCACGTTCGGCTGCAGGTTCACATGGTCGGCTCCGAGCCGCGCCACGAGCTCCAGCACCGGTTTCAAGTCGTCGACATTGGTCGGGTAGCACTGCGCCTGCCAGATCATTCCGTGCGCGCGCAGGAAGCCGGTGACTTCAGCGGCGAAGCCGGGATCGATGAAGCGGACGCCGGCGCCGTCGAAGCCGGCGTCACGGATCATGGCGAGCTGGGTCTGCAGCGGCCATTCGGCTTGATCCGCTTGCCGCCGCTCCATCGCCCAGAGCGACTGCAGGATGCGGAGTTGCTGCGCCACGGGCTTTAGACCTGCTGTGGCAATGCTGCGGCGTGGATCATTCCATCCGACGTATTATCGACCGTAATGCTCTCTTGATACGTCTCAGGTCCGGCCCAGATCGCGATCACGGTGCAGGCCGAGAGGAACATGGCGTAGCACGCCACCGGCCACCAGCTTCCCGACCATGCCACCAGCGCAGTCGCAACGAACGGTGCCGGGCCGCCGGCCAGCAGCGAACCCAATTCGCGTGCGAAGGCAAATCCGGCAAAACGCCGCTGCGGCGGGAACAGTTCGGCAAAATACGCCGCCTGCGGTCCGAACATCGCGGCTGTCACCACGGCCCGTGCCAGGATGAAGGCCAATGCGATCCATAGCCACGCTTTGGTCCCGACCATCCAGAAGAACGGAAACGCCAGCGCGATGCCGCAGAGCGCGCCGAACATATAGACCGGCCGCCGTCCGATCCGGTCGGAGAGGGCGGCGAAGCCGAGAATAGCGAACAGCTCGATGACAAAGGCGAGCATCAGCGCACTTAGGGCTTCAGCCCTGGGTACGCCCACCGTGTTGATCACGTAACTCAGACCGAACACAGGGAAGAGATAGCCGAGCCCGTTTTCGGCGATGCGTGCGCCCAGCACAACCATGAAGTTTCGCGGATGCCGGCGCAGCGCTTCCATCGCCGGGTTGCGCTCGATCTTGCCGCGCGCGATCACGGCTTCGGTAAAGACCGGCGTTTCCGCGACACGCAGACGCACGAAAATGCCGACCAGAATCAGCAGGAAGCTCGCAAGGAACGGCAAGCGCCAGCCCCACGACATCAGTTCTTCGCGCGGCAGCATGGTAACAAGCGCGAAGGCGCCGGCGGCGAGAAGATTGCCGATCGACACGCCGAGCGGCGCAAAGCCACCCCAGAAACCGCGATGGCCTGCCGGTGCATTCTCGACCAGGAAGATCACCGCTCCGCCATATTCGGCGCCGGCCCCCAGTCCCTGTACAACGCGCATCGCGACCAGCAGCGCCGGCGCCCAATAGCCGATCTGGGCATAGGTCGGCAACAACCCGATCGCGGTGGTGCCGATGCCGATCATCAACAGCGTCGCCACCAGCACAGGCTTGCGGCCGAAGCGGTCGCCCATGATGCCGAACACGACGCCACCCAGCGGTCGCACCACAAAGCCGACGCCGAAAGTCAGGAACGCCAGCAGCGTGCCGGTCAACGGATCGCTTTTCGGAAAGAAAAGATCGCCGAATACCAGTGCCGCGGCGGTGCCATACAGGAAGAAGTCGTACCACTCGAGCGCGGACCCGATACTGGCCGCCAGGATCACGCGCAGGCGCGAACGTCCGGCGCCATCATCGTTTCCCCCGTTCTGGTTCTTTGGCATTGCTTTTTTGCTGTTTGGCAGTCACGTCTGTTCGTCGTCGGCGCCCGTGCATGGCGCCGGCCACGTTCGGCGGAGTTCATGCCGCGCGGGTGAAGTAGGATTTCTTCGCCGCGGACTGGGTTTCGTAAATCGATCCCTGCCGCGTCGCCGGAGGCAGCGGAATGCGCACGGGAACGTTGGTCATCCGTGGCGTCACCACCGGATCGCCCGACAGCAACCGGCTGTTGAACTCGGCAAAATCCTTCACGCCCAGCAGCGGCCAGGCGTCGCTCGCCGCAACTTCGTAAAGCAGCAGATTGCGCGAGCGATCCGAGGTGTTCATGGCCGATCCGTGCAACGCCCGGACATGGTGGAACGACATGCTGCCGGCCCGGCCCGTGCAAGCTATCGCACGCTCGATCTCGGTTTTGATGGCGTCGGGGTCAATCAGACCAGCAAAGCAGCCGTCGTCGCCGTGATGATTCCAGACTTCCCCGGTATGCGTGCCCGGTGTGACCAGCATCGGCCCGTTAGCGAGGTCGCAATCGTCCAGCAGCACGCCGATCGCAAGCACGTCGTCATTGGTGTGCGGATAGAATGCCCAGTCCTGATGCCATTCCACCGGCGAGCCGTATTGCGCCGACTTCATGTTGAGCTTGGAGCCGTGCAACCGCAGGTTCGGACCGATCAGCTTCTTCAGGATGTCGAGCACGGCCGGACTGCGCACGATATCGTTGAACAAGGCATGCACCTTGTGCGGCGTCTTGATGCGGCGGACCCGCGGGTTTTCCGCAGTGTGGCCAGGTTCGAGGTCATAGACGTCGGTGTGCTCGAGGGTTTTTGCCGAATCCGCAACCAGTTCGGCGATTACCGAACGCACCTCGGTGAGCGTCGAAGCGTCCAATACGTCAGGCACCATGATCACGCCGTCGCGTTTATAGGCCAGTACATCCTGCTCCGAGATCATTCCACGCTTCTCCTGGTTGCGCTATCAAGTCAAATGTTAGCGCTGTCATTTGCGTGATACAAGCCGAATCGTGCATTTCTGCCTTGCATTCGCTAAACCTCCTCCGAATGAGCACCACTGGACCCAACGAGCCGCATTCGGCCCCAACGCTTTCAGCGGTGGCCAAACTGGCGGGCGTGTCGTCGATCACCGTCAGCCGCGTGCTGCGTTTGCCCGGCCTCGTCGCGCCGGAGACACGGGGCCGGGTCGAGGCCGCGATGCGGGAATTGGGCTACGTGCCGAACCAGGTAGCCGGCTCGCTCGCCAGCGCCCGCACCAGTTCGGTCGGCGTGCTGGTGCCGACGATCGCGAATTCGATCTTCGCCGATACGGTGCAGGGACTGTCGGACGAGTTGGAGCCGCTCGGCTACGCCGTGATCCTGGCGCAGTCGCGTTATGACGCCGCGCGGGAAGATCACATGCTCGCCGCACTGCTGTCGCGGCGCCCCGAGGCGATCATCATGGTGGGCTCGCCCGCGACGGATGACGGCGCCCGGCTGTTGCGGCGTGCCGGCATTCCCGTCGTCGAGACCTGGGATCTTCCGGTCGCACCGATCGACGCCGTCGCCGGATTTGATAATTACGCCGCCGGGGTCGCGGTCGCGCGGCATCTCGTTGCGCAAGGACGTCAGAATCTGGCTTTCATCGGTGGCGACGACCCCCGCGCGACGCGGCGCTGGAACGGTTTCAAGGATACGGCGCTGGCCGCCGGCGCGAAAACTCCGCGCCGGCTGATTTTGGAGCGCAACGCGTCGGGCAGCGTGGCCGCGCTGGCGGATCTGCCTGATGTTGACGCGGTATTCGCGGCCAACGATGCGCACGCCATCGGGTTCATGTCCGGCCTGCGCGCCGCCGGATTGCTGCGTCTCGGTCCGGCCGCGGAGCAGCCGGTCGCCGTCATTGGGTTGGGCGATCTGGAAATGGGCCGGCTGATCGCGCCAAGCCTCAGCACCATCCGCGTTCACGGTGATGCCATCGGCCGAACCGCGGCCAGACTGATGCTGACGCGCACCGGGCCGCGCCATGTCGATCTCGGCTTCGAACTTGTTCTGCGCGATAGCGGCTAGCGCGAGATGGCTTATCGTCGAATCGCCATCTTGCTCCGGCTTTTTGTTC
>CALFNB010000226.1 GCA_937902425.1 uncultured Acetobacteraceae bacterium | reverse complement strand
CGGGGTCGAACGTCCCGGATTATTCAGGTCGGGGACGCAAGGATCAACATAGGAGACACTAAGACACTAAGTTCATGCCAATACGTGGGCCGCACTCTGTCATGCAAAGGGATAATCAGACACGCACTCTTCGCGGTACTGTTCTGAACAGGGAACAGTATGTCCAGTTCCAATGTCGCAAGGAAAAATTTTCTATGCTTCTTAGTGCCTTAGTGTCTTAGTGGTAAAGATTGCTTTCTTCGTACCTGTCACCCGAGAATGCCGAGGCAGTGGGACACCCACGCACAAATCATGCCAAACTTCCCCCACCCCCCGAAATGCCTGGTAGCGCGAGTGCTGAAACATCGGGCCAACTCAATGACAATACTAAATCGTTCGAGCCCGCTGGCCAGGCGTCAGCGCGACACCACGGAGAATCCCCTAACTCCTCCCGCCAAAGATCGCCGTCCCCACCCGCACCAGCGTCGCCCCACATTCAATCGCGATCTCGTAATCCGCCGACATCCCCATCGACACCACCTTCAACCCATGCCGTGCCGCGCGATCCGCGAGCCACGTGAAATGCGGCCGCGGATCCTCATCGTGCGGCGGAATGCACATCAACCCCAGCAAGCCGTCCCCGAAGCGTGCCTTGCAATCGGCGATGAACGCATCGGCGTCATCCCGCGGAACTCCGGACTTCTGCGCCTCCCCGCCCGCGTTCACCTCGATCAGCAACGACGGATACCGGCCTTCCTTCGCCATCGCGGCGGTAATCGCTTCGGCCAGCCGCGGCCGGTCCAGCGTCTCGATCACATCGGCGATCCGCACCGCGTCGCGCGCTTTGTTGGTCTGCAGCCCGCCAATCAGGTGCAGCGTCGCCCCGGGCAACGGAAATTTCTCGGCCGCCTCCTGCACCCGGTTCTCACCGAACACGGTCTGCCCGGCGGCCAGAGCGGCCCGCACGGCCTCGATCGGTTTGGTTTTCGACACCGCCACCAGGGTCACGTCCTCGGGCTTACGGCCGGCCCTGATCGCGGCATTGGCGATCCGTTCCCGCACCTGACGCAGATTGTCGGCGATGTTGGTTTGCAGGGTGATCATGCGATTTGTCTCTCGGCGATGGCGGTTTCCAGGTCCTCACCTTCCAGCACGGTCTGCCGGCCAAACGTGATCCGCACCACACGCCACACCGGATCGGACACGGCATCGGTCAGCGCGGACGCCAGATCGGGTTCCATCAGCAGGCTCTCCGACCCGTCGGCGGTGACCCGGTGCAGCAGGTAACAAATCGGCACGGAGCAAGCCATTTGACCATCTCCAGTCGTCGTCAGGTTCCTGGCCGCGGCGGGCCCAGAGCCGCCAGCAGCGACGGCACGAATACCAAACTCGCGATGAGCGTGCAGCCCAGGCTGATCAGAAGCAACTCCCCCATGCTCGCGGTACCGGGGTGGGCGGACAGCGCCAGCGAGCCGAACGCGGTGCCGGTGGTCAGCGCCGAGAACAGCACCGCCCGCGCCGTCGCGGACCCGAGCGGCCCGGTGCGGCCGGCGCGCCAGTTCATGATGAAATAGACGTTGAACGACACCCCCACGCCCAGAAGCAACGGCAGCGCGATGATGTTGGCGAAGTTCAGCGCCAATCCCAGCAGCACGGCGACGTAGAGCGTCAGCAGCGCCGACAGCAACAGCGGCGCCGCCACCAGAATGACGTCGAGCGGCCGCCGCAATATCAGCGACAGGATCACCAGGATCGCCAGCAATGCACTCACCGCCGCGGTGCGGAACGCATTCACGATGGTGGCGCTGGTGGCGGCGATGGTGACCGCGGGCCCGCCGGCGTCGGGCGCGAGATGGATCACCTCCCTGGTGAACTCCGCCAGGCCGCCGGCGTCGCGCAAATCCGGCTTCCCCAGTACCTGCAAACGCGCGCGGCCATCGGGCAATATCCAGTCGCGCGCGATGTCGGAGGGAATGTCCGCGCGGGTCACCTTACCGGCGGTCATGGACGCCCGCAGATGATCCAGCTGCATCGGCAAAAACCGCGTCAAAGCGTCGTTCGCCGCCATCGCCACGGCATCGGGCGCATCGCTCAACTTACGAAGATCGCCGTCGACGGCGGCGAGCGGATGATCCTTCGGCAGCTTCGGCAGCGCCGGATCGATCTGACCCAGTGCCACACGCGCCGCCATCCGCACCTGATCCGCGGTGATCGGCGCGACCGGAGGCGCGGCCGACAGCGTCGGCGCCAGAATGGTCCGCGCATCGGCGATCACCGCGAGCTTTTTGGCCTGGTCCCGCGGCACGAAACTGTCGATGTCGCGCACCTGCGACACCGTCGGCAACCGCTTCAGTTGCTCGGCAAGAGTATCCGCGGTGCCAACATCCGGCGCCACGATGTCGATGGTGTACGGGTCCGTCAGCGGGTTATCGATCAGGTCGCGCAAGGTGCGCATTGCTTCGGTGTTCGGGTTCTTGGTGTGCAGCGGATTGGAGTCGAACGTCATCCGCGGCGCGACCGCGAGCGCGAGGCCAACCAACGCGGCGAAGACCGCCAGCAGCCAGCGGTGATGGCTCTGGATCCAGGTGTCCAGCGGAGCAGCCCAGGAGAAGCCGACCTCGGCGGCGCCGTCGCGCGGATTGAAGAGGGTGATGGCGGCGGGCAGGACCGTCAGCGTGCAGATGAAGGCGATCAACATGCCGCCGCCCGCGATCAGGCCAAGCTCGGCGACACCCGAAAACGGGGTCGGCACGAACGCGAGGAAGCCGGCCGCCGTCGCCAGCGAGGCGCAGAGAATTTGCATGCCGGCCCGCGCCGCGGTTTGCCGCAAGCCCAGTACCGGATCGCCCATCACGTGGCGGTATTCGCGGTAGCGAACCGCGAACTGAATCGCGAAATCAACGGCGATTCCCACGAACATCACGCCAAACCCGACCGAGACGAGGTTCAATGTCCCGACCGCCACCGCCGCGAACAACACGGTCAGCAGCAGCCCCAGCCCCAACGTCAGCAGGATGGGCACGATCAGCCGCCACGTCCGTACCGCCAGGTACAGCCACAACGTGATCAGCACCACGCTGCCGATCAATCCTTCCACCGCTCCCTGCGCGACCGTCGCGAACTCCTCGTCCGCCAGCGCCACCTGACCGGTGATGCGCACATGCGCGTCACCGCTTTTCACGAATTCCAGTTCGCTGATGGCATGGCGCACCACGGCCGTCGCCGCTCCGCCGGGCTCCAGCGCACCGAAATTCTGTCGCGGCTGGATCAGCACGAAGCGGTACTTGCCGGCGAGGTCCGACAGGCCCGCCCCCAACAGTTGCTGCCAGGACAGCGGGCGCGGCTTGCCGGCGACCGCGTCGGCCAGCACGTCGTGAAACGCCAGAATCGCGTCCTGATAAGGCGTCAGATCGGTGCCGGCCTGGGTCACACCGACTCCCAGAAGCGCCAGCGCCGAGAACAGGCCGCGCGCGGTTGGATCAGCCACCAGTTGCCCAAGAAACGGCTGCGCGTCGATCGTCCGGTCCATGATCGCGGTGAGTTGCGGCAAATCGAGGAACAGCAGTCCGTTGTTCTCGAAATACGGTGAGGTATCGGGACGCCGAACCGAGCGAAAATGTACCTGATCGAGGCTCAGGGCCTCGGCCAACGCGTCGGCGGTCGTGTCGGCCTGTTCCGGTTCCTTGGCGTCGATCACGGCGACCAGCAGATCGCGGAACTGGGGAAAGTCCTTGTTCATCTCGATCGCGTTGCGGCGCCAGGGCAACGTTTCGGAGAACATCTGGTCGGTGTCGGTGCTGACCCCAAGGCGCGTCGCCGCCACGCCACACGCGAGTACCGCCAGCAGGGATCCGGCGAACAAGACGAGCAGAGCATGGCGGCGACTGGTATCAACCAAGCCTGCGAGCAGGCGATTCAGCATAGGGGCACGGCGACTCGATCGGGTTGGCCTCTGATAGTCGGTTGGTCTGGCCCGGTCCATCGTGGACCCGCCGCCCGTCTGGTTGTTACCCGGCCATCATCAGTCGCGCGAGCTTCTCCGGCTCGGTGAGCATCGGGTAATGCCCCGTATCCAGTTCATGCCAGCTTGCCTTCAAGGTCTCCTGGGCGCGGCGCTGATACGCGACGGGCGGGTTGACGCTCTGCCGGCACCAAATCACCGAGGCCTTCCAGCTTTGCCCCCAGAAACTGTCGAGCTTCACCGGGGCCTGCATCGCCGCGATCGGATGCGGGGTGACGCGCTCCAAAGCCCAGGATTTCATCGGTTCGGGCAGGGAGATGAACATGCGGTTGGCGGCGTCTTCGCGCGATGGGCCGGTGCCAACGCCGGTTGTCACCGCGGTCGGGCGTTTGACGTGGTCGGACACCGCCTCCCCATTGAACAGCGACAATGCGTCGGCGAGCACGACGCGGCCGATCCGCGGGCGGGCGAGTTCGGCGACCCGGCAAGCCACCATGCCACCGCAACTGGTGCCGACCAGGACGATGTCCTTGAGGTCCTCGAAGAACAGCATCTCCGCCACCTCGGCGGCCTGGCTCTCGGTGTCGATGCCGGGTCGCAACGCGTGGCGGCGTTCGGCGCAGCCATCCAAGGTGGGGGCGAACACGGTATGGCCGGCGGCACGCAGATGCGGAGTCACGTGTTGCCAGATCCAGCCGCCCTGATAGGCGCCGTGGAGAAGTACGTAGGTTGCCATTTTGGTCTCTCTCCCTTCGCGGCCACGGGTGCGCCGCCGTTCGTTCCGACAGCATAGCCGCGGTGGTGGCGATTGCCGAAATCAGGGTGGTGGGGTGGCGGCGCGGCTTTGCGCAATTCGATACTTATGGACAACACCGCGCCGTTTCAGAGGCGCGCGGTCCGAGGCTTATCCCCCTTCGTTGCCAAACGTCCGAATGGGTGGCTACCTCCCGGAACAAAGCGGATGATCGTCGGAGAAATGCCGGGGGCATGACTTCGCCATGGGGCTCGACGGTCGCTTTGGGAGGTGCCGACCATGGTCATCAGCGTTCGTGATCTGATTACCCTCCTGCATGGCATGGGGTTTGGAGCACTGTTCATGCTCGCCTTCTCAGGTGCCATCGGGGTGATCTATGCGACCGCGGCGAGCGGTGGAATCTGGCCGGCTTCCTCGCCTCATTACAAGCTTTTCCGCTTTTACCTGCTCAGCATGTCCGCCCTGGCCTGGATTACCGTGCTGTCCGGTACTTACATCGTTTATCCCTGGTACCGGGCCGTGGCGCCAGCCGGCACAACTGACCTCACGAGGTATCCGCGCCTCTTGCTGCTGTCCAACCCGATGACCGCCGGGTGGCACGAATTCGGCATGGAATGGAAAGAGCACGTTTCGTGGTTCACCCCCATAGCGATGACCATGGTGGCCGTCGTGTTCATTACCTACGGCCCGAACATCGCGCGCCACCGACAGATGCGCAACGCGATTCTGGGCTTCACCGCGGCAGCCTTCCTGGCAACCCTTGTCTCTGGTGTATTCGGCGCGCTGATCAACGTCCACGCTCCGACCAGCGGCGGCCCCGAGATTGTATTAATGGGACACAAGTAGCGTGGAAAGAGAGACAAAATCCACCGCCGGGACCGCGAACCCAGACGATGTACTGGGATCCCTGCCGAACGGCCTGGGCGCGGCGGCGATCCTGGCGACGGGAATCGGCTCGCTCGCACTCGGCCTCTTTACCACCGCTGGTGACCTGTGGCCCGTTGTGGGCACCACCTTCAACATCTGGCGGCCGAGCGGTCCGCTTTCCGGTGTCAGCACCGGCGCGGTCGGCGTCTGGCTGTTGGCCTGGCTGCTTCTCGCGGTACGCTGGCGTACGCGTAACTTGCGGCTCAGGCGGATCAATGTGGTGGCATATGCGATGCTGGCGGCGGGATTTCTGTTGACCTTCCCACCCTTCATTTGGCTGCTGCATTGACCTGCCGCGAGGCTGATGACCGCATACGTCGCTTCCGGGGAAAGCCATCAGTTCGCCCCCGTAACCTTTCAGGAGAGTCAGGCCGTGGCGCCTAACGAGCCAAATCAGCAACGTTACGACTGGACCTCGATTGTTTTGCATTGGCTGGTAGCAGCACTGGTGGCGGCGCTGTGGATCGGCGCCGAGACCCTCGATTGGTTCCCGGCGGGCTCAGCGCGGTCGGACGCGCGGTCGGTGCACATCCTCCTGGGTACCGTGCTGGGTATGGTCGGGGGCGTGCGCTTCGTCTGGCGCCTGTCGTTCGGCGAACCACCGCCGCCGGCCGATGCCGGCGCGATGGGGCTGGCCAGCCGGATCACGCATGTGGGTCTCTACGTGCTGCTGGCGGCGATGGTGCTCGAAGGCATGTTACTGCTGTGGGCCACGGGCGACAGCGCTTTCAACCATTTTGACATGCCCGCGCTCGACCCGGCCGGCCTCGCTCAGGCAGCCAGGTTGCAACGTGTACATGGCATTATCGGTTGGATTATATTGGCGACCGTCGGTTTGCACATCGCGGCCGTGCTGTTTCACCGTTATGTTTTGGATGATGACGTGCTTGAAAGAATGCTGCCGCGCCAGTCCGCGAGCAGGCGCTGACACGTCCTCCAATACCCCTCTCCTCGCCGGTATTCCGTAACCAGACGAACAGTGCGTGCATCGCATTGCCCAGTTCCAGGATTTAACAATCGTGACTTCAAGAACCCTGTTGCTCCGAAGGACAGACCCATGATCGATCCTGGGCTTTTTCTGGCGTTCGCCGCGGCGGTCACCGTTCTGATGCTCATACCGGGGCCGAACGTCGCGCTGATTGTCGCCAACAGCGTCGCCCATGGACCAAGATATGGCCTGCTCACCCTCGCCGGCACCACTTCGGCGATGGTCCCACAGCTTGTTCTGACCGCGCTCGGCCTGACCGAGATGTTGGGAACGCTCGGTGTCTGGTTCGAGTGGCTTCGTTGGATCGGTGTCGCCTACCTGATCTGGCTCGGTATCGCGCAGTGGCGCGCGCCGCTGATTGATCTGACCAAGGCGCGGCCACAGCCGAGGTCGCCGCGAGCGATATATTTTCGCGCGCTGCTGGTCTCTTTGACCAACCCCAAGACGCTGTTTTTCTACGGTGCGTTCTTTCCGCAGTTCGTTACGATGAACCAGCATGTTGGAACGCAAATCGTGGTTCTTTCCGTGACGTTCGTCCTCATCGCGATCATCGTCGATGGTCTCTGGGCTCTGGTCGCCGGTCGCGCCCGCGGACTGCTGGCATCGCGCGGCCGGCTGCGCAACCGGCTATCGGGAGGCGTGCTGATCGGGGCCGGCGCGGCGCTGGCGTTCGCCCGGAACAAATAGACCGCCGCGGCTGGAACAGCCTGTCCATTCGTCGTAAACGGGCAGACGCCATCATGATCCGCCGCGCATCGATCGTTGTCCTGTGCACCAGCCTCGCGCTGTTCGCCGCCGCGGTCCAGGCGCGGGACGACCAGGCGCTTTGCGAGGGCACCGCGATCGTGACCGGCACCGGTGACGGCACACGCGCGGAAGGCCTGGATCATGCGTTGCGCGACGTGCTCGTGAAACGCTCCGGCGATCCCGGGTTGCCGCGTGATCCCCGTGTCGATCCGCTGGCGGCGAAGGCGGCGGACATGGTGGAGGATTATCTCTACCTCGACCGTATGAGCGACCTGCCGAAGCATGATGAGCAGGGCACCCGCGACCGTCCCTACACGTTGGTCGCGCGCTTTTCCCCGGCGAAGATCGATGCGGCGTTGGCGGAGCTTGGCGACAGGCCCTGGCTGGCGGAGCGGCCAACGTTACTGGTGCGCATCGAGATCGCGGACAACAAAGGCGGACGCTTTCCGTTGACCGCTGACGGCGACAATGATGAGCGGCATCGTCAGGCGTTGTTGGCGGCGGCCACGCGTTACGGCATGCACCTCGTGCTGCCGCCGCTTGCCAGTGCGACCGCGGACGCCAGGGTGCCGGATGCATTGGTGGTCACGGGCACGCTGCGATGGAGCAATGCCGATCCCGGTTGGACCGGCGCGTGGCGGGCCGACGGCAAGGCCTGGGAAATCAAGGGTGTCTCGTTCGACGAGGCGTACCGCGATCTGGTTTGGGGCGCGATGGCGATCGCATCGGGCCATGCGCTGCCGGTTTCAGGGCCGTGACTTCTGTTCATGACGTCACGCCATGGTCGCGGCCTCAGCGAAGCAGATGTCGCGTCCGACGCTGACAGTGATCAGAAACCTGACGACGCCTGATCGCCGCCGATGCGAGAACCGCCCTTGACGCGCCACTGTTGTTAGACATATTAACGTTTACCCAACCACTCCAACCCAGGCGGTCCTCGCATGCCCACGCAACAGGAACTCAGCGTCAAAGACGCCGTCACCCATGCCATCGACGACATGGCGAAAGCCATCTCCGAGCGCCCAGGCGACGGCAACCAGGACCAATCCATTCGCGCCCGCGTGGCCACCATGATGATCGAGGAGTTCAACCCCAGGAACGTCGTCCAGGTCATCCTCGCCGGCCATTGCGTGATGTTTCACGCGGTGATGACCGCCAGTATCCGCGACACGTTGCGCGGCGACCTGGAAACCATGCGCCATGCCACGCGGTCGAACATCGTCGCGATGAACAAATCATTCCATATGAACCTCGACCGGTTGGATCGTTACCGAATACCCGCCGCCGCCAGCCAGGCCAGCGCGCCCGCGGCCGCGGTACCTCCGCCGGAAGATAAGATGCAGCCAGCGCCTTCGGAGTCGCCGGAAACGGAAGCCCCCCAGATCACGCCGGCTCCGACGCCAGAGGCTCCGCGATCCCGCGTTCCGATCGGGGCCGCCCAACCCCAACCCCAACCCCAGCGCCCGCCACAGGCCGCGTCAGCCCAGTACGCCGGCAACCCCGCGAACGGCAACGGGCCTGTCGCAACGGAGCCTGGGAAAACCGTTACCCCGCCGCCTTCCGCGTCCGTTTCTTCGCCAACATGATCAACAGGATCGCCCCCGCCGACGTCGCGGTGTACCAGGCGAACGCGTTGGTGTAGCCGATCATCGCCGCCTGGCGGTTGATTTCCTTCGCCAGCCGCGCCAGGCCCTCGGTCGTTTCCGTACTCCAGGCGCCCATGACCCAGGGCAGATTGAGTGCCTTGTTGTACGGGGTGATCTGCTCCGTCAGCCGGCTGTAGTTCGACCCCGTCGCGCGCACGATTTCGGCGACGCACACCGAAATGAAGAAGCTGGAGCCGATGTTGCGCAGCAGGTGAAACAACGCCATCGCCTCGGGCAGCAGGCGAGCCTCCAGCGTGGCGAAGGTGGAGATCGTCAACGGCACCCAGAACACGCCGATCCCGATCCCCTGCAACACGCTGTTCAGCGCCAGCGTCGTCATGCCGACATTCAGATCCAGACTCATCAGCCACCAGCCCGACGCGACCAGCAGGCTGAACCCAAATATCATGCCGATGCGCGGATCGAGCTTGCCGATGAACATCGCCAGGAAGAAGCCGATGGTCGCGCCGACCCCTCGCGCGCCGAGGATGCCGCCGATGATCTGATCGGGATATCCGGCGTATTGCTGCAGCAACGAAGGCAGCAGCACGACCGGCGTGAAGTTCAGCATCCCGTAGATCGTCACCAGCACCAGGCCCAGGGCGTAATTCGAATCAGCCAACAATTTCGGGTCGAGGAACGGCCGCTCGGCGGTCAGCGTATGGGCGACGAACATGAACAGCGCGACCGCCGCCAGCACCGTCTCGATCACGATCTCATCCGCTTCGAACCAATCGAGCCGCTGACCGCGCGCCAGCACCAGTTGCACGCAGGAAATCGCCGCCGACAGCGTCAGGAACCCGGTCCAGTCGAGCCGGATATGGCCCTTGGCGGTGTCGCCGGGCATGGTCGCCCGGAGGCCAACCCAGGCGATCAGTCCCACCGGCACCAGCATGTAGAACGCCCACCGCCAACTGTAGGCCTCGGCCAGGAAGCCGCCGAGAGTCGGACCGATCACCGGCCCGATCACCACCGCCATGCCGAACACCGAGGTCACCATGCCCACCTGGCGGCGCGGGAAACTGTCCAGCAGAACCGCTTGCGACAGGGGAATGACCGGCGCGCCGATGCCGCCTTGCAAGATACGCCAGAACACCAGCGTGTTCAGCGAGTCCGCAGCGCCGCACGCCCAGGTGGCGATGGTGAAACCGAGGATCGACCACGTCATGACGTTGCGCCGGCCGAACCGCGACACCAGCCATCCGGTCATCGGCGTCACCACGGCGGTCGCCAGGATGTTGAACGTCATCGCCCAGGCGATTTCGTCGGACGTGGCGCCCATGGTGCCTTGCATCTGCGGCAACAACGTTGATGCGATCAACAACGTCGTCGAATACAGAGTAGAACCGAGGATCACCGCCGCCATCAGCATCAGGCGCCGCGCCTGGGTCAGGGTCGGAGACGTTTCGCTATCGGACATGCCTGGGTTGTCGCGTCGGTACTGGTCGATGGGAAGAAAGTGTGCTCGGTTATCATAACGCATGTATATGATTGGCGCGAGGGGGGGACCGAACAGACCGTCCTCGCCGAGAGTGTTGACCGCATGACGAACCGCCGCACCCGCCTGCTTCGCCTTTTCCTGCTTGTCGGCGTGCCACTGCTGGTCGCGATTGGCGGCGCCGTCTTCTGGCAAACCGGCGGCCGCTATGTCAGCACCGAGAACGCCTATGTCAAAGCCGACATCGCGCAGATCTCCGCCGAAGTGGGTGGCGAGGTAGTGAACATCGCCGTTCGCGATCATGACGCCGTGAAGGCCGGTCAGGTACTGGTCCGCATCGACCCGGAGCCGTATCGCCTCGCGCTGGCCAAGGCGGAGGCGGCACTGGACATCGCCCGGATGCAGGTCGAAACCGCTCGCGCGTCCTGGCGGGAAACCCAGTCCGAACTGGGCGAGGTCGAGGCCCACGCCACGTTCCTCATGCATCAGTTGCAGCGGCAACAAGCGTTGGCGGAACGCGGCGTGGTCTCCGCCAGCACGCTGGAGGGAGCGCAGAATGACGCCGCGGTCGCACGTGACCGCCTCAACGTCGTGCGCCGCCGCCTTGAGCGCGTTCTCACCACACTGGGCGCTGAACCGAACGTTACGACCGATAACCATGCGATGGTGCGTGACAAGATCGCCGATCGGGATCGCGCCGCGCTGGAGCTGGCTCGCACGACATTGACCGCGCCGCTGGACGGCATCGCCGTCAATGTCAAGCTGCAACTGGGCGAGCAGGTGAAACCCATGAGCCCGCTGTTCGTGATCGTCGCCGATCATCGGCCCTGGATCGAGGCCAACCTGAAGGAAACCGAACTGACGCACGTCCATGTTGGCCAACAAGCGCGCGTTGTGCTGGACACCTATCCCGACGAAGCCTGGGACGGCGAGGTGGCGAGCATCAGCCCGGCGGCCGGCTCGGAGTTCGCGATTTTACCGCCGCAGAACGCCTCGGGGAACTGGGTCAAGGTCGTGCAACGGCTGCCGGTGAAGATCCGGCTGTTGCCGCATGACAACGAGTCGACCCTGCGCGCCGGCATGACCGCGACCGTCGATGTCGATACGAAGCGGCAACGCAGCATCAGCGCTGCCCTCGGCCGCCTGTTTGGACGCGCCAACGCGCGGGCGGCCGAAGGAGGGAGCAAATGAGCAGCCAACGCGTCGATTTTTACAGCGAGGGCGTCCGGCTCGCCGGCGATTTGTTTCTGCCCGCGGGCCCGCGGGCCGACGAGCAACGCGCCGGCATCGTGCTGAGCCACGGCTACACCGGCGTGCGCAATCTGTATCTGCCGGATATCGCGCATGTACTGACCGACGCCGGCTATGTCGTGCTGACCTTCGACTACAAAGGCTGGGGCGACAGTGACGGGCCGAAATCGCGGCTGTCGCCGTATGGGCGGGTCATCGACTCACAGGCCGCGCTGACCTTTCTGGGTGCGCAACCGATGGTCGACGCGGATCGGCTGGGGATTTACGGCACGAGCTACGGCGGCGCGACGGTGGTGTGGACCGCGGCGGTCGATCCGCGGGTCAAATGTGTCGTCGCGGTGGTCGGCATCGGCCACGGCAGGCGCTGGATGCGCTCGGTGCGCCGGCCGGACGAGTTCGCCGATCTGATCGAGCGGGCCAATGCCGACCGCGTCCGCCAGGTGATGACAGGACAGTCGGAAATCGTCGACCGGAGCGAGATCCTGTTGCCGGATCGCCAGTCAGCGGAACTCGCCGCCGCCGCGCGTGCCGGCAATCCCGGGGCGGTCGGCGCGATCCCGTTGGAATACGTGCACGAAACGCTGGAGTTTCACCCCGAGTGGGTGGTCGACAAAATCTCACCGCGGCCGGTGCTGTTCATCACCTCCGACAACGACCGGCTGGTGCCATCTGATGAAAGCCAGGCGCTGTACGCCAAAGCGGGCGAGCCAAAGAAGTTGGTCGTATTGAAGCACTGGGGCCACTACGAGGTCTATACCGGCGATGCGTTCCGCCAGGTCATGGCGCCCACGCTGGCCTGGTTCCGCGAGCATTTGCCCGCGCGCTGAACCCGCCGGGATCAGGCGTCCGCCAGTTCCCACGTGGGCCGAGTTGGCCGCTCGCGCTCGGCCAGTGTCTCTTTGACGCGAACCAGCAGTGCCTCGTAGTCTTGCTCCGATACGCGGTCGCTGCGCATCACCGCCCGGATCAGCGGGTCGTTGAGCATCGCCGCCAAAGTGAGTGTGCCGAATGTCGTCGTGCACATGGCTGTCTCCATTCCGTTCGGGCCGAGAGCATGTGACCTGAGATGAATGGCAATATCATGGTCAATTGTGTCGCGAATATGCCAGCGTATTAAGTTCGAGAAATATTTTAGTATCAGAGTGTTGCCGATTGGTCGCTAACGACATTGACGATCCGGGTCGGCGAGGCGTGGATGCCCAGGATGCGCAATGTCTGGTCGCCGAAGGTGCGGAAGACGTGCGGCGCGCAGGCCGGCAGCGCGATCATGTCGCCCGGCCCGAGGCGCGCTGGCGTGTCCTCCTGGCCTTCCAGGAACGCTTCCATGCTGCCCTCCAGCACGAACAGGCACTCCACATAAGGATGCCAGTGCATGGGCGTCGCATAGCCGGGTGCGCAGGTCTGGATCCCGGTGAAGATCGGCAGCCCGTCCTGGCCGGTCAGACGCCGGTATTCGGCGAGCGGGCCGAAGCTGGTTGGCTCGACGTCGTTGGACCGAATGACCCTCGCTTCCGCCTGGGGACGCATGGTTGGCTCCTGTTGGTGGACGATCGGGCTGACGCCGCCACCGGTCATTCAACCCTCGATGAACCGCCGGATCAACGCATTCACCGCGCCGGACTTCTCCATGTGCGGCAGATGGCCGGCATCCGCCAGAATATGCACCGGCAGGCGCGCGGCCAGCGCCTCGGCGTGCGCAACCGGAACGATCCGATCGTCGCGTCCCCAGATCAGTTGCACCGGCATTGGCAGCGCGGTGACCAGATCGTACGTTTGCCGGCCATCCGGGAACCAGGCGCCGGCGATGGTTTCCAGCGCCGCGGCCACGCCGTCGAGACGTTTGTAGCGCAGCACGTCCTCGATCATCGCGCGGCTGACCAGAGCGGGGTCGTGCACCAGCAACCGCAGCACCGCCTCCACGTCTCGCCGCCGCGCCGCGCGCACGAACCCATCGATGAAGGTCGCGTTGATCTCGGGCCCCAGGCCGGCCGAGGCGATGAGTGTCAATGTCGCCACCCGGTCCGGCTGGCGCGCCGCCAATGCCGCGGCCACCGCGCCACCCATCGAGTGGCCGACCAGATGCACACGGTCGATGTCCAGCACGCGCAGCGCCGCCTCAACGGCGTCAGTCAGCGCATCGACATCGCCGCGGCCAACATCCTTCGCCGAGCCGCCGTGACCCGGCAGGTCGAGCGCGATCGTTCGGCGGCCATCGGACAGCGCGGGCTGGGTGAACATCCAGCTGTTCAGATCGGCGCCGAAACCATGCAGCAGCAGCACCGGGACGCCACCGCCGGAGCCGAGTTCGAGATAGCGCAGACGTTGACCGGCGGCCTCGATGTCGCGCGGCGCCGGCGCATCGGTTTCGGCGGATGCGTCCGCGGCTGGTTCAGGCACGACGAAGCCGGCGACAAACCTGTCGATTTCCGCCGCCGGCGTGGTTTCCGGCGCGACCACCGCGAGCAACGCACCAATGGGGAGCGTGCTGCCCTCCGGTGCGACGATGCGAAGCAGCGTGCCGGGAGATTCCGCCTCCACCACATTGGTGATCTTGCTGGTTTCGATTTCCAACAGTTCCTCGCCCGAAGCGAACGCGGCGCCCTGCGGCTTCAGCCATGCCACGACCTTGCCCTCGGTCATGGTCAGACCCCACTTGGGCATGGTGATCGCGGTGATGGTCATCTGCGGTACTCGTGCACCGCGCGGACCGCGGCGGCGATTCGATCCGGGTCAGGAATATACAGTTTCTCCAGCCCAGGAGCGAACGGCACCGGCGTGTGCGGCGCGGTGACGCGGCGGATCGGTGCCTTCAGCGCGCCAAATGCTTTGTCCGCGACCAGCGCGGCGATGTCGGTCGCCACGCTACAGCGCGGCGTCGCCTCATCCACGATGACCAGCCGCCCGGTACGGGTCACGCTGTCCAGGATCGTGTCCTCGTCGAGCGGCGATGTGGTGCGCGGATCGATCAGTTCGCACTCGATCCCTTCCTTGGCCAGCGTCTCCGCCGCTTCGCTGGCATAGTGCACCATTCGGGAGAGCGCGACGATGGTGACATCGTCGCCGTCACGAACAACGTTCGCTTCACCGAATGGAATCGTATAGGCCTCGTCCGGCACCTCGCATTTAAGGTCGTACATCAGCTTGTGTTCGCAGAACACCACCGGGTCGTCGTCGCGGATCGCCTGGATCAGCAACCCCTTGGCATCGTAGGCGTTGGACGGCACCACGACTTTAAGCCCGGGAACGCTGGTGAAAATGTGATAGGGGCTTTGCGAGTGTTGCGCGGCGGCACTGCGGCCGGCACCGATCATGGTGCGGATCACCAGCGGCGTGCGCGCCTTGCCGCCGAACATGTAACGAAACTTCGCCGCCTGGTTGAAGATCTGATCGAAACAAACCCCGAGGAAATCGGAGAACATCAGTTCCGCCACGGGCCGCAACCCGGTCACCGCGGCACCGGCGGCGGCGCCCATGATCGCGGACTCGGTGATCGGGGTGTCGATCACCCTTGCCTCACCGAACTCGCCGATCAGGCCCTTGGTGACGCCGAGCACGCCGCCCGCCGCATCGCGCCCGCCCGCGGTGCCGGCGCCGCCCGAGACGTCCTCGCCGATCACCACCACACGCGGGTCGCGGCGCATCTCATGCACCAGCGCCTCATGCAACGCCTGACGGATCGTTTTCTGGGTCATGACGCGGCTCCCTCAGTAGGACACGTAGACGTCGGTCAGCAGCGCCGAGGCGTCGGGCGACGGCGCGGCCTGGGCGGCGGCCACCGCCTGATCGATCAGCGTCGCCACCTCGGCGTCCACGCTGTCCAGTTCGTGGGTTTCCAGCAGTCCGGCTTCGGTCACCCGGCGCCGGAAATGCTTCAGGCAATCGTGGTCCTCGCGCAGCCGCCGCACTTCGTCCTTGCCGCGGTAGAGTTGGGCGTCGCCGGAATGGTGGCCGTAGAAGCGGCAGGTCGCGACCTCGATCGCGCTCGGCCCGCCGCCGGCGCGGGCGCGTTCCACCGCCTCGCGCGCCGCTTCGTTGACCGCGAAGAAGTCGTCGCCGTCGCACTTGGTGGCGGGCATCCCGAAGCCCGCGGCGCGGCCGGCGATGTCGTGGCCGCCGACCGCGTAGGCGGCGCCGGTGTATTCGCCGTAGCCGTTGTTCTCGAACACGAAAATCGCCGGCAGTCGCAGAACCACTGCCAGGTTCATCGCCTCGAACGTGGTGCCTTGATTGGAGGCGCCATCGCCGATAAACGCCACCGCGACGTTGCCTGACTGCAATGTCTTCGCGGTCAGCGCGGCGCCCACCACCAGCGGCGGCCCGCCGCCGACGATGCCGTTGGCGCCCAGCATGCCCTGATCGAGGTCGGCGATGTGCATCGAGCCGCCCTTGCCGGCGCACAGCCCGCCTTGTTTGGCGAACAGTTCCAGCATCATGCCGGTGACGTCGCACCCTTTGGCGATACTGTGGCCATGCCCGCGATGGGTGCTGGCGATGTGGTCGCGCGGCCCGAGGTTCGCGCAGACACCGACCGCCGAGGCTTCCTGGCCGGCGTAGAGATGCACGAAACCAGGAATGCCGCCCTTGGAGAACTCTTCCTGAACGCGCTCCTCGAAGCGGCGGATGGTGACCATGTCGCGCCAGGCCTTGACAAGCGACTCGCGGTTCAATTGCATGACGTTCTCTCCCTCTCGCCGTGTCGCACGGTCGAAGATGCTCGGCGGGCAGTGTGGTCCCATTCCGGGGCGTGGGCAAACGTGGGGAGGGATATTGTCGTGCGTTTCGCACAGGATCCGCGCCTGACGCACTTTCCACAGCCTCCGCGGATCGTTCCAGCCGCGCCTCGGTTTTGCCATGACGTGGTGATGGGAGGGGCCGCCAGGCGATGTCCGCGATTACGAAAAACGATCGCTCCGCACGACCCCGTGTTCGTGACCGAAACGATCGCGCATCGCCTCCGCCAGCGGCACATCGGCCGGCGCGACAGCACCGCCCGAGCGGACTCGATACGCTTCCGGATGCGCGACGGCGCGCGGTGGTTCGCCGTTCTCCAATGCCCGCACCGCTTCCAGGATCAGGCGGCGGAAGCGGATCACGCCCATGTCGGTCGGGCCGAGATGCTCGGTCGTGCGATCGGCGATGAGACCCTGACTGTCCTGGATGCAGGCGTCTTGTTCCGAGACACCCTCGATCCCGGTGTAGGTCTCGGTCTTTTGCTTCGCGCGGTCGATGAGATAGTCGTTCTCGCGGCGGCGGATCGGGATGTACTGGGTGTCGACCTCGGCATGCACGCCGGAGCCGGAGCGGAACCGGTGGCACTCAGCCTCGGTCAGCGGACGCTCGGGGTTCCAGGTGTAGCAGTGGATCCAGCACGAGGTGTCGTCGATCGGCACCCAGCATTGACCGTGATGGTTCTCGCCCGGGAATGCATTGGGGGCGAGGCCGTGATTGGGCATCAGGAACTGGCTGATGCGCCAGTAGTTCTGCCCAGGATCGCCGCGCCGAGCGGCTCCGAGGACGAGACCGGCGGGATGCTCGGCGATAGTGAAGCGCGGGGCGCCGTCGTCGCGCATCCAGCGCACCGTGTCGGTGTTCGACGAGACCTTGGTCATCAGCCGCGTCGTGACGTCGGCGGCATCTGACACGGTCATGTGCAGGAATGAGAAGTGCGCGGTGTCGAGGCCGCCTTCGTAGGCCTGCGCCCAATTGCATTGTTGCAGCTTCTTCGAAACGAAAACGTGCGCGGCGGGAAGTGCGAGGAACTCGAGTTCCGGGAGTTTCGGCCGATGCTGGCGCGGGCCGAGATACGCCCAGATGAAGCCGCCGGCCTCTTGCGTTGGATACGCGAGGAGATTGACATTTTGCTCGGCGCGTTCGCGGGCTGGTCCGGGGTCCATGGTGGGCAGTGCGAGGCAGCGTCCGCCGGTGGCGAATTTCCAGCCGTGATAGGCGCAGCGGATGCCGCCCTCCTCGTTACGGCCGTAGAAGAGATCGGCGCCGCGGTGCGGGCAGCGCGGGGAGACGAGACCGACCGAGCCATCGGTGGCCCGGAACGCGCGCAGGTCCTCGCCGAGGACGGTGACGCGCAGTGGCGCGCCGTCGGGTTCCGGCAGTTCGGCGCTCAGCAGCACGGGGTGCCAGAAGCGGCGGAACAGATCGCCCATCGGTGTCGCGCGGCCGGTGCGGGTCAGCAGGACGTTATCGGCTTCGGAAAGCATGGCGGGGTCCTTTGGTTTACTCTGTCATGCCGCGTGAAATCGACTGGGGTCAATCAGCGTGAGTGCCGGCGCGGCCTCACCCGGGTCGAAGCCCAGTACCAGGTCGGCGGCGAGGCGGCCGGCGGCGGGCGAGGTCTGAATCCCGTATCCCCCCTGCCCCACGCACCAGAAAAACCCTTGTTTGATTGTGTCCCATCCAAAAGCGAGGCTGCCGTCTGGCGTGAAGGTGCGCAGGCCGGCCCACGAATGTTCCACTCTAAGAACGGTGATGTCGAGGGCCTGTTGCATGCGGTCGATGCCGATCGCGACGTCGATTTCCTCCGGCTGGACATCGTGCGGGTACGTGGGGGTCTCGTCCGCCGGGGAGACCATCAGGCGCGTGCGTGCCTCTGGTCTCGCATACCAGTTCTCGCCAACGTCCAGCACCATCGGCCAATGCTCGGCGTCCCACGGCGAGGGATCGACGATCGCGGCGGTGCGCCGTTTCGGCACCAGTCCGATTGGCGCCACGCCAGCCAATGTGGCGACCTCATCGCCCCAGGCACCAGCGGCGTTGACCACGACGCCGGCCTGAAACACGGCACCGGAGGACGTCTTGACATGCCAGGTGCCCGTCGTGTGCGTGATCCGGCCGGCGCGATTGCGTAACGCCAGCACACCGTTCCGGGTCCGGAGTTGTTTCAGGAAACCCTGATGGATCGCGCTGACATCCATGTCGAACGCGTCGTCCTCCACCGCCGCGCCCGCGAGGTAGCCCTTGCGCAATGGGGGAAGCATCGTTTCGGCGTCGGCGATGCTGACGCGGTACAGGCCGGTGCCCTCGGACATGGCCTGGTCCAATTCCGGCATTTGCTCGGCGGTCGCGAGGAACAGCACCGGACGCTGGCGCATCAACGGCACGGTGGCGAAACCATCCGGCGGCGTTTCGAAAAACCCGCGCGACAACCGGGTCAGCAACCGCACGTCCGGCGGTCCGTAATTCGCGGTCCACAGCGCGGCGGAACGGCCGGTGGTGTGGTAACCGGCTTGTTCCTCCGCCTCCACCAGCGCGACGCGGCGATGCTCGGACAGGAACGCGGCGATCGAGGCGCCCGCCATGCCGGCGCCGATCACCACCACATCGAACACCTGCACCATCTTGCCTCTCGCTTCCTGGCGCGGGATGATCCTCGCCTGTGGCCAGGGGGATATCATGGTTGATCTGTTCATTCGAGGCGACACGGTGGTGACCCCGCAGGGTGTCGGCGCCTATGACATCGCCATCGCGGGCGACAAGATCGTCGGCGTCGCGGCGAGCGGCAGTTTTCCGGTGCCGCCTGGGGCTCGGGTGATCGACGCGGTGGGGAAAATCGTGATGCCGGGCGGGATCGATCCGCATGTGCATTGCAAGTGGCACTTGCCCAATCCCGACGGCAGCGCCGGCCTCACCGAGCCACCCGATGTCGTCAGCAAAGCCGCCGTGCATGGCGGCACCACGACGATGATCGACTTCACCCGCGCCTCTCTGGGCTCCAACGTGCGGGACGCGATCGAAAAGCGTGAGCAGGACTGGAAGGGACATTGCGCCTGCGACTACGCGCAACACATCATGGTGGAAGGCGCGCTGCCGGTCGACCTGCCCGGCCAGATCGGCGAAGCGATCCAGGCCGGCTACCCGACCGTCAAGATATTCACCACCGACATCACCCCGAGCCGCAAAGGCCGCATGGTCGATTTCGGCGACATCTGGGAGATCTTCCGGGTCCTGGCGGCGAAGCAGGGTCTTGGTGTCATCCACTCCGAAGACAACGACATCGTTATGCACATGTACGCGAAGCTGATCCGCGAAGATCGGACCGGGTTCGAGAACATGGCCGAGGTACACAATACGCTGTCGGAAGATATTTCGTTCCGCCGCGTGATCCGGCTGGCGGAGAAGATCAAGGGCACCGCGCTGTACATGATGCACGTTTCCGCCGGCACCGGCGTGCAGGCGATCCGCGAGGCACGGTCTCGCGGCGTGCCGATCTATGGCGAGTCGCTGCACCAGTACATGCTCTACACCAATGAGGATTATAAACGGCCGAACGGACAGATCTACCACACCTATCCGTCGCTGAAGTCGGCGGAGGATCATAAGGAACTGTGGGCCGGCACATTGGATGGCGCGATCAATTGCGTGGCGACCGATGAAATCTGCTGTACCCTGGCCAAGAAATTGCAGGGTGCGCGGATCGACGACACCACCGGCGGCAACGCCGGCGTCGAGCCTCGGGTGTCGTTGATGTACACGGAGATGGTGGGCAAACGCGGCTACTCGCTGTCGCGTTATGTCGATCTGGTATCGACGAACGCGGCGAAGATCATGGGGCTGTATCCGCGCAAGGGCGCCTTGGCGGCGGGATCCGACGCGGACATCACGGTGCTCGATCCGGCGGACAAGCGGGTCATCACGGCCTCGCGGCTGCACGAGGCAGATTATACGCCGTGGGAAGGCCGCGAGATGGAGGCGTGGCCGTGCCTGACGGTGCTGCGCGGCAAGGTCGTGGTCGAGAACGGCGAATTCAAAGGCAGCCTGGAGGACGGGAAGTGGCAGCACCGCAAGATCGCGGATGACATTTTCACCGGTGCGCGGTTGTGACTGACGCGGAACTCGGCATGCTGCTACGGGGATGTGGGTGGCCGAAGGACGGCTTTCCCGCGCGACGGATGGTTAGGAGATCGAAACGGCGGACGGGGCGCTTTCGATCGCGCGCGCCGATCTCGATCCGCGACCGGTACGATGGTTGCTACAAACGCCGGAGCGGCGCGAGGCGGGCCAGCCGGCCAGGGTGGTACCGTCGATTGTCGCGGCGCTGTCGGCGCCGCGGAACAGCGTTGGTGCGGGTGGGGGCCAGAAATCGCGGATAGGCGGAGGGTGACCCACAGGTCCGGCGAGCTCCATTCGCCCGGCAAGACGGGGAATGAATTCCACCTTGATCTTGGTCGACGAGATTGATAGCATACACGCTATCAATCAAGGATATTCAAGTGGGACAGATTCTTATCCGCGGTGTCGATGACGTCGTTCTTCAATCCCTGAAGGAGCGCGCGATGGAACACGGCCGTTCCCTGGAAGCGGAACTCCGCCAGGTGCTGACAGAGGCTGCTCGAAAGCCCCGCACCGCGTTGGTCCGGGAACTGGCGGAAATTCGTGCCTTGACGCCCGCTGGGCCTCGAATGCTTTCTGAAGACTTTGTCAGGGAGGGACGCGACGAACGGTGATCCTCGTCATTGACGCCAGTGTCGCGTTGAAATGGTTTGTCGATGAAGACGGATCGCGCATGGCCGAGGCACTGCTGACGCGTGGAGATATTCTGATCGCTCCCGATCTGATCATGCCGGAAGTCTGCAATGCCACCTGGAAAATGGTTCGACGTGGCATGATGCACCAAACGCAGCAGCTCGCCGCGGTGACACGCCTGCCATCGATTCTGGATGAACTGGTGCCAACTGCTTCGCTCGCCCCCCGCGCGGCGGCACTCTCGAGGCTGCTGGATCATCCGGCCTACGATTGTTTCTACCTGGCACTCGGTGAGCAACGCGGAGCGACATTGATCAGCGCGGACCACCGCCTGATCCATCGCGTCGCCGACACGACGTGGGGAGGCATGGTGACCGATCTGCGGGCCATTTCCTGATACTGACATTGTCGGACGGAGCCACGGGAGTAATACCAATCGGCGGAAGAAAATACGACGCAACCTGGATGAAAAGATCAGGTGGGGACCGTCTTCCCTGAAAGCTTCCGTAGTTCGTTGCGCAGGTCGACGGTGCCCCAAGACGTGACGTCGACCTCGGAGGCGCGCTTACCAAGCGAAACCTGGAGGCTGGTTGGAATCGGCGTCGGAATGGGCCAAGCAATAAATTGCTGTTTGTGCGGGTCTACAACGAGATCGCGATTCTTGATCGCGTTGAATGTGAAGTCCTTAGTCTTAGAGTAGTCTTCTAAAAAAGTGACGCCCTTGCCCCAGTATTTCATAATTTTGCCGGCCTTGCCCACCTCGTAGAGACTCTCGAGGTACTTACCGAGTCCCTTAATGCCGAGATCGAATGCGAAATCGACGTCGACGCTGGCCCAGCCGTTGAGTTCTTGCGGCGAGGCGAAACCGAGCGCAAGCAGAAACATGATGCCGACGCCGCCTCCAAGCCCAGCGCCAATGGTCACGCCTTGGCTTTGCACCTCACAGTACCGGACCTTGTCCGTCGGATCGCCGACGTTGTAAAGTGTACCGACTAGGCAATCGATCCCAATGACAATTGTTCCGCCGAATTGGGCCCCATAGCCGCACCAGATAGTGGTCGGGTCCATATGTGCCTCTACCTACTGATTTGGGCTGATATGTACATGCAACGATGAAAGAAGTCCACACCCTAGATGACCACGCCGAAAAGTGTGTAATGGGACGTTGGCGCACTCCCTCCAGAGGGCGGTAGAATACCCTTCACTGGTCCCGGCCCCCCGCTGCCGCATAACAGCTCGGGTCTGGGGTAACCTCGGGCCCCGTCCCGATTGTGCACCAACGCCGTCGAGTTCACAACGGCGTTGGGTTAGTAGGGAACAGGTCCTCTTTGCCGCGACGGCGATCCTCCCGGAAGTGCCTGCGTGAGAAACCGGACCGTCAAAGGTGATTGTGGTCTAACTGAGACATCAACAGTCTTTCGGCTGCCATAAACGGTTACAGCAAGTGAATGGGTTCCCGCAGGGACGGTATAGGATAGATTCTTGCCAACACCCAGCGGACTCCCGTCGAGAATGATGCTTAGGTCCGGGCCGAATAGGCTGGGATCCGCCTTTTGCAATGACTGGATCGAAAGGGTTCCCTGAAAGATCGCAGTTATCGTCACGCGGCTGCCATTGTTAATTTCAATTTCTCTTACATCGCGAAAATCGTACCTGGATTCCCCAATTACAATGATGTGGCGTCCTGCTGTCGCTTCAATTGATTTACCCGGCTGCCACGCTATGATCTGTCCGTCTAACTCTACATAAGCACCGATCGGGATGGCACCAGCGATGTAAAGTATGCCTTTTCCCAGCAGAGCAGTAGCGGGAGTTGATGGCGAGCCACCGAACCTTGGTGGCGTAATTGCTGTAATCATCGGCGCCTCAGTCCCCGAAGCCCGAGGTCCACCCGAAACACTCGCGGTAGAGGGCTCGAACGCTCCCGTGACGGCCGCGACCTTTACAAGATCGGCCTGATTGGGAAAGTAGCTGCGCTCCGGAGTCTGCCAGTCCGACAGTCGGCGCCCCTGTACTTCCCGGCTGGCAAACACGGTGCCAACGGTCTTGTAAAGCGTCTCCAAATCAACGTAAAATGGTTTGCCCTCTGGCATTCGTGATCGCAATTTCCGGAGCGCTTCAAGGACTGCAAAGGAAAGAGCGCCATGCCGTAAGTCTGCAAATTCTAGCGATTCCTGCAATTCGCCACTGGCCGCCAAAAGTCCGATGTGTCTGCTTTCCCCACCACTGGACTGCGGTCCTTGGGCGGTATAAAACTGCAAGAGACCTCGAAAATCGGGCATTCCGCTGTGGCAGCTGTCAAGAACGACTGCAATGTTCGCCTCTTTCAAACGGGCGAGCTGAGCAGCAAATTCCTCCTTCTTCAAGAATGTTGTATTCTCGCTACCACCACCCGGAAGAAGGTAGGTGGCCGATAAACGCGCGTCATACGGAACCAAGAATTCCCGCGATTGACTTCTGTTCGCCTTCCGGAAATCCGGGTCGCTGCCAGCTGTGCCCGCAGCGTGTCCTGCGAAATATACCAATGCGACTCCTGGATCGCCGTTCTTGGGTCCACAACGCTTTTCGAGTTCCTGCAACGATGACAAGATTCGAAGTTTCGTTGCCTCTGAATTCAATAGAAGTGTGATGCAATCGCGTGGGTAGTACGAATATAGTCGGAGGAACTCAGCCAGTTCCTTGGCATCATTATCGGCAAATCTGAGTTGGTTGATCTCACTGTCCGCGTATTGACTGACCCCAACGATAAGCGCGAATGAATCGGCGCGCGTAACCGACACTCCGCCAAATGAGAATGCGCACAAGACACCAGCATACCGGAGAATGACTCCGGCCCAGCGACAAGCTAGAGCTAAATTCGATGATGCGGGCCCACGACCGGCCGACAGTGGGCGGCGAGCATGCGAGAAAAGGACCTCGCGCGCCCTTGTTGAACAGATCGTCGGACGCAGCTTCAGCCTACGATGAAATTGAGCAAACAGCTTAATCATTGTCGTCCCTGTCGCCGAGCGCATACTTAAAAGCGATGGGCATACCCAATGCTGCCAAATGCGCCAGCCGCGCCCCAGACTTGCACTCCATTAGCGCCACCCTCAATACCGGCAGCTTTCAATCCAACCTGTGCGACTATATCGTCGGTAATCCTCCAATAGACGGTGAGATGGCTCATGAATCCAAATTGCGTCCCTGAGAAATCGGACTTCATGGAGGGAAGGAAGTTTGTGTATTTGGATTCGCCGAAACTGGGCCCTATTTCCACATCAAACCGAAGGCCAACGTTCTGCGTGAATTCGTACAGACCGCCGACACCGATGAAGAGCGTATTAAAGGTGTTCGTCAATTTGCGCTGCGAGCTACCAGTAGCGGGGTAGAAGAAATTTCCGAACACCGCGTCGCTCTGCGGCACTTGCACAAAATCATAGCCACCCAAGACATAAGGCGTGATCCCCCAGAACTGTGCAGAGGGAAATACGTACCTTCCCAATATTTCGATTTCGGTGATGCCTGAGTGTGTATGTACGGTCGCTCCGTTAGACATACTCGAGGTACCGGTGGCGCTACCCGACAAGCCGGTCAACTGTAACTGAAACGCATCGTAACCAACGGAAAGACTGCCCCCCGCCTGCCATCCCTTCCACTGCTGTGTCGAATCCTGAGTTCTCACCCAAGGTGTTATTCCTCCCCACAATTCGGCATTGGCACCTACTGTCCATCGTCCTGGAAGCGCCATCGTTGGATCGGTGTAAACAAGATTCTCTTCTTGGATACGCGCCTGCGCATAGACCGGCCCGCCCACGCACGTTCCACCCAAAGCAGTAACGGCGGCGAGAAAGATAACAATGTCCCGCATATGACCCCCTAAGTCAAGGTTGAACCCCTGTCGTTGCAGTCGTGCTCATATCAGCCTACAGCACAGACCGCACGAAAGGTCAATAGGTTCCTGCGTGCTGCCAACCAGGCCACGGATAGTGCCGCACAAACGGTACGTCAGCCGAGTACCGCGAAATTGGTCATTTCGGTTGAGTACTCGGATCGACACCGATGCAACCGGCGATTGGTTGTAATATGTAACCAATCTACCACCGCGCCATTTGACAGGACGGCCAATTTTGTCAATCTCATTCGCCACCAAGAAAGTCGAACAGCCAGCGAGGCGATCCAATGACTGACAAGAACCCCGGCCGAGCGCATCTCATCACCGGCGGCTTTCCGCCCGGCTCCGGTGCCGGCCACGACCACGATTATGCCCGCCTGCGGCTGTTGGGCCTGCTGGCCGAGCAGGACGTTCCCGCCTCGGTCGGCAACGACTTCGCGGACATTGAGAAATGGCTGCCGATCTCCCGGCTGCTGATCACTTATGTCGCCGGTCCGTATCCCGACGCCGCGCAGTCCCGCGCCATCCAGCAGTGGATGGAAGCCGGCGGCCACTGGCTGGGATTACACGGAACCAGCGGCGGCAAAGCCGAGCGCGTTGAGGGCGTGCGCCAGCGCCGCACCGTCAAGACCGAGCACCACGCCGTCCTCGGCAGCTATTTTCTCACTCACCCCCCGCTCTGTAAGTTTCGCGTCGACGTGAGTGATTCCGATCACGCGCTTACCAAAGGAGTTGGCACGTCATTCGAAGTCGAGGACGAGCCGTACTTCATCGAACTGCAACACCCGGAGTCCACGCGGATCCTGCTGACCGCGGATTATGGTCCGGGCGCGGTGTCACCCAGCATCGGGACCGTGTATGCTTCGGACACATCGCTGCTTCCCGACGGTAAGACGCGCGTGCTCGGGTATACGCGGCAGATCGGCAACGGCGGCGTGACGTACCTCGCTCTCGGTCATTGCCACAATCCCGCGTCCCGCGCGGGCCGTGCGAATGACCCCGCGGACAAGACGCCGCCCGTGTTTCACGGCGCGTGGGAGTCCGGTGCGTTCATTACGTTGCTGCGCAATGCGATCGCCTGGGGTGTGAGCGGCTGATCGCGGCGGGGTGCGCCGCCCTGGTCGTCCGTGCCTCGCCGCGGTCACATACATCACAAAGGACGCGAAGCGCTCAAAGCTCACGAAGATACCGTGCGAGTTCGAAGAAAGCTTCGTGATGAATGTGGCCGTCCGGCAAGCACAAACCCCCGAACGTCTCGGCTGCGTCGAAGCCCCTTCAACGTGGTCGGACGATTTTCAGCCATGCCCGCCAAACGGCTTTCGTCCACTCCATCAACCGAACCGTTCCAACCGATAATGTGGGTCCACCACCTCCCCATGCAAAATCGCCTCCGCCGTGAGCTTACCCACGATTGGTCCGAGTGTGTAACCATTCGCGGTCACGGTATTATAGAAGCCGGGCAACCCCGGTGCCTCACCAAGGATCGGCGCGCGATCGATGGCCGTATTGATACCGGTCCAACCGCGTATCATCGACAGCCCATGCAACGCGGGCAACACGCGGCCGCAGACCCAAAGATTGCCCTCGATATTCCGCCGCAGATTATGCGTGCGGCCGGTCGCGGCGTCGAACCCGCCGAACCAGCCACCACCAACCAAAAACCCACCACTGGCCTGCTGTTTCAGCGACAGGTGCCGATTGGCGACCGCGATCAAATGACGGGTCAGCATTGGCGCCGGCTCCGTCACCATCACCTGCTGCACCGTTCCGGTCACCGGCAAATTCAGTCCCACCATCCGTCCGGTGCGCGCGGCCCAGGGACCGGTAGCGTTGACGACTGTCGCGGTTTCGATACGCCCACGAGACGTATCGATGACCCACCGTGAGCCCTCGCGCGCGATCGTCCGCACCTCCGCGCCGGCCAGAACCCGTGCACCGTGCCGTAACGCCAATGTCCGCACCGCGAGCGTACCGCGTAACGGATCGCCGTAACCCTCGGCCGGCACGAAATCGGCGCCCACCATCCGCTCCGACAACGCCGGGGCAATGGACGAAAGTTCGTTGGCGCCGAGCACATGACTCTCGATCCCACAACGCCGCTCCATCGCCGACTTGCGGCGCAACCACGCCATGCCGGCCGCGTCCTCCGCGAGCATCAGCCCGCCCTCCGTGCGAATACCGAGACTTTCGCCCACGGCGGCGCCGATCTCTTTCCACAACGCGATGGCGCGCGGCGCCAGCGGCAAGGTGTGCGCCGCCGGACCGCCGTCCTCCGGCGTGTCGTCGGTGAAATCGTATGACAGCAACTGCACATGCAGGCTGCCCGCGTTGGCGGTGCTCGCCGCCATCCCCAGTTCGTCACGATCAACGATCAGCACATCCGCCCCGCCCTGGGCCAGGTAATACGCCGTGCACAAACCCGCGAGTCCACCGCCAATCACCGTTACCTGGGCGGTGAAACGCTCATTCGATGCGCCATCAGCACGCGGCGGCGGCGTCAGATCCTCCAGCAAGGGAGCCTGAAACTCGGGCGCCTCGTGCATCAAGGGCGCCGCCGGAACCGGCCGCACCGGCGCGCGCGGGGCCGCGAAGCCGTCCGGCTCGGACGCACCCGGACACATTCGCGCGACCGTGGCGGCGCAGAACCGGCCCTGGCATCGCCCCATCCCCGCTCGCGTCGCCTTCTTCAGCGCCGCCAGCGACAGCAATCCCGCGGCGAGTTCCGCGCGCAGCGTGCCGGCCGTGACCTCCTCGCACCGGCACACGATCGTTTCATCGGCGATCGAACCGGGGTCGACGGGCGGCAGCGGAAACGTCCGCCACAGAGCGTTCTGAAACGCCATGGCCCGCCGCGACGCCTTGCGTGTTCCACTGTCCTCGGGCGCTGCATGGCCGAGATCGCGGGCCGCCCCCAAACCGGCCAACCGTCCTCGCGCCGCCGCCACGCGCGCGCCACCCAAAGCCGCGCCATCCCCGACCGCGAACACCGATCCGAGCGCGGTGCGGCCATCCTCATCGGTCTCGGTCGCCAGATGGCCGAGACCGCTGTCCACGAAACGATGCGGCACGCCCAGTGCCCGGGCGAGGGCAACCTCAGGCTGGAACCCGGCATTCAGCGCCACGACGTCCACCGCGATGGTGCGATCCGGCAGCACCGCCGCCTCCACTCGGCCGGACCCGGTCAGGCCAATCAGCGGCGTCAACCACAGGACCGGAACGCCCGCCCGCCGCAGGGTCCACAGCATTCGCACGCCATCGGCCATCAGATCGGGAGCGGCTGTCAGCATCCGGAACATCTCGCGCCACGCGGCCGACCAGGGCGGCGGCGCGGTGTCGAGCACCGCCACCGGCTTCACGCCGCGCGCGATCAGCTCACACGCCACCTGCAGGTTCAGCGGCCCGGTACCAGCCAGCAACACGCGCTCGCCGGGACACACCAACTGAGTGCGGACCAGCGTTTGCAGTCCTCCCGTGGTCAGCACGCCGGGCAATGTCCACCCCGGGATCGGGACCGGCCGCTCATGCGCGCCGGTCGCGAGGATCAGCCGCTTCGGGCGAAACGTCACCGCGGTGCCGCGCAGCAGTACGGCGATCTCGTCCGGAGCGAACGCTCCCCAGGCCAACGCCTCGGTCTCGATCGTTACGCCGGCGCGAACAGCGCGCTCGCGGGCCAGAGCGCCTTGGCGGAACCGCGTATCGGGGGTGGCGTCGCTCTGGGCTCCACCCAGCGGCTTGGTGTATTGCCCGCCGGTCGCGGTGCGCTCGTCGAGCAGCACGACGCCGGCACCTGCCTCCGCGGCGGCGATGGCGGCGGCGAGACCAGCTGGGCCACCGCCGACGACAAGGATGTCTGGCGCGCGCTCCTCCGGCGGATGCGTGTCGCCAAGGGACGTGACATTCGCTGGCGGCGTGGAGCGGATGTCCATGCCCGCGCGCACCGAGGTGACGCAGGCACGCTGGCCGATCCGGCCGTCGATCGTCACGACGCAATCCTGGCAGGCGCCCATGCCACAATGCAGACCGCGCGGCGCTCCGTTCAAAGTACGGCGGAACGTCAGGATATCGGCGGCCGAGAGAGCGGCGGCGACCGTTTCGCCCTCCAGAGCTTCAATCTGGCGGTCGTCGAACCGGATGGAGACGGGCAGGCCCATGCGGGTCGTGCCGGGAAGGGTGAGCCTCATGCCGCGAACCTTGACAGCAGCGGCCGGGGCCGCGCCAGCCCGGTCGTTCGCTCAAAAGGTGGTCGCGAGCTTGCGGGTCCAATCCGGCAACAGCCCAGAAAGCCAGTGCGTCATGATGAACTCCAACCGGGTGCCGCCGACGATCGCCACCGCCAGGAGTGTAAGGCCCAACAGGCGTTTGCCCGCCATGCCGTGCAGAACGCCGCCGCCGAACGGACGAAGCAACAGCCGAATGATCCGGCCAAGGAAGATCCACGGAGCCGCCGCGCCCATGCCAAACGCGAACAGGACCGCCAGCGCCAGACCGGAATACCAGATATCCGCGGCCATCGCCGAAGCCCTGATAAGTATCGGCCCGGCCATCGGAAACCAGTTCGCGCCGACGAAAACAGCAAGCAGACACAGGCGAAACGCGCGGCCGAACGACGTCGCGCCGTGCGCCGCGAACAGGTCGCCGCGACCGCCCGTGAGGCGGGGAAATCGCTCGGCCAGCGATGCGCTCAGCAGGGCGATCCCCAGCAGAAACAGCAAGGCGCACACGACGTGGCGAAAATCGATACCGGTCAGCGACGTGAACGAACCAGCGACAAGGCCGGTCAGCACGAGCGAAAGACCCAGGCCTACCGCGGGAGCGATCACGCTCGCACGGGTCTCGGCACCGGCGGCTCCGAGGATCAAAGGAAACAGCAGCAACGCCTCCGGCGTCAGGCATGAAACGATGCCAGCCAGAAAACCAAAGGCGATATCCAGGGAGGTCATGCGAACGGACCGTCAACCAACAGGCGTTACGTCCAGGTTGCACGGTCTCGTCTTTGCTCCACACACGCAACGTCCGTGTATGTCTCGCTCGGTCACGGCCATGTGGCACCTCCGGTGACGCGGTCCGCGCGGGGTTCTCGCGCATGGCGATGGCGCCGTGCCATGGACCGGTATGATGAGTGAAAAGGACGCGATCATTGCCCGCTTAAGCGCGGCGTTGACGGACTTGCGGCGGCGCTGGCCGATCCGTTCGCTCGCGCTGTTTGGCTCGGTGGTTCGGGACGAAGCACGGACGGAAAGCGATCTGGACTTGCTGGTGGAGTTCGATCGGCCGATCGACCTGTTCGCTTTCCTGGCACTGGAGGAGGAGTTGGCTTGCCTGGCGGGCCGCCGCGTTGATCTGGTCTCGCGTGCCGCCCTCATACGCGCATGATCGAAGCCTTCCCCGGTCGTCTCCCGGGCAACCCCTGACGTCGTTACCAACAACCCGCCTTGTGCCAAACTGTGCGCCTCGGCGCAGATGGAGATGACAAACCTCACTCTTCCTGTTCGCCGCCCCTGTCAGCTGGCGTAGTGGCTTCTGATTAACCACTGCCGCCCTCGACCGGATGGGCTTCCGCGCGCCAGCGCAGCATGCCGCCGGTCAAATTGGCGACGTCGGTAAATCCGTTTTGTTGAAGTATCGAAATCGCCTGGGCCGAGCGGCTGCCGGCCCGGCAGACCGCGACGACCGGGCGGTCGTGGCTCAATTCGCCGAAGCGCCCGGACAGTTCGCCGAGCGGAATGAGGATCGCTCCGGTGATATGGCCCAGCGGGCCGTTGAACTCGTCCGCCTCACGCACATCGAGGACCTGCACGTCCCGCGCACGCTCTTCGAGTGCGTGCGGATCGATCTCCCACACGCCGGCGAAACTGTAGTGCAGATGCGCCCAGGTTGGGTCGGCGGCGGCGAGTCCGGCCTCGTTCTCGGGGCGGCCGCAGTGCAGATTGGCCGGCACCGCGACATCGATCAGCTTCGGGTGGGCGAGCCGCATGTTCTTCATATAGCCGGCGAAATCACCAACCGCGATCTCGCCGCCGAGCCGCGGGTTGAAGCGGCGCTCCTCATCGACACTGGTCACCGTGAGGCCGCGGTAATCGTGGGCCGGGTAGAGCAGGCAATCATTCGGAAGGCTGAAGATGCAATCGTGCACCGAGCGATACATCGCCGCCGGGTCACCCTGTTGGAAATCGGTGCGGCCGCTGCCGCGGATCAGCAGACAATCGCCGGTGAACGCCATGCTGCTGTCGTCCAGCACATAAGTCAGGCAGCCGTTGGTGTGGCCCGGTGTCGCGCGAACCAGAAGCCGCCGCGCACCAAAGGCAATCACGTCGTCCCGCACCAAATAACGGTCGGCACCCTCCGCGCCGCTCGCCGCCGCCAGCATGATTTTGCTGCCCGTCCGCTGCCGGATCAGCCAGGCACCGGTCACGTGATCGGCATGGACATGGGTTTCCAGGGTCACGACCAGTCTGAGGCCAAGCTCATCGATCAGGGCCCCGTCGCGCCGCACCTGCTCGAACACCGGATCGATCAGCACCGCTTCGCCGCCGCGTCCATCGCCGAGCAGATAGGTGTAGGTCGAGGATTGCGGGTCGAACAACTGTCGAAACAAGAGCATCGGCGCCCCCCACGCAGCCGACGTTTCCTTTTCGGCCGATTTTCCGCCGGTGAGTATAGCCATTTCGCCGGATGCTCGCAACCATTCGGCCGAACTCGCGAGCGTTCCGTGGCCGGCTGGCCGAGGGGCGCGCCAGCCGGGGCAGTCAACCTTTCGATCAGATCGTGGGCATCAGGGGAATCGGTAAGAGGTGCTCCTCAACGCCGCGCACGCCCGGGACGTTTTCGGCCGCGACCCGTACAGCCTGGCGTCTCTCCTCGGGCTCGTCCGACCCAAACCATAGATGTACAACCCCGCCGCTGACGATTATGTCCTGGGCCCAGACCCTGGCCGCCCATTGCTGTTGCCCTAATTCCGCCAGGAGCCTCGCGCGGATCGCGCGATCATCGTTGACGGCACCGGATGTGGGAGCGGCCATTGTCGCCCCCAACGCCCGCACGAGATTGGACCGGCTGACGATGCCGACGATCTTACCATCGCGCATGACCGGCACCCGCTTGATCCGATTCGTCTCAAGCAGCATCGCGACATCGGCAAGATTCGTCTCCTCCACGACCGTGACGACATCGCGCGTCATGATGTCCTTGACTGCGCGGCCGTGCGATTTGACATAGTCCCTGGCGAGGCCCGACGCGAAATGTTCCAGCCACCATGAGTGCCGGCGCTCATCGGGACGTTCAGTGCCGAGTTCGGCGCGATGCAGCAGGTCGCCCTCGCTGACAATGCCAAGCATGCGACCGCTGGAGTCGACAACCGGAGCGGCACTGATAGCCCGCTCTGAGAGCAACATCGCCAGGCCCTGGACCGATGTTTCTGGATTGACTGTGATCACATTGGGCGTCATCACATCTATTGCGCGCATTGTGTTCCTCCCGACAAGGATGTTTGGCAGGCGTTCATCGCGGCCCGGCACCAGAAAGCGTCATTCACTGGTTCTCGGATACAACGGCACGGAGGATGGCCGGCACGGCTTCCATTCGATCGAAGGCCTTCACAATTAGTCCGGGACCGCGTTCTCGTCGTTGATCTGGATCAACCCACAGTCACGGCGCCTTTCGCCCGCGAACGTCAGACACACATCTGGCGGTGTGGGTTTCACGTTTACCTGCCGCGGTTGCCGACCAAGGAGCGGTTTGGCTGCCAACGCATGGATGGACGGCGGTAGCCGGACGGGCAATCCAGGCCGAGCAACGAGGGCGGGTCGACGCACGGCAATGCGCATTTCTTGTTTCAAAGTCCCGTGACGAAACGTGCCATCACCAGAATGATCGCGACCTGCATCACCCCCTGGCATGCGACCGCATAGATGTAGCGCCGCATCAGCCTGCCGATACGGGCGTCATCGGGGGTTGGCTTCCGCATCTCGAAATAAACCAGCAGGTTGGCCGGCAGTAGCACCGCGAAACCCTGCACGGTCAGCACGGCGACGATCACCAGTGAGGCCAGCACCCATCCATATGCGGGCCAGGGGACCTCAAGCAGCCCGAGTTGGCGGGCGTGGAACCAGCCGGCGGTGCCGGTGATCGTGGCCAGCGTCGGCAGCAGAAAAAGTGTCTTTGGCATAAGACGCAGCACGATGGCACGCCTCGCCGCGAAAGGGGCACGGCGCAGGATCGGACCAATCACGAAGCCCATGAACAGGTCGATGCCGGTCCACAGCACGCCTGCCATCACGTGGATGAAGTTGAGCAGCCAGAGATTGTCGATGGTGACGGCGGCGGCGAGGATGGCGAGTGCCAGCGCCACCCAAATGAGGTTGCGTGGGTTGATCGGCGGCGCGTCATCGGAGGCCCCCACGATCGCCGCATGGGATATACGATCCTCGATCTCACCATCAATTGCTCCGACCCGGGATCCGGTTTCTGAGGTCGTCAATCAACGTTTCCCTTTTTCGCCTGGTTCAATGAGCAACGGTGGCCAGTTTATGGGAACCATGCAACGCACCGCGCGGAAACTCACAGTCTTCAACGGGATTCGCCAGAAGAGCGAATCGAAAACCGCCGCATTCGACCCATTGCGGCGGTAGCTGGACGCCCGGCACCAATCGCCACGGTC
>CALFNB010000225.1 GCA_937902425.1 uncultured Acetobacteraceae bacterium | reverse complement strand
TTTCATAAATCGGCGAAGAAAATCACGCTGTCAGAGCGGTTTTGCAATTGGCTCATTTTTATATATAGGAGTCCAATGTGGGTTTTCCACGTGTAATTTCTGATTGGATGTGACCCAGCACGGTATGAAGTCGAAAACCCTCGAAACCCTCCTTGCTCACGAAACCGGCCGGCACTCCGAGATGGTTAGCCGCTTTCAGTTGCTGCGTGACAGCAACCTGCTGTCCAAGGCGCGCGGTCGTAATGCCGAATATCTCAATGTCGATGAAATCGTGTCCGGCATTTTGTCAACGGTCGCCAGCAAGCCGGGCTTGGCCGCCATGACAGCGATTGGCCTACGGAACCTTAGGCCTGTGGGTGCCCAAAAGGATGCCTTTGCGGGAGCTGCGACGTTGGCTGGTGCACTTGCTGCCGCGATCAGTGATGAGGCGCTTTGCAGCACCGTGTCCGAAGTTCGACTCGGTGACAGTACGCCCGACGATCGCATGGCGACGTCGGCCGCAATCGAGTATGTCGCCAACGGCGAGAAGCGCACCACGCAATATGTTCCCGCGACGGCGCATTCGCTATTCCAGAGAGGAAAGGAAAGGGAGTTTGACCGTCGGTCGCTGCGTCCGGCGATTGGGCAAGAGACTTTCGTTACGGCTCGCTTTTTGGCCCGTATCGCACGCGACTTGAAAGATGCCGAGCATTTCAAAGCGCATCACGAGGATGCAGCCCAAGAGCGCCTTTGGAAAGCCTCGACCACGAGGATATTCCCCGAGAACTTCAACCTTCTTCATCAGGGCGAAGAGTTTCTGCGAGGCCAAAATTTGGAGGCGATCAAAGCATCAGACGATTTGCTGCACCACTCCGAAATGGTTGCTGACTCAATGGACCTGATCCAGTATTTCGCTCAGCAATATCACCATAGAAGTGGGGATCAGCTTGTCATTCAAATGCTTGGCATCAGGCTGTTCAATGGTGCCGGCACGGCCATGAACAATTTGCTGTCTGGCTATTATCAAAGCTCGGTTATGCTACAGCGCGATCTGCTGGAAGTGTCGTTCCTGCTCGACTACCTCAAGTCCAATCCTAAGCTGATCGCAGAATGGAAAGCTTGTTCGGAGAGCGAGCGGAATAAAAAATTCGGCGCGTTCGACATACGCAAGTTCCTCGACGATCGCGACGGCTTCACCGGGCGAAAGCGTGCGGAACATTATAAGCTATTGTGCAATCTGGGCGCCCATGCAAGCTATCAGGGCTTTCAGTTGCTCCAGCCCATCCCTGACGGCGACATACATTGTGGGCCGTTCTTCGGCGAAACCGCTCTCAAGGCCACGATCAGCGAGTTGGCCAAGATCAGCGTAGGGGCGGCGACAAACTTCTCCGTCTTTTTCTCCTCCGACTCTCTGACAGATTTGGAAGTGAAGCTGCGCGTCATGGAAAAGCAATCGCTGTGGTTTGATAGATTTTTTGGGAAGGGTTTTGACCGGGGCCAGATCGATCAGATGCGGGCTTTGTTGGCGCGAGCAAGGGCGATGAAGGGGGCCGCCTAGAATAGCATCGGTTGATGGCTTCGGCGACGCGAGAGTGTTAAAGCCTTGATCACGCCTACAACCAGTCCCAAACCATAGGAGGACCGAATGGCCGTAAAGCTGACAGGACAAGGCGAGAAAGTCCAATGATTTCAACACCCCGATTTTGGTGCGGGTTTCTTGAATCATGCACCAAGGTCGGTCCGCTGCCCACGATATGGCGACTGAGGTGACCGAGAATTCGAACGTTCCAAATCTACCTGTCGCCGCACATTCAAACTGACCCACTACCGAAATCTCGCGGGAGTCCGCCAGCGCGAGAATAGCAGGCAGTGGTGGACAGCGCATGCGGCGAGCGGAACGATTTAGCGGCGATGGCATGCCATCGTTGCTCACCTGGCGGGCTCCCGCCATGTCTCAGGGTCCGCCGCGCGTTCCCGGAACCGCTCCGCCTGGTCCACGTGATGACACGCGACGACGTGTCCCGGCGCCACCTCGATCAGCGGCGGGGGCGTTCCACAGCGCGCGGTCGCGAAGGGGCATCGCGCCTGGAAACGGCACCCTTCGGGCGGAGCAACCAGGTTTGGCGGCGTGCCGGGGATCGAGATCAACGCTCGCGCACGATAGGCGAGGTCCGGGAAAGCGTTACATAATCCCAACGTATACGGATGATACGGCGTGCGGAACACCGCCTCGCCGCCATATTCCATGACGCGGCCGGCGTACATCACCACGATGCGGTCGCTGTTCTCCGCCACCACCGCCATGTCGTGGGTGATCAGCAGCATCGCCTTGCCCAGACGATCATGCAGGTCGCGGATCCGCCGTAAGATCTGGTCCTGTACGAGCACGTCGAGACCGGTGGTCGGTTCATCGGCGACGATCAGGCCGGGATCGAGCACCATCGCCATCGCGATCATCGCCCGCTGGCGCATTCCGCCGCTGAACTGGTGCGGATAATCCCGCGCCCGGTCCGGTTCCAGCCCGACCAGTTCGAACAATTCAGCGATCCGGCCGCGACGCCGCGCGGCCGGCATGGCCTGGTGCGCCGCGATCGCCTCGGCCAACTGGCTTTCCACGGTGTAGACGGGATCGAGGGCGTTCATCGCGCTCTGCGGCACCAGCGCGATGTCCCGCCACCGCATCGCGCGCAGTTCGCGCGGCGTCATCCCACCGAGGTCGCGTCCGGCGTAACGGATGGCGCCGCCGGCGATATGGCCCGCCGGTGGCAGAATACCGAGGATCGCCTTGGCCACGGTGGACTTGCCGCAGCCGGACTCGCCGACCAGGCCCAGACACATTCCGGGCTCGATGACGAAGGATACGCCGTCCACCGCTTTCGCCTCGCCGGCCTGGGTGCGGTAACGAACTTCCAGATTTTCGACTTCCAGAAGCGGCATCAGATCGCCCGCAGCCGCGGATTGAGCAACTCCTCGTAGGCTCGGGTGATCATGAAGATCGCGGTGACGAACAGCGACAAAGCGACGCCCGGCGGCAGGACCCACCACCAGGCGGAGCGCATCGCGCCAGCCTGGAAGGCGGCGTTCAGCATGGCCCCCCAGCTCATCGCGTTGGGATCGCCGAAGCCCAGAAAGCTCAGCGCCGCCTCCAGCATCACGCCGGTTTGCACGCCGATCGCGGCATAGAGGAAACTCAACGGCAGCACGTTCGGCGCGATATGGCGCGCCAGGATCCGCGCATGCGACGCTCCCGCCGCCCGCGCGGCCCAGATAAACGGCCGGCTTCGCAACGACAGCACCTGAGCGCGGATCACCCGCGCGGGGATGCGCCACAGGAACACCACCACCAGAAGAATCACCAGTCCCAGACTGGGTTTGCTCAGGGATATCACGACCATCGCGAAGGGCAGGAAGGGAATGCCGAAGGCGACATCGGTCAGCCGCATCAGAACCTCATCGGTCCAGCCGCCGAAATAGCCGGACGCGAGGCCGACCGCGGTGCCCAGAACGACACTGCCCACCGCGGAAAGCAGCCCGACGAGCAAGGCGGAGCGGGTGCCCCAGAGCAACTGGCTGAACACATCCATGCCCTGATTGGTGGTGCCGAACAAGGCATTCGCCACCGGCGGCGACAGGCGCAGCACGGAATGGTCTGTATTGTAAACGACCTCGAACGGCCCATGTGGCGCGATCGCCGGCCCGAACACCGCCAGCAGCGAGAACACCACCACGACGATCGCGCCGGCGGTGCCGGAGGGATAATCCAGAATGACGCGAAATCCTCGCATCGTTCCGCTACCGGCTGCGCGGGTCGATGAACCCGTACAGCATGTCGGCCACCAGGTTCAGCAGCAGGATCGTCAACGCCATGACATAAACCGCGCCTTGCGCGACCTGGTAGTCGAGATCGGCCAGCGCGGTCACCAGTTCGCGTCCGAGACCAGGCCAGGCGAAGATGATTTCCAGCAGCACCTGCCCCTGCAACAGCAGGCCGGTCATCACGGCGATGTAAGTGACCAGCGGCAGCAGCGCGTTACGGGTGGCATGGACCAGAATGCGCCATTCCGGCAGGCCCTTGGCGCGCAGGATGTCGATGAAGTCGGCGCCCTTGATTTCCAGCATCGAGCTGCGCACCAACAGAACCGGCCCGGTGATTTCCCGGCTGACCAGAACCATACAAGGCAGGATCAGGTGCCGGAGATAGTCGGCCGAAGTGATCAGATCCCAAAATCCCTCCGGTCCACCAGGCGATGTCATCCCTCCGGGCGGCAGCCAGCGCAGTTGGTAGGAGAACACCATCAGCACCAGGATGCCGACGAAGAAGGACGGCGCGGAATGCAGGATCAGCGCGGTGGTGACAGTCGCCTGTTCCAATCGTCCGCCGCGTCTCCAGCCGGCGAAGGCACCGATGATCGTGCCCAGTACCACGCTGATAACGAGGGCGGGGAAAATCATCGCGCAGGTGTTGGTGATTTTCTCCAGCAGGATCGCGGCGACCGTCTGGTTCTGGAAAAACGAGTCTCCGAAACGAAACAGCGCCATGTTGGCGATATAGCGGATATATTGTACCCACCACGGATCGTTCAGACCCCACAACTGCTTCTGATGCTCGATCATTTCGATCGACATGTTGTTGTCGACGAAGATGGCGGCGGGATCGCCCGGCAGCAGCCTGAACAACGCGAACAGGATGGTGAGGATGCACCACATCGTCAGCGCCAACAGCAACAAGCGGCGTGAAAAGGCGTGCGCGAGGCGCGACATCAGCCGATCATTTCAAGGCCGCCCCAGGTGTAGCCGTCCTTGCAGACCTTCCGCACCCGCGAGCGGAAGCCGGCGTCATCCGGCGAGGGATAGACCAGCCTCCCGTCATCCGCCCAGGTGTAGCCGGCCTCTTTGAGGATGGCGCGCGCTTTGGCCAGGTCGAATGGCGGGACCGGTGGCAAAGCGGGATTGTTCCACGGATTACCCTCGACGAAGAACGTGTTCGCGCCGGGCATGCGGCCGGCGCCTTCCCACACCACCTTGATCAGAAACTCGCGATCGATCGAATGATGCCAGGCGCGGCGGAATTCGAAATCGCGCCAGGGCAGGTTGGAGGCGCGCGGCACCGCGTGCAGCCAGTTCAGATCCGGCGTTTGCACGATCGTGAGGCCTGACACACCGGTCAATTGTTTGGCCTGACTCGGCGTCAGATGGGTGTCGCTCGATTCGATCAGGTCGATGTCGCCGCTTTGCAACCGGCCCAGTAGACCATCGATCGACGGTGTCGCCACCGCCCACACCTCGTCCACGCTCGGCTTTGAGAAATGGGTCTTGTCGGCGATGAGTTGCAGCTCGGCATCCTTACGGTAGCGGCCGAATTTAAATGGGCCGCTGCCGATCGGTTTGTCGATGCGGACCCGGGTCGGGTCTTCGCCAACGCCCTGCTCGGCCATGATGTTCCGCCAGATGTGTTTCGGCAGGATCACGTTCAGTTGCAGGAAATAGCTTTCGAACTGGCCGTAGGGCTGTTTGAAGGTGGTGCGCAGGATGCCATTGGCGGCATCCTGAATTTCGGTTTTCGCCAGGAACATGTTGGCGGTCCAGAAATTGCCGCGTTCGTATTTCAGCATGAAGTCGAAGGTGAACTGAAGATCGTCGATGGTCACCGGCGTTCCATCGTGGAAGGTCATGCCCGGCCGCAATTTAAGATCCCAGGTGCGGTCGTCGACGCGTGTCCAGGACTCGCAAGCCCAGGGAATGATTTTAAGATTTTCGTCCATGTAGGCGAGGCGGTCGTAGATCATGCGGCCGATCGCCCGCATGTTGTTGCCGGCGGCGATGATGCTGGTGGTTTCGAGCAGGCTGTGAATGCCGACCATCATCTTGCGCCGCGCGGTTTTCGGTTTGGCGCGCAGGAACGTGTGCATCGCGTTGAATGATCCGATGCCAAACCCACGCGTTCGCACCACGCCATCCCAGGCGGCGCTGTTATACGCCTCGATCACGCCAGGCCCCCAGCCGAGTTGCGCGATATACAGGTCGTCGGCGAGAACCCGCTGTGCCTCCTGTACATACTTCAGCCGTTTGGGCGGATCGCTTTCCCCGACCTGTGCCTCGATCTGGGCGTCATATTGCTCATTGACCCATTCCCCAAAATTACGGCGGTCGAGGCCATAGGCGCGGGACGTGGCCCATTCCGCCGGATCGATCCGTTCCGGGCGGAGAATGGCGGAGTGCACCTCGATATCGCCATGGGTGTGCAGGCCGATCTGATCCAGCCAGCGCGCTTCCGACACCTGCTGAATATTATACCTCAGGCCGAGTTTGGTCGCGTCCTCGGCGAACTTTCGCCACGCATCCAGCCAGCTGATTTGCACGGTCGGGATCGTGACCGTCAGCTCCGGCACTTTTTCGCCGGCCGCGGGCCAGGTCAGCCGCGGCTTTGTCCAACCGGTCCATACCGGGTCCTTGGTATACCAGGTGCCAGTCCGTTGATACAACGTATCGTATTTCGGATTGGCGACGGCAAACCCGGCATCGGCGGCGAAGGCCGGCAGGCTGGCTCCGCCGAAGGCCGACGCGGCGAGCCGCAGCATGGTGCGGCGCGCCAGGCTCTGATCAGCGAGCGTCATTGTTTCCCCCTTACAGGTGCGGACATCGATAGCGAATCATACAGGTGGCAGGCAACCTCATGGTCGGAGGCGACGAGGTCCAACGCTGGGTCGCGCTCACGGCACACGTCCATCGCCCGAGGACAGCGTGGGTGAAACCGGCAACCTCCCGGCAAATGGATCGCGTCCGCGGGACCGCCGATCAGATTGGACGGCGCCCGCGTCCGGCCCCCGGCCATGACCGGCACCGCACCGACCAGCGCCTGGGTGTAGGGATGCAACGGCGCATCCAGCACTGTATCCGCGGCGCCTTGTTCGATGATTCGGCCCAGATACATCACCGCGATCCGTGTGCAGACATGCCGCATCGTCGAAAGGTCGTGGGAAATATACAGGATCGCCATGTGTAGTTCGCTGGCGAAATAACACAGCAAATTCAGGATACCGGCGCGGATCGAGACGTCGAGCATCGACACCGGCTCATCGGCGACGAGAAACCGCGGCTCGACCGAGATGGCGCGCGCGATGGCGACGCGTTGCAACTGCCCACCCGACAACTGATGTGGATAGCGGTCGAGATAATCTTCCGACGGTCGCAGGCCGGCGCGATCCATGGCGCGCAGCAGCATCTCACGCCGACGATCGCGGTCGTGGGGGAAGTGAATGGACAACGGCTCACCGACGCTTTGGGCGACGGTGTAACGCGGGTTCAGCGCCTCATACGGATTCTGGAAGACGATCTGCGCCTGTCGGCGGAAGGCCAGACGCGTACGGTTCGTTTCGTTAACGAGAAGGCCCAGTCCCTGAAATCGGACCTCGCCTCCGGTCGGCTGGTGCAGTTTAAGCAGGGTCATGCCGGTGGTGGATTTGCCGGATCCGCTCTCGCCGGCCAGCCCCAGAACCTCACCTGGACGGATGGAGAGGGTGATGCCGTCGATTGCTTTGAGAAATTCTGGTTTGCGGCGCGTCAGCAGCGATGCGAACCCGCGCCCACGCACCGGATACCATTTTCGCAGATCGCGCGCCTCGATCACCGGTTCGCCAACCATTGTCGGTCCTTGCTCCTGGTGTCAGGGTACCGGTTCGACGCCTGGGTGGGAACCGCGGGCGTGCCAGGTCAGGTGTGGATCGCCAATCCGACCGACATCATGATGGCGCGGTATTCGATTCCGTTCTGTGTCGCACTCGCATTGTTCCGTGATCCGCGCGACCCGGCCTCGTTCGACGACCCGGCCTCGTTCGACGGCCCGGCACTGAGTGACGCGAACATTCGCGGCATGTGCGCGAGGGTTTCCGTCGTGGCGGCGGACCCTCCGTCTCGATGCGCCGTCATGTTGGTTCGCACGATTTTCGCGGCGGCGCGGTGCCCGGACAGCAGGCGGACAGTCTCCACCTTTGATTTGGATCAAGGCAAAGCCGCCAGTCGCCGTGCCAGGCTTCCCAGCACGCCAGTGTCATCGTGCACGGGCCGCAATACTGTAGGGAGAATTCGTCATGGCACTCACGCGTCGCGGCCTCGCCGTTGGCTCCGCTGGTGCGTTGGGGCTTGCCATGGGCGGGCTGGCGCGACCCGCCATAGCGCAATCCGAAGCGATCCGAATCGGCTGGCTGGCGGCGCTCACCGGGCAATCGTCCGCCCCGGCGGTCGGCTATAATCGCGGCGTGGTGTTCGCGGCCGAGCAGATCAACGCGGCCGGTGGCATTCGCGGCCGCCAGATCGAGATCGTCACCCGCGATACCCAGAGCGATCCGACGAAGGCGGTGAACTCGGCGCAGGAAATGATCAGCCGCGCCAAGGTACACGCCATCTGGGGGCCGACCAATTCGGGTGAGGCGCTGGCCACCACGCCGATCATGGCACGCACCAAAATGCCGAACATTCATCAGTGTGTCGTCAATTCGCTGATCGACCCGGTGAAGTATCCCAACGCGTTCCGGATCGCTCCGTCCAACCAACAATGGGACGACGCGGTGCGTAATTATTGTCTGAGCATTCTCAAGGTAAAGTCGGTCGCGGTGGTGGGCGATTCCACCGGCTATGGCACATCGGCGGTCAACGCCTCGGTCGAGGCGTTCAAGAAGGACGGCGCCACCGTCGTGTACCAGGCGCAAATCGACGCGACCCAGCCTGACGTGATGCCGGACATGCTGCGGATGCGGAACGGTGGCGCCCAGGCGATCGTGGTGTGGTCGGTTTCGACGGGCATGGAGGCAAGACTTTTCAACGCGCGGGCGACAATGAACTGGGATGTACCGTTCGTCGGCCATCCCGCCATGGGCTCGGGTGAGGTCGGCCAATTGGTGACCAAACCGGAGAACTGGGACAAGGTCTACATCATCGGCTATCGCAGTTGCTCGTTTGACGAGAGCGGGAAGTTGCCGGCGCGAACACAGGAATTCGTCGATAGCATGAAGGGCAAGGTGCGCACTGACGACACCTCGCTGTGGTGGGTCGTTTCGGGAGCCGACGCGGTCAAACTGGTGGCGGCGGCGGTGAAGGAAACCGGCTCGACCGAGTCGGCGGATATCATCGCTTACTGGAACTCGCTGAAGAACTATCCGGCGGTGTTCGGTCATTTCACGTTCTCGCCGACCGAACACAACGGCCTGCCGACCGAGGAGATCGTGATGTCGAAGGCCAACTCCTCGCATGACGGCGCCTTCTCGCTGGCGCCCGGCTACGGCTGATGCTCGGCAACATCCTCGCGGCGGGGCTGGCGGTCGGCGCCGTCTACGCGCTGATCGGCGTGACCTACAACATCATGTACTCCGCGTCGCGGGTCATGAGCTTCACCGCCGGCCAACTCGGTATGTTGGGCGGCGTGCTGGGAGCCATGTTCATCCTGCGTCTCGGTATTCCGTTTTTGCCGGGCTTCGTGCTGACCCTGGCCGCCTGCGCGGTGGTGGGCGTGGCGACCGAAATCATCGCCGTGCGTCCGGTGCTCGGCAGTTTGGAGCAGCATCTTTACGTGCTGTCCACGCTCGCTTTCGCCTTGCTGATTCAGCAGTTCACCGCGATCGAATGGGGCACCGAGCCGCGGCCGTTTCCGCGCTTGTTCGATATCGGTAACGGCGGCATCTCCGACGAGAAATTCTGGCTGCCGCTGGTGGCGTGCGGGGCGGTCATCGCCGGATTGGAGTATCTTTACCGCCACACGCTGGTTGGCCGGGCGTTTCTGGCGATCGCCGAAGATAATTTCGCGGCGCGGGCTTTGGGTCTGCCGGAGCGCAATCTGCGCATGGCGAGTTTCGCGCTGGCGGGTGCGGTGGGCGGGATCGCCGGTTTCTCCTCCGGCGAATTGCTGCTGGCATTTTTCGCCAACGGAGGACTGCTGAATTTTTACGGCTTCGTCCCGGTGGCACTCGGCGGTCTGGGCCATAACCGCGGCGCGATCATCGGCGGTCTGGCTCTGGGCGTCTTCCAGCAGGCGGCGAACTTCCTGGTGGGTGGCGTATTCGCGGCGGTGGCGGTGTTCGCGGTGTTCATCGTGGTCCTGCTGGCGGCGCCACAAGGGCTGTTCGGCGTGACGCCGGCGCGACGCGTATGATCGGCGCGTTACGCTCAGCCGGACCCGCGGTACTTCTGCTCGCCTGCGCCTTGCTGCTGCCGTTCACCGGGAATGACTATTGGGCGGTCATCGCCACGCGGGCGGCGATCTATTGGACTTTGGTCTCCGGCCTGAACCTCGCGGTCGGTTTCGGCGGTCAACTCGCCATTGGCTATGTCGCGCTGCTCACCATGGGCGCCTACACATCGTCGATATTGGTCGCACGGTGGGACATCAATCCGTTCATCGCCCTGATCGCGGCGGGTGCGGTGGGGGCGGTGTCCGGCGTGGTCGTGGGGTTGCCGGCGCTGCGCCTGCGGACGTTCTATTTCGCGATGACAACGCTTGGCTTCGCCACCATCGTCACGCAAATCGCGCTGGCATGGCAGAGCGTCACCGGCGGCGGCATCGGTCTGCCTGGGCCCACCATGCCGGCGCCATTCGACAGTGCCTGGGGCTTCTATTCGCTGACACTCGGCATCGCCACGCTGTGCACCTGGATGACCTCGAACATCGCGCGCTCGCGGTTCGGCCGCTCGCTGGTGGCGATCCGCGATGCCGAGGTCGCGGCGGAAGCCAGCGGCATCTCCAAGCCGGCGCTGCTGATCACGGTTTTCCTGTTCTCGGGCGCCACGGCGGCGGTCGCCGGCGGGCTGTTCGCGACATTGCAGTCGTACATAACACCGGATGCCTTTACTTTCGATCTCTCGGTGCTGTTCTTCATCGCCATCCTGATCGGCGGCCGCGGGTCAATCCTGGGGCCGCTGCTCGGCACCATCCTGCTGACCGTGCTCCCCGAGTTCGCCGCACCGCTGGTCGCCTGGTCCACGTTCCTGTACGCGGCGCTGCTGCTGGTCATCGTGCTGGCCATGCCGGGCGGCATTCACGCGCTGCTGGACTTCCGCAATCGCAAGCCACTGGAAAGCAACCGGGCCATCGTGCCGCGTCCCGCGTTGCTGACCGAGTTGCTCGATCACGGCAACGCCGAAACGTCGATCGTGCTGTCCGGCGTGGTGTTGAGCTTCGGTGGCGTGCGCGCGATCGACGGGCTCGACCTGCGCATCCAACCTGGCCAGGTGCATGGCCTGATCGGGCCGAACGGGTCGGGCAAGACCACGACATTGAACGTGATCTCCGGCTTCAACGCGCCGGAGAGCGGCGACGTGACGCTCGGCGCCATCAGCCTGCCGCGCGGTCAGCCCAGAACTCGTGCCGGTCTGGGCATCGCGCGCACATTCCAGACGCCGCGGCTGATTGGCGAGGCCTCAGTGCTGCAGAATGTGATGATCGGCGGCACCGTCGATGGCAGGGCGACGTTCGCCGAAGCGCTGCTGACGCTGCCGCGGCACCGCGCGGAGGAGCGGACGGCGACCACCAAGGCGATGCGCGCGCTTCGCGTCGTGGGACTGGAGACGCTCGCGGCGGTGCGAGCCGATCGATTGCAGCACTCTGAACTGCGCTTCATGGAGATCGCGCGGTCGTTGATGTCGCATCCCCGGTTCCTGCTGCTGGATGAGCCGGCCGCGGGATTGTCGCCCGAGGAAATCAAGCGGCTCGGCCAACTCATCGTGGCGATCGCGCGCCGCGGCACCGGCGTGCTGCTGGTCGAGCACCACGCCGACCTCATCTTCGATATCTGCGATCACATCACGGTGCTCAATCTCGGCAAGGAACTCGCCGGCGGCACACCCGCCAGTATCCGCGCGCACAAGGAGGTGGTCAGTGCTTACCTCGGTGCCTGACGTGTTGCTGAGCGTGCGGGCTCTGGCCGCCGGTTATGGCAAGATCGGCGTGCTGCACGGCATCGATCTCGTGGTGAACCCGGGAGAGGTCGTGGCGCTGCTGGGACCGAACGGCGCGGGCAAGACGACATTGCTGCGCGCGTTATCCGGGCTGTTGCCGTGGTCCGGCGGCGCCGCGCGGTTCGACGGCCGCGACCTGCGCGGGCTCAGTCCGCGTGAGACCGCGCGCGCCGGACTGGTGCACGTGATCGAGGGCCACCGCGTCTTCACGCAGCTTTCAGTGACCGACAATCTGTTGCTGGCCGGCTACGATCTGGCTGGTTCCGAACGCACCAGACGGGTGGACGAGGCGTTGTCGCTGTTCCCCGAAATCGCCGAGAAGCGGCGCGACCGGGCCGGGGCCTTGTCGGGTGGCCAGCAGCAGATGTTGGCCGTCGCGCAAGGCCTGGTGCGGCGGCCGAAGCTGTTGATGCTGGACGAGCCGTCGGCCGGATTGTCGCCGGTGCTGGTCGATCGCGTACTCGCGGTGGCGGCACGGCTGCGCGAGGACGGGATCGCGGTGTTGCTGGTCGAGCAGTTGATCGACAAAGCCCTGGCGCTGGCCGATCGCGTCTACGCGCTGGCGCGCGGCCAGATCGTTCTCGAAGCGGCGACCACGGAGCCCGATCTGCCGTCGCGGCTGGAGCATGCCTATTTCGGTCAGGACGTATCGCTACCATTGCGTTATTGAAACTAATACGCAACCCGGACAACAAAACAACGAGGCAACAATGTCGATCACCCGCCGTCATCTGATCTCTGTCGCGACCGCCGGCGCCGCCGCGCTGACCACCGGGCTCGCGCGACCGGCGCTCGCCGCGTCCGAGCCGATTCGTATCGGCTGGCTGCCGGCTCTGACGGGGCCCAGTTCATCGACCGGCGTGGCGATCAACCGCGGCACGGAATTCGCGGTGAATGAGATCAACAAAGCCGGCGGCGTCAACGGGCGGCAAATCGACCTGATTGTCCGCGATACGCAAAGCGATCCCACCAAGGCGGTGAACGCCGCGGTCGAGTTGATGCGCCAGCAGAAAGTCCACGTCGTCTGGGGCCCCGGGAATTCGGGCGAGGCGTTGGCGTGCACGCCGTTGATCGCCCGCTCCAAGGTGCCGCAATTGGACCCGTGCTGGGTCGACGACGTGATCGACGTCGAAAAATATCCGCTGGCCTTTCGCAACGCGCCATCCAACCAGCAAGCGGGCGCGGCGGCGAATCACTATGTGGTTGACGTCCTGAGGATCACCGACGTCGCGGTAGTTGGCGATACCACGGGCTACGGGACATCGTCGGTCGAGACTTATGTGCCGATGCTGAAAGCCAAAGGCGCCAACGTGGTTTACCGCGGCGTCATCGAGTCGAGCCAGCCGGACCTGAAGTCCGATATGTCGCGGATGCGCGAGGCGGGCGCCAGGGCGATCATGCCCTGGAGCGTGAATGCCGGCTTTCTGTCCCGCATCATGAACGCGCGTGGGCAAATGGGATGGGACGTGCCGATCGCTGGTCAGACCACCCTTGGCTCGGGCCAGACCAAGGCGTTGCTCGAAAAGCCCGAATATTGGGAAAAGGTCTATCAGATCAACTTTCGCAGTAGCAGTGTCGATGAAAGCGGCCAACTGCCGGCCCGCACGCGGGAGTTCGTCAATCGCCTGCACGCCGCGGGGATCGAGACGTCCGATACGCTGCTTTGGTGGATCGCCGTCGGCTACGATGTGCCGCATCTTGTCGCCGAAGCAGTGAAGAACGCCGGTAGCGAGCCGGAACAGATCGCGGGCCATTGGAACACGGTGAAGGTGTTTCCTGGCGTCTACACCGACTACAGCTGGTCGGCGCGGCAACATAACGGGTTCCCGGATGCCGGTGTGGTGATGAGCCAGGCGAACTCATTCCGCGACGGCACGTTCCGGCTGGCTCCGGGGTACTCCGTTTAACCCGCCCTCGCTCGCGTTATGGCTCTCCCGGGATCCAGGCCAGGGAGAGGGTCACGACGGTGGCGGCGAAGCACTCGTTTCGCCGCGGGGAATAAGGCGCCGCGAGGAGCCACGCATGCCGTGGATGGCAATGCCGGGGACACGGCCGGAGCATCGCACAGTCCACAACCATGGGAAGTATTGACTGAGGTCAATGTCTCCCACTGTCAGGGCTGGCTCAACGCGCGGGATCGGCTCCGGCTGACGGATGACGCGGCCCGCGCGCACGGCGGCGATCGGATTTGCCGGGGGCTCCAGGAGACAGGGTATGACGTCATCGGCGGCGCGTTCGGTTCCGTATGCGCGGCTGCCGTGCTGGAAGATCTATACTTGGCGGCGGCATGATCTACATCGCGGATCATGTGCATAAGCAGCGCCCCGAAATATCGCGGCAGATCCTCGACCTTGCCCCGGTCTGTCGGATGTCGGTCATGTTTCACCGCGGCAGTTTGTCCGGGCAATCCCATCCCGCGGCCCAATCGAGACGCCGCCGGGTCCTGAGCGCCCGCATGGTCATAACGGACACGCAGGGCCCTGATGCCAGCCAGGTTCGCGTTCAAGGCAAAGCGACCGGGGGAATCGGAATCGTACGCTATCGATTGTTTAAACCTGGCTGGCAAGCACTCCCGAAGATGCCGGAGCGTGGCGAAGGAGAATAGGTTTGCCGCTCCAGATGGATGATCTCGTTCTGACAATGGCAGGCCGGGTTGGCCCCAGTTTCTCGCTGGCGCTTGGAAAGAGTGGTGTGATCTGGTAGGAGATTGGACGTGGGTAATCGCATTCGCCTTGGATTGCCTTAGCCACTATCCGGTTGCTCGGTTCATTGAGGGATGCCATGACGACGATCACCGCCAACTCGACCGTCGGGATTATTCTTAGCTCGCCGTCGTATACAAATCCCGTCGTGGTTAATCCAACCGTTACAATCTCCAACTACTACTCCAATGGGACAGGCATCTCTGGCAGCAGCGATGTGTGGACGATTCGAAGCGCCGGTACTATCGCGGCGAACATAACATCCGGGTGGGGCGTCGATCTGAAGTACGGTGGCAGCGTCACCAATCAAAGTGGCGCCCGGATCAGCGGGCTCTACGGGGTTTACGGCGGCTACGATGGCGCCCTGAGCGTCGTGAACGCTGGCAGCATTACAGGGAACACAACGACCTCGGCAGGCAATGGCATTTACCTTCAGGCGGGCGGCAGCGTCACCAACCAAAGCGGCGGTATGATCACTGGGTTTGACGGGATTTACGGCGCGGGCAGCGCCCTGAGCGTCGTGAACGCTGGCAGCATTACAGGGAACACAACGACCTCGGCAGGCAATGGCATTTACCTTCAGGCGGGCGGCAGCGTCACCAACCAAAGCGGCGGTATGATCACTGGGTTTGACGGGATTTACGGCGCGGCCAGCGCAGCCCTGATGGTTGTGAACGCTGGCGGCATTGCCGGAAACACTACGGCGGGCCATGGCATTTATCTGGGGGTGGGCGGCAGCGTCGCCAACCAAAGTGGCGCCACGGTCAGCGGGTTCAGGGCGATTTTCGGCGCGGCCAGCGCAGCCCTGATGGTTGTGAACGCGGGCAGCATCGCTGGAAATGCAATGTCCGGCTTTGGCATTGAACTCGACGGGGGCGGCAGCGTCACCAACCAAAGCGGCGCCACGGTCAGCGGGTTCAGGGGAGTTTTCGGCGGAGGCGGTCCCATGACCGTCGTGAATGCAGGCACGATTAACGGCGGCAGTTCCTCTGTTCATTTTGCGGCTGGGCAGTCCAACCGGCTGGTGGTGGAACCCGGCGCAATGTTCAGCGGCCCAGTCGACGGCGGCAATACTATCGGTGCAACCTGGACAACCACGTTAGAACTGGCCTTCGGGGCATCCGCTGGCACGCTGAGCGCCATTGGCACGCAGTTCATCAACTTTGGTTCAATCGCTTTTGACGTGGGTACCGATTGGTTTATCGCGGGCAATACGTCCGGGCTAGCCGGCACGATCACCGGATTCGCCCAGGGCGACACGATTGAACTCAATGGGATCGCCGTAACCGGATCAAGCTATGCAGGCGGGGTACTGACGCTGACTGAGGCGTCCGGCTCCGCCACTCTCGACCTGCCGGGGAGCTTCACGACCAATCAGTTCGTGGTGACGAATGTCGCGGCCGGTGCCGATGTTAGCCTCGCCTGCTTCCGAGCGGACACGCGCATCCGCACGATGCGTGGCGAGGTACCGGTCGAGCAATTGCTCGTTGGTGATCAGGTGGAGGTTCTTCTCGGCGGGCCACCCGCACCCATCGTTTGGGTTGGTCATCGAACTGTCGATTGCAAGCGTCACCCCGTGCCGCAGCGGGTCTGGCCGGTTCGCGTCTGTGCCGGGACGTTTGGGCCGGGTCTTCCGCTTCGCGATCTTTTCCTGTCGCCTGATCATGCGATTTTCATTGAGGATGTGCTGATCCCAATTAAGCAACTCATCAACGGCCATAGTATCGTTCAGGTGCCCGTTGATGAGGTGACATGGTATCACGTCGAGTTAGCGCAACACGATGTGCTGCTGGCTGAAGGATTGCCTGCTGAATCCTACTTGGATACCGGCAACCGCGGCAGTTTTTCAAATGGGGGTGTTCCTGAAAGACTTTATCCTGATTTTTGCGAGTGCGTGAGGGAAGCACACGGTTGTGCGCCATTGATCATGACCGGCCCAAGGGTGGAGGTTGTGCGCGACCGGGTGGCCGTGCGCGCCACAGCCGTCGATACCTCAGTCGCCGCATAAACGCCCCTCGCTCGGTCTCGGGGAATGAAGATTGTCTCATCTACCTGGTTGGACTGCTCACCTCCCAGTAGGGTTGGCCAATGCGATTGCCGTACCTCAACCCGGCCTTTCTACCATACAAGCTCTGACTGAGTTTCGAGACGCGTCGCATGGTCAAAGATGGCCATCTCTCCCGTCAGTATGGTCGGGCCTTGTGTCCGGCCCGCGAGAAGCGTTGGCGGCGTCCGCCGATTCTCGTGTCGCACTCAACATTATCGCGGAAATGCCACACCGGATGCCGGTCTCGGCATTGATCCAGATTAAGCTATCCGTTCCCGTGCTAAATTCGGCCTGTTCGTCGTCAGACCATAAATCAGTATCCAGCCGGGGCATTTTTACCGGCCCCCTTAGGTTCGATGTCACGACGAGATGACCGGCGGCCGGCATTGCGTGCCGCTGGGGCCTGGGTCATCGTTGCCGCGGGTTGATAAAATCCGGATACTCGCCGGATATGCGGGATACCGTGCGCGCCGCGAGGCGCGGGAGGAAACGATGGCGCTACCGATGTGCGTGACCATCAGGCGTCGCGGCCGCGTTCGGCGGCGATCCGGCCTGGCGGAGACGTGAGGGTCCCGGCGATATGACCGTGACCATCGCCAAACCGATGATCCCGGGAGCCGCGACCGCCTCGGTGGGACGGCCGGACATCCTTGTGCTGACGGATGTCGCGAAGACCTATCGCCCGCTCAATCGTGCCGATGTCGTCGCGATCTGCCCGACCAGCATCACCGTCGCGGATGGTGAGTTCGTTTCTCTCGTGGGGCCAAGCGGCTGTGGCAAGACCACCCTGCTGAACCTGATCAGCGGGCTTATTTTGCCGTCGGCCGGCGAGATCCGGTTCAACGGCATGCCAACGAACGGGCCAACCGGCGAGATGAGCCTGGTGTTCCAGCGCCCGGTCCTGCTGCCCTGGCGGCGCATCATCGACAACGTGATGCTGCCGGTGCAAGTGATGCGGCTGAAGCCGCGCGCCGAGTACGAAAAACGCGCGCGCGATCTGCTGGATCTGGTCGGACTCGGTGGCTTCGAGGATGCCTGGCCGAAGGAGCTGTCGGGCGGCATGCAGCAGCGCGCCGCGATCGCCCGCGCCCTGGTCTACGACACGCGCATGCTGCTCATGGATGAACCGTTCGGGGCGCTGGACGCCATGACGCGCGAAGAGCTCAACATGGAACTGATGCGCATCTGGGAGGTTACCGGCCGCACCATCCTGTTCGTCACGCACAACATCGCCGAGGCTGTTCTGCTCAGCGACCGGATCGTGGTGATGACGCCGCGCCCCGGCCAGGTGCGCGAGATACTGACCGTCGACATGCCGCGCCCAAGATCGCTTGAGACGATGGCGGAGCCACGTTTCGGCGAGATCTGCAACCACATCCGCAGCATGCTCTGGCACAAACCCGAGAGCCGCGCACGCCGGAACGGAGCCAGCGGACAATGAAGGCCCGGGTCACCAATGCCATTTACGCCATTGTCACCTTCGCGGTGCTACTGACGGCATGGGAGCTGGCCTGCGACTATTTCAAGGTCCCGGCCTTCTATATTCCCGCGCCGAGCCGGATCGCGGCCACGCTGGTGGTGGGCGCGCCACTCTATCTGTCGCATCTCGGCGTAACGATGTACGCGACAATCGCGTCGTTCGTGATCGCGATGTTTCTGGGCATCGTGTTTGGCACCCTGGTCAGCGAGATCCGCTTCTTCGAGCGTACCCTGCAACCCGTGCTGATTGCCTTGCAGGCGATGCCGCGCATCGCGCTCGCGCCCATCATCATCGTCTGGTTCGGGTTCGGCCCGGAATCGAAGATCGCGCTTGGCGCGTTCACCGCGTTCTTTCCGGTCTTCGTCAACACCGCCCAGGGGATGCGGGCCACGGATTCCGAGCAGATCGCGCTGATGCGCTCGCTGAAGGCGAGCGGCTGGCAGATCTTCCGGATGATCAAGTTGCCGAATGCCATGCCCTACCTGCTCGCCGGCGCCAACATCGCCATCATCTTCGCGATGCTGGCGGTGATCGTGGGTGAGTTCCTGGGCGCCAACCGCGGCATGGGTTTTCTCATCACGACCCAGAGCTCACAGATGGATACGGCCGGCGTCATGGCCACCGTCTTCATTCTGTCGGCGATCGGTGTGCTGTTTCACTACGGCCTGCAATTCCTGCGCGATCGGCTGCTGTTCTGGGCGGCTCGGGACGAGGTGGCGGGCTCATCCGTCCGATGACTTCGACGACCCAATGACTTCAACGACCCAATGACTTCAACGACCCAGTGACTTCGACGACACAGCGACTTCGACGACGAACCGCGATCGGCCGCGACAGCCGGCGCCAACGATGACAGGAGGAAACCCGATGCGGCGTTCGATCACGACACGCGGAGGCCGGCTCTCTCGCCGGACATTATTCGCGGGCGCCCTGGTCGCTGGCACGATCGTACTGGCGAAGCCCGCGCTGGTTCAGGTCAGGCGCAAGGTGAAGATCGCGTTCGGCGTGCCGACGATGGACTCCGCCGATGGCGGGTTCTTCAGTTCGCTGCCAATCGGGGCGGGGTTCTATGCCGATGAAGGGCTGGATGTGGAAATCCTGACCCTCAACGGCGCCGGCGTGGCAATGAACATGCTTGCCGCCGGTCAGGTCGACTTCACCACCCACGGCGGGGCAGGTGTGCTGGCTGGCGTCGGCCAGGGCGTTCCGCTCAAGGCATTCATTGTTCAGGTCCCGAACAATTTCTATGCGATTGGCGTGGACGCCGCGACCGGCGTGCCGCGGGTCGAGGATCTCAAAGGCAAGACCATCGGCGTTCCGGCGCTTGGCGGCAGCCCCTTCGTGATGCTGAAGGCCGTGTTCGGCCAGCTTGGCTGGGACCCGAACAAGGATGTGACCTATCAGGCGGTCGGTGTCGGCATGCCGGCGCTCGACGCGTTGCGCCGCGGCCGTGTCGACGCGCTGATGGCCTGGGACGCGCCATTCGCGACCTTTGCCGCGTACGGTGCCGATCTGCGCCTGTTCAAGCCCGAACCGCTGCCACAGGTCGGCTTCACCCACACCACGAACGCCTCGCTGGCCATCATCGAGAAGGACCCCGGACTGGTGGCGGCCATGGCGCGCGCCCTGGCGCGTTCGCTGGTATTCATGGCCGCGGCGCCACGGGAAGAACTGTCGAAGCTGCACTTCAAGGTTTACCCGGAGTCCCGCTCGCCTGGGCTTTCCGACGAAATGATCGCCAAAATCGATAAGATGCGCATGGCGGCGCGGCTGCCGCAGATGCGCTTCCAGGAACGTGTTTTCACGCGGGCGGAAAAGATCGGTGACGAAACCGATGCGCGCATCGCGGTGGGCCGCGACCTGCTGTTCGCGGCCGGCGAGATCAAGGAAGCCCTTCCAGTGGAGCGCTACTTTACCCGCCAGTTCCTCGACGACATGAACAAGATCGATGTCGATGGGCTGATCGCCAAGGCGAAGGCCTTCACGGCCTGACATCGCGACCAGCAGCACACTCCCGACCAAGGCGGAGACAGATGGACACCCAGGCGAATTACGAGCGCTACAAGGACATGCGGGGCGAGCCCGTTACCGCCGTCATGCCACTTGAACGCGACACGCTACGCCGCTTCACGCAGGCGATCATCGACGCCGATCCCACCTATTTCGACGACATCCATGCCGCCACGACCAAATTCGGCGAGGTTGTCGCACCGCCGCTCTATCCGGTGCACGCGTTTCGCTTGCCCCCCGGGTCGCCCGATCCGTTGGATGCGCTGTGCCAGGATCGCGACGCGGACGGCACCCAGGGCACCACGGGCAGCATGCGCTTCGGTTTGCCGAACGTGGAAATGCCCTACCGGAGGCTGCTCAACGGTGGGAACGAAATCGAGTTCTACCGTGCACTGCGTATCGGCGAGAAAGTCGTGGCGCGGGCCCGCTATGTCGATGTCACGCTGAAACAGGGCAAGAGCGGCAACCTGCTGCTGGTGGCGATCGAAACCCGTTTCACCACCGAGGCGGGCGAATTGCTGCTGATCAACAAGCAGACGCTGATCTGGAGATAAACCATGCCGCCCTGCTACGAAGATTTCCCGATCGGCGCGAAACTCCCCGTGTTGACCAAAGGACCGATGAGCCCGGCGCATATCATGCGGTGGTCCGCCGCGATGGAGAACTGGCACCGCATCCATTACGATTGGCGCTTCGCCACCGAGCACGACAAGCTGCCGGATGTCCTGATCAACGGCTCCTGGAAGCAACATGTGCTCGTTCAGCTCATGAAGGATGGGCTTGGGCCGGATGGCTGGCTGTGGAAGATCGGGTTCCGATACAAAATGATGGACGTCGCCTGGGACACGCTGCATGCGCATGCCGAGGTCATCGACCGTCGCGAGGTTGACGGGCTCGGCTTCCTGCAATGCCGGATTTCGCTGATCAACCAGCGCGACCAGGTCTCCACCGCCGGTTTCGCGGTCGGGGCCATCAAACTGAAGGGTGGACGCGACGTGCCGTACCCCTTTGTCGCGAAGCCCGAGTACGACGTCTTCACCACACCGGCCGAGTGAGCCCGATGCGTCTGACAATCAACGATGTCCTGCTGCACGACGTCCGGCACTACGCCGGCAAGACCGCGGTCACGATCGACGATCGCGGCCTGACCTATGCCGAACTCGCCGGCGCGGTCGACGAAGCGCGGCTTGTGCTGGCGCCGCTGGTCGGGCCTGGCGACCGGGTGGCCCTGGCGCTGCCCAATTCATTCTCCTGGATCGCCGCGTTCCTCGCCCTGGCGTCGCTCAAGGCCGTTTCGGTTCCGGTCAACACGCGCCTGACGCCAACGGAATTGCGCGTGATCCTGGAGGATGCCGGCGTACGGGTGATCATCGCCTCGCCGTTGTATCGCGGCCGCGACTACGTGGCGGAGGCGCGCGAGGCCGCCACCGGCCTGGTGCCCTTCATCGTAGCAGCCGGCGACCAGACGACACCGAGCGGCTGGACCGTGATATCCACTGGCGTCGCGCCGCGCCGCTCGGAGCCGATGGAAGCCGACGGCGTGTTTTGCATCCAGTACACATCCGGCACGACCTCGGCGCCCAAAGGGGTAATGCTGACCGAGGCGCTGTATCTGCGGACGGCGGCGCATTGCGTGCGCAGCCAGTTGCTGTCGCCGTCAACCAGCTTCATGAGCGCGGCGCCGTTCTTTCATTGCAGCGGCAGCATGCACGCGATCACCGTCAATCTGCTCGCCGGCTGCACGCTGCACTCGGTCTCGGCGTGGGACCCGGAGTATTTCCTGTCGTTGATCGAACGCCACCGCGGCCAGACGGGACACGGCGTGTTCTTCCGCGACATCGTCGCCGTCGGTGCCGATAAGGCCCGAGCCAGCCTGGCGACCCTGAAGGTCGCGCACGATATCGGCGGCGAGGCCTTCGTCCGCCGGCTGCACGATGAGTTCGGTATCACCGGCATTTCCAACATCTACGGCATGACGGAAACCGGCGGGAACTTCACCATGTGGTATCCCGACGATCCGCTCCACAGGCGCATCATCATGAACGGACGGCCACAGCCGTTGAACCGGATCCGTATCGTCGATCCGGTTTCCGGCAATGAAGCGCGGCCCGGCGAGCATGGCGAGATCCAGATGCGCGGGCCGACGGTCACGCCCGGTTATTACAAGCGGCCCGAGGCGAACCGCATTGCGTTCACCGAGGATGGCTGGTTCCGCTCCGGCGACCTTGGCACGTTGACCGAGGACAACGAGCTGCACTTCATCGCCCGGCTGCGCGACATCATTCGCGTCGGTGGCGAGAATGTCTCTCCGGTCGAGGTCGAAATCGCCGTGCAGGCGCTTACCGGTCTCAAGGAGATCAGCATCCTCGGCGTACCCGATCGCCGGTTGGGCGAGGTGGCGGCGCTGGTCGTGCTCGATACGGCGGACCGCGACTGGCCAGCGGTGCTGGCTGACCTGTCGAAGCGCCTGGCCGGGTTCAAGATGCCACGCCACATCTATGCGACCGACGCGATGCCGATGACGGCCACCAACAAAGTGCAACGGGCCACACTACAACAATCGATCCGCGAGGGCCGCCTGCGACGGCTCGTCTGAGGGTCATAAGAGGAAACGATCATGCGCATCTGGCATCAGAGTTTCACGGTTCTGGAGGATCTTCCCCCGTATACCGAGCGTATCCGCGCGCACGCCGGGAAGCTGCTGTCGCCCGGCAACGAACTGGTGTTGCACGGGCAGATCCCCGGCACCTTCCCGACCAACTATCCCGGCAACGATGTCAGCCAAAACCTGCTGTTCCACCTGCACGGCATCCAGTGGATGCTCGCGGCCATGCAGGCCGAGGAGGAAGGCTACGACGCCTACCTGATCTGTACGGTGCCCGATCCAATGCTGTGGGAAACCCGCGGCATGTTACGAATTCCGGTGATCGGCTACGGCGAGTCCGCCTATTCCCTGGCCTGCCGGCTCGGCCGCAAGTTCGGCGTGGTGAAATTCATCGACCGAATGACCGCCTATACCGAAGATCAGGTGGCGCGCTACGGGTTGTCCGATCGTTTCGTCGGCGTTCGATCCGGCGTCAGCACGTTCGACGATATCACGGCCGGATTCAGCGCGCCCGGCAAGGTAATCGACCAGTTCAAGGAGGACGCCCGCGTCCTGATCCGGCAGGGCGCCGACGCCATCGTTTGCGGCGGCATGCCGCTTGACATCCTGATGGCGACCGAGGGCGTCAACCGGGTGGACGACGTGCCGGTGATCGACGGCCTCGCGGCCAGCGTCAAGGCGGCGGAAATGATGGTGGAGCTGCGTGTGAAGGCTGGCATGGAGCCGTGCCGGAAGGGCTTCTATGGCGCGCCGCCGTCGCGGGAGCGGTTGGATCAGGTGCTGGCTTTCTACGGACTCGATCGGCTCAGGAACAGCTGGAAGGGTGCCTGAGCCAGGCATCCGGCAAGGGAAGCACCCAAGGGAAGCACCATGATCGAAACCACGAAGCGCGTGAGCCGCCGCCTGGTCCTGAAAGGCGCCGCCGGTGTTCCGTTGGCGGTCCTCGCCGCGCCGGCGATCGCGCGGAGCCTGCGCAAGGTGACGCTCGTCTACGCCGTGCAAACGATCGATTCGGCGGCCGATGGCTTCTTCGGATCGTTGCCGATTGGCCTGGGCTTCTATGCGGACGAGGGTCTGGACGTGGAAATCCAGACCGTCGCGGGTGCGGCCGCGGCAGTGAATTTGCTCGCCAACGGCCGCGCGGAGTTCACCACGCACGGCACCGCGGGCCTGTTCACCGGGGTGGACAAGGGCGTACCGATGAAAGGCTTCATCAGCCAGATCCCCGACTATTTCCTATCGATCGGCGTCGATCGTAACGGCCCGATCCAGCGGCTTGAAGACCTGAAAGGCAAGACATTTGGGGTACCCGCGACCTCTGGCTCGCCAATGATCGTGACCAAGGCCGTTCTGAAATTGCAAGGTTGGGATCCCGACAAGGATGCCGAGTTCCTCGCGGTGGGGACCGGCGTTCCCGCCCTCGACGCGTTCCGGCGGGGGCGCGTGCAGGCGCTGGTCGCGTTCGATTCCGTCTTCGCCTTGTTCGAGTTCAACGGCGGGGATTTCCGCTATTTCCGTCCGCCGCCCATGCCGTCGCTCGGCTTTACCCACACCACGAACACGCTGATCGCCACGCTGCGGCAGGAACCCCAGATCGCGCTCGGCCTGGGGCGCGCGATGGCGAAATCGCTCGTCTATATGGCCGCCGCGCCGACCGAGGAACTGACCAAACTGCATTACAAGGTGTTCCCGGCGTCACGGTCGTCCTCGATGTCCGACGCCGATGTGTTCCGGCTCGACGCGCTTCGCCAGAAGGCCAGGCTCGCGTTCATGCGGCCGCGACAGCGGGTGTTCGAGCACACGGAGATGCTGGGTGACGCGACGGATGACGAGATCGAAGCCCAGAGAGACTTGCTGCGTCTCGGCGGGGAGATCCAGAACCCGCAACCGCCCGATGCCTACTTCACGCGGCAGTTCATCGAGGAGTACAACCGGATCGATATACCAACGCTGATCGCTCAGGCGAAAGCGCTACGTGTCTGAATCCGCTGACATCCGCCTGGGCTGACGGGTCGCGGCATGCGTTATGCGCCTGGCATGTTCGAAGCATTCGGTCGCGGGGACGCACAACCCGTTTCGCCGAACACGACGCCTTTGGCCGTGGGTGGACCGGAATGGCACGGCGCGCGCGTCCGGCACCCGGCGGAACCGCGCCACCAGGGTCACGACGCGGTCGAGGTTAAATCGAGGCCCACGGTTGCCCTCGGAACAGGGCAAGAACCAGCCATTCGGCGAACTCCGGTTGGCACCCGGAACCAACGGAAGCGAGAAGCTGATGACGGTCGAAGAAAAAGCCAGGCGCATCTTCGCGGAACGGGCGGCGTTCTACACCACCAGCACGGTGCACGCCGATCCGTCCGGTCTGGCGCGAATTGTCGCGTTGGCGGCACCGCGCCCGGATTGGGCCGCGCTGGATATCGCCACCGGTTCGGGACACACGGCACTGGCTTTGGCACCCTATGTCACGAGCGTCGTCGGCATCGACCTGACACCGGAGATGCTGGCCGAAGCGGAACGGTTACGTGCCGACCACGCCGTCGGGAACGTCACCTTCCGTCAGGGCGACGTCCATCATCTGCCGTTCGCGGACGCCAGTTTCGATCTGGTCACGTGCCGGCGCGCCGCGCACCATTTTTCCGACATCGCTCTCGCGTTGCGAGAAATCAGGCGCGTGTCGCGGCCCGGCGGCCGGCTGGTCATCGACGACCGTAGCGTGGCCGAAGACGATTTCGTGGATCGCTGCATGAACCAGCTCGATTGGTACCACGACGAATCGCACGTACGCGAGTATCGCCCATCAGAGTGGCGGCGCATGCTGGCGGCATGCGGCCTGGTCGTGGAGAGCGTTGAAACCTTCACACGGCACCGGCCGTTATCCGCGCTGACCGACGGCGTCTCCGCGGAGAACAGCGCCAGGATCCGTCAGCTCCTGGATGATCTGACCGACGGCCAGCGACTGGCCCTGAATGTCGTGGATGCAGGCGGGCAGACATTCCTCAATCACTGGTACGTTCTGATCGCCGCGAGAAAGGCCTGGTAACCACTATCGCTGAAGCGCGAGCGGCTGTTCGTAACGCCATGAAGACGATCCCGCTGACGGCTCCCGGATCGCGCCGCTGACGGGTTCCGGCATGGGCTCGCGTGGCATTGGACGAAGTTTGGATCGGACGCGATCGCTCTGTCGTAACGCGACAACGCCGTCGAGACGTCCTGGATTCGGTGGAGCACTCCCGAAGCCTCCGAACGGCCGCCGATCGCCACCTCGGCGACCGGAAGCCGATAGGCTCCCAGGGCGCGGCGAGTCTCGGCCGTCAGACCGTTTTCACCGAAGCCGCGAGCGGCGGGGACCGCGTTCAGCAAGATCATCGTCTCGCGGTCGGGTCGTCAGGCGAGGAGGCCTATCAACGATGTATGCGATGAAGTGTTGCGTGTTATATCGCCATGGCAACTGATGGAGCCGCGCCATCGGCGACCGCCTGGCGTACCCCCGACAGCCCTGCTGTGGGAGCGCGGCTCGACCCCGATCCGGAAAGCGGACTGCCAAGGCGGCCGAGCATCTGCGACAGTACGGGCGAACCTGTTACGCGAGGGAGCGAGGCGCGGCAAGCTTCGCATGCTGCTGGCTCAGTTCACCGAATGCATGATTCTCCTGCTGATCGCCGCCGCGATCGTATTGGGTATCGTCGGCGACACCGCGGACGCCGCGGTGATCCTCGGCATCATGGTGCGCCAGCAGCCCGGTGACGTCACGTAGGCGGGCCGCGGGGACGCCTACCGCGGAATGCGCGGGGTCGCGGCCGGTGGCGAACGCATTGGGTTGCTCGCTGTCGATGAGGTACACCTTCAGCATCGGCAGACCGGCGCGTGACGCCAGATCACGGACAGCCCGCGTCGGAACGGGCACCTGGATGGCGTCCGCTTCCCGCGCGCCGTACGGCGTCAGAACGATGGTGTCGGCGCTCCAACAGGTCAGGAAGTTCATCGCCGCGGCGAGAAGCAGCGCCACCAGCATACCTTGCGGGCCAGCCGCCCAATAGCCAACCGCCAGGAACAGAGCGGTGAGTGCCGCGATCAGGAGACCGGTACGGAACAGGTTGACCATCGTACGCAATATACCAGCCCAAAGGCGGCGTTTTGTTGATCTGCATCAAAGCCAGGAAACACACTTTCAGGTTCAATTCCATGTCCGATCCGCGCGAGGACCCCATGGGCAATTCGCCGACCTCCCGCGCGGACGTTAAATGGGTTGGCGCCGCGGCATTATGGCAGTCCAGTCGCCATCGACATTACGCAGGGGAGAGCGGACATGGTGATCCAGGACATGACGCGGGAGATGAGCACAGAGGTGTTGAAAGGCACTCATCTCGGTCGCATCGCTTGTGCACAAGACGCCCAACCTTACATCGTTCCTTTCTTCTTCGCATACCACGATCGCTTTATCTACAGCTTCGCGACCGCCGGAACGAGGGTCGAATGGATGAGAGCCAACCCGCTGGTGTGTGTGGAAGTAGAGAAGATTGCCGGCCGTCATGAGTGGCAGACAGTCGTGATATTCGGGCAATATCAGGAACTGCCTGAGACGCCGGAATTCCATGAGGAGCGCGTGTTCGCCCACGACCTGTTGGCCAGGACCGAAATGTGGTGGGAGCCTGGCTACGTGAAAACGTTGCATCGAGGGATTGAACGTCCGCTTCAGCACATTTTTTTTCGGATTTTGATCGACCAGATCAGCGGGCATCAAGGCATCGCGGGATAAATTTCGATTTCCGCGTTGGGTCGCCCGAGGCCGGTGGACCCCAGCAACAGGTCCGATTGACATGCGGTCCACGACCGTTTCCACGGCCCCGTGGCCGATACGCTCCGGATCGCGGCGACCGTTGTGCTTGCGCTGGGTGCGGCGGCGTCTGGTGTCTTTTTCCTGCAACGTGAGCGCGAGCGCTCTCGCACGCTGGATCTGTAGGCCGAACTTCTTCACGTCTCCCGGCTGAACACTGTCGGGCAGACTGCTTCCATGCTCGCCTATGAGGTGAATCAGCCGTTGGCCGCTTCACGGAACTTCCTCGGCCCAGCGCAACGGATGCTGAGCGCGGAGGCCGTCGAGTGAGTGTGCGTCGCGGATGCCGTGCCGCGGCGACAAATCCCCCGGCCAGGCCTTGGATGACGTGGGACGGTGGTTCGGCGAGTCATTCTTTTAGCACCTGGTTCAACTTGTGTCCTGGCACTTATGCCACCTTGACGTTCGCGGAGAGAGCCGCCCTGGGCATTATCGGCATCGACCTCGACACCGCTAATTCCGCGACAGCCGCGTTGCGGGGTGGGCGGCCCGCCCGTGCCGGGCCGCGCATCACGTCGCCAGACGGGCAAATGAAAATCCGGACGTGAAAGTTCGGGCGGGACAAGACATCGCGCCCGCGCCTTTCGCGTGTCGCCCTCAGACTGCGAACGAATTCTCAGGCCGGGAGAACGCCGCCGCGACACAAGCATAAATTCCCCGGAAATTCTCCGATCGGAACAGCGTCGTTTAAATCACAGAACTACCGCGAAGCGGGTTGGTCCAATAATCCTTTTCGCGGACTTCGTGGATTTGGACTTCATGGTGCCTCGACTCCTGTCGCGCAAGCTGCGCCCTATGACGTTGGATCAGACTGCGTACCGCTGCCCGTGTCCATTTTGCTCCGACTGGTACGCCGCTTCCGCCTCAGTCCAATTGGTGTGGACACGAAACGGGGCCATGTCGCGGACGGCCATGAGAGGACGATTCGGAAGTGCGATCGGTATGATCGTGGCTGGAGGCTGCGTTCAAATCCCGGCAAGTTCCTTCGTGCCCCAGCCGAAATGGTTGCGTTTCCAGACATCGGCCTGTCCGTCGCCACCCGCGATTTTCGTAGCACCGTGCCCCGTTGGCTCAATTTACAACAGGCCCCTGGGAACACCTGCCGCGCGGACCCGAACGCAAAACTCGACGCAACGCTCCGGCCTGGCAGCCTGTCGGACCTGAGTTTTTGGTGACTGGCGATGCACTCCGTGAACCGCGCCGACAGGGGCCTTAAACCGCGGGTGGTGATCAGCTCGCTCCCGGTCGCCGCCGCGGCGGCTGTTCGCGGCCTCCGGCGCCGGGGATCGCGCACGATGAAGACTGTATCGACCTCACTGTCGC
>CALFNB010000224.1 GCA_937902425.1 uncultured Acetobacteraceae bacterium | reverse complement strand
ACGGCGATATATGGCCTCCGTCTCGATCCGGGCGATTCCCGTGAGACAGAGTCGAATCCATAAATAGTTGACGTACAAGCTTTTTTTAACCGGACAGCCGTGGGCCAGGTTCAAGCATGACGAAACCAGATTGCTTCTTCGCCCGTTGGTGTAAGAGTCTGTCCGAATCCATCTGATTGATCGCCACGGGCGATTTTGGCTTCATGATGAGCATCCCCGGCGCGGCTCGCGGTCCCGAATCGTCTGCGTACTTTGTGTTTTACTTCATACCGGAACCGCACGAAATGCCCGACCATCAGCCTCCGGCCGCTGTCGATTTGTTGCCGCGGCTGCGGCTCGTCGTCATCGCGACACCCATACCGCGGAGGGCACGTGACGAACCACCGACAGCCCGGCGCCGCGCGGTACCAGCAGCGTTCCATGAGCAGGCCGGCGCGACATCCGGACGCGTCCAGTCGAAGCGACGCCACTGGCCACCCGGCCGCGCCTGTCCTAGAACCGCCGGAGCCGCTTCCAGGGGAGTCCACCATGGCCAAAATCATCCGCACCGAGCCCGGCGCCATCCTGTCCAAAGCCGTCGAGTATCACGGCTTCGTCTACCTGCCCGGCATCACCGCCCGCGATACCAAACAGGACATCAAGGGCCAGACCGCTGATGTCCTGGCGCAGATCGACACCATGCTGGAGCATCACGGCACCGACAAGACCCGTCTGCTGCAGGCGATCATCTGGGTGAAACACATCAAAGACCGCGTGCTGATGAATGAGGTCTGGACCCCATGGCTGCCCGCCGAAGGCGCCCCGGTTCGCGCCTGCGTGCAGGCCGAGATGGCCGCGCCAGACGTGCTGGTCGAGATCATGGTCACGGCCTGTAAGTAACCATCCAGCTTCGACCGGGCTGCCGTTCGGCGGCCCAATTGACGCCGAAGAGCCCCTCATGATTCCGCCGCTGTCTCGTTTGTTTCGTCGGCATCAGGATGCCGAGCCGTCCTGGTTGGACATCGACACACTGCATCAACGCATGACCGCCGGCGCGGCCGCGCTGTTGATCGACGTGCGAGGGCCTGATGAATTCAACACCCCGCCCGGCCATCTGCCAGGCGCGATCAACATTCCGCTGCCGGAACTTCTGGGCCGGATAACCGAGGTCACGGCGCCGGCCCGGCCTGTGGTGCTGGTCTGCAAAACCGACCGGCGTTCGGCGAAGGCAGCAGAAATGTTACTGGCCGCCGGCCTGCGAGATGTCGCGGTGCTGCGCGGTGGCACGGATGGCTGGCATCAACGGGGCCTGCCACTCGACTGATCACTCTTCGAGCCGCAAACGGCTGGACAGCAGTTCGCCGTGGCTTTGCAATACCCGATACGCCGCCGCGGCGACGAGATGCGTGTTCACCTGCTTGATGTCGCGCAGCACATCGAGCTGCAGTGCGCTCGCCTCGGTCAGTTGCGTCCCGCCGCCGCGCATCTGGGCGAAATGCTCCTGCGTCGCCGTCGCCTCCATATCGCGAAACGTTTCCTTTTCCGCCGCGAGCATCCGCGCCGCCTTGATATCGTCCGTCATGAACACCGAGGCAGCCGCGTGCAGATTGGCGGTCAGCCGGTTCAGCGCGGCGGTCAACTCGGCCTGGTCCTTCCGCGCGAACGCCAGGCCGCGCTTCAGTCGTTTCGATGCCAACCCCATCAGGTTCTTTTCGACAATGTCGCCCGCGTATTCCAGGTTGTGCGCGAAGGTCAGGATATCCTCGACGCGCTGGTGATCCGCATCGCTCATCGCTTCGGCGTCGAGCGAACCCAGATAGGATTTGATCGCCGTGTTCAGCTTGTCCAGCACATCGTCCATGCGCTTCGTTTGCGCGATCTGCTTGCGGTCGCCGTGCTCGAACGCGTCGCGCGTGCTTTGCAGCATGGTGTCCAGAACGTCCACCAGCCGCAGCGCCTCCCGTGTCGCGGCGCCGATCGCGACCGCGGGCACATCGGCGGCGGTGCGGTGCAGGTAGATCGGGCGTCCCGGATCGGCGGGATCGATCCGGGTTGGGAACCAGCGGCGCAGCAAGGCCGCGTACGGCGTCAGTAGCAGCAGGAACACCGCCGCCAGCAGCAGATTGAAGCCGGTATGGAAGTCGGCGACCGCGCGCGCATTGTCCGGCACGACGGTAACGAGCCATGGACCGATGATCGGCAGCGCCGCCAGGCCGATGCCGCAACCCAGAGCGCGGTTCAGCAGATTGCCGAACGGCAGCCGCTTCGCCGAAGGATCTCCGCCGGTCGCTCCTTCCAGCAGCGGATTGATCGCGGTCCCGAGATTGGCACCCAGTACCAGGGCGAAGGCCGCATGCGGCGGGATCACGCCTTTCGCCGCGAACGACATGATCAGCAGCACGATCGCGACGCTGGAATGTGCTGCCCAGGTAATGATCGCGGCGAGGATGAGGGCGAGTACGGGCTCGGTTGCGATGGTGCCAATCAGCAGACGCAGGCTCGGCACATCCTCGTACGGCGTGATTATGTCGAGCAGTTGATGCAACGACAGCAGCATCAGCCCGAAGCCGATCGCCACCCGGCCGAGATCGCGGGTGCGGGTGGCGTCGCCGCGATTGAACATCACGAGGCCGATCAGGAACAGGCACGGTGCCAGCCCGGCGATGTCGACGGACAGAGCCTGCACGATCAGCGTGGTGCCGACATTGGCGCCGAGCATGACGGCCAGCGCCGGGATCAGTTCGACGAACCCTCCGGCGGCGAAGCCGGTCAGCATCAGGCCGGTCGCGGTGCTGCTTTGCAGGCAGGCGGTCACGCCGACACCGGCGAGGAATCCTCTGAACCGGTTGCGCAGCGCCGCCGCCAGGACCAGCCCCAGTCTGGGACCGAACCCGCGCTGAATGCCGGTTTGCACCATGCGCACGCCCCACAGCAGCAGCGCGATGGTGCCGGCGAGGTCGATCAGCGTCACCGGAAAGGTCATGGTCTCCTCCGCCGCGCGCTACCCCAGCGCGCGCTTCACCATCGCCCGCAAATCGGCCTCCGGGCGGGCGCCGTAGTGACTGATGACTTCCGCCGCCGCCACGCTGCCCATGCGGCCACATTCACGCAGCGGGCGGCCCGCCGTCCAGCCCGTCAGGAACCCCGCCGCGTAGGCGTCCCCCGCGCCGGTGGTATCGACGACCCTGGCCGGTTCGGCGGCGATCGTTACTGTCTCGGAGCCTCGCAGAATCACGCTGCCGGCCTCCGACCGGGTCAGCGCCGCCAGCGTCACCTCGGCACGCGCCGCCTCGGCCGCCTCCTCGAAACTGTTCTTTTCGTAAAGGCTGGTGATTTCCGTTTCATTGGCGAACAGAATGTCGACGTGACCCGACACCAGGTCACGAAACGCCACGCGATGCCGGTCGACGCAGAACGCGTCCGAAAGAGACAGCGCCACCTGGCCTCCCGCCCGATGCGCCGCCGCCGCCGCGCGCCGAAACGCCGCCTGCGCCGCCGGCGGGTCGAACAGATAGCCCTCCAGGTAGGTCACGGATGCGGCGGCGACGAGTTCCTCGTCGACATCGTCCTCCCCGAACGTCACGCAGGCACCGAGATAGGTGTTCATCGTTCGTTGTCCATCCGGCGTGACCAAAATCAGGCACCGTGCCGTCGGCGCCCCGCCGCTCAGGCGCGCCGACGGGAAGTGCACCCCGAGCGTGCTGATGTCATGCGCGAACACCTCCCCCAACTGGTCGTCGGCGACCTTGCCCAGATAGGCGACACGCGCGCCGAGCACGGCGGCCACGGCGCAGGTGTTGCCGGCCGATCCGCCGCTGCTTTCGATGCCCGGCGGCATGTCGGCATACAAGGCCTCGGCCGCGGCGGCATCCACCAGGATCATCGCGCCCTTGTGCATGTCGTGCCGAGACAGGAACGAGTCCTCAACGCGTGTGGTCACGTCGACCATGGCGTTGCCGATGCCTAGGATATCGAAACGAATTTCCGTCACGGTCAGCGTCCCTTCGGCGGATGCGCGCGCACCGCCGCCTCGTTGACCTCCACGCCCCAGCCGGGCCCGGTTGGCAAAATCAGGTCGCCGTTCTCGATCTTCGGTGCGTTGATGAACAGTTCATCCCGCCACGCGACGCTGTCTATATCGATCTCCATCACCCGGAAATTCGGCACCACCGCGCAGAAATGCGCGCTGACCGCCGAGCACAAATGCCCATAGTAATTATGTGGCGCGCAGTTGACTTCGTAAGCCTCGGCCATTGAGGCGATCTTGATCGACTCCAGGAAGCCGTTCCAGATGACGTCGATAATCGCGACATCCGCGGCGTATGCGTCGAAGAACGGCCGGAACGCACGCCGTCCGGTCACCGACTCCAACGATGCGATCGGACACGGCGCCTGCCGGCGGATCAGCGCCAGCGACTGAGGGTCCCACGTGTCGATCTCCAGCCACGACATGTCGTACGGTGCCACCGCTCTGGCGACCTGCAGGAAGCCTTCGGTCTTGAAATGATAATTGACATCCAGATGTAGGCCCATATCAGGTCCGGCACCGGAACGGAATGCCGCCAGCGTGTCACGCACCGCCTGCAAGGTTTTGCGGTCCGCATTCAACTCCGGATGACCCGGCGTGCGGCCGAACCCCGGCCCGAAACTGACGAGTTTGCCGTTTTCATATGGCAGGATATTGGTTTTCAGCGCCTTGAAGCCGCGCGCCTTCACCTCGTAACCAAGCGCCGCGACGTCCTCATAGTTCTTCAAAGGCGGCACACCGACCAGTTCGTGATTGCGCACCCGGTACGTGCCGCAATGTGACCAATATACCGGAATACGCGTCCGCACCGGGCCGCCGAACAGTTCGTACACCGGCACGCCCAGAGCCTTGCCCTTGATGTCGAGCAGCGCGTTCTCGATCGCCGCGATGGCGCGCTGGTTGATGCCGTTCGGGGCCTGCACCTGTCGCACGTAAAGCAGTGAGTCGATCGACTGCACCGGCCGCGGATCGAGCCCGATCAGGCCCTCGGCCATGCCCTGGATGACGGCTGACAGGCCGCGGCTGCCGTCGGCCTCGGTATATTCCGACCAGCCCACCAGCCCGTCATCGGTGGTGATCTTCAGGAACGAAAACGTGCGCCAGCCGGCGTCGCAATGCAGGCTCTCGACATGGGCGATTTTCATCTGACGTCTCCCTCGCTTACTCCTCCCGGTTAGCACCATCCCACCCTGGGCAACAGCCGCGGGCGTGTTACACCGGCAGGCATGACATCTCTGCTGCTGCCATTGACCCGTGCGCTGTCGCAACTCGCCGATCCGGCGTTGCTCGGCGTGGTCTGGCGCAGCGTGCTGTTTTCGGCGTTGTGCTTCGCCATCATCCTGGTTGGGACGATCGGTGCCGTGCACCACTTCGTCACCGCCGGCGGCATTCTGGCATGGGCGTTGGACGCGCTTGGCTCGATCGCCGCCGCCGTGCTGGCGATGTGGCTGTTCCTGCCGGTCGCCGCGACTATCGGCACGCTGTATTTCGAGCGAATCGCCCGCGCGGTGGAACGCCGGTTCTACCCCTCCCTGCCGCCGGCCCAACCGGCGCCGGTGCTGGATCAACTGCTGATCGGCCTCGGGGTAGGGCTGCGCGTGCTCGGTCTGAACGTGCTGGCGTTGTTGCTGACGTTGTTCTTCCCCGGCATTGGGCTGCCGATCGGTTGGGCCGTCGCCTCCTGGGCCATGGGCCGTGGGCTGTTCGTGGCGGTGGCGATGCGGCGACTGAACCGGCCGGATGCGGAGGCGCTGTACCGCGCCGTCCGGCCGATCGCGCTGGCGCAAGGCGGCGCGATGGCGGCGGCGGCTTATTTTCCTTTGCTGAATTTGCTGATCCCGGTGGTGGGCACGGCGGCGATGGTGCATGTGCTGGATCTGGCGCTGACGCGGGATGGGGCGGGGCCGGTGGGGAGTGCGGTGTCGCGGTAGATCGGCGGCGCTTCATGGTACGGTCGGTCCCCGAGCACCTTGTGCGATTGCGACGACGTCAGGGCGGTGCGACGGGGTGGCTGTTGGGACCGGAGTGGTAGTGGGTCGGTTTGGATTTTCCTACATACGGGTGCGGGACGCATGTATTCGGCAGCCCAGTAACACGACGGTCGAAGCACGGGTGAAGGAGGCTTCTGGTGCGTAATTCAAGAATTACGCACCACACTCGACGCGTTGATATCGCGGGGTTTTTTGGGTGCATGAATCTGGTGAAGAAGTGCCGCGCGAAAAGTGGCCTTCCGAACGGCTTTCCGGCGCGGCGGCTTTTACATATAGCGCCTTATGCGGCGCCGACACGACACGACACAACGGCCGGACGATGTCCCGAGAACGACCCGCTTTGCGGATACTGACCGAGAGGCAGCGTCACCAGTCGCCAGGCACGGCAGCCATCGCCATGAGCGCCGCTATGACCGCCCGACAAGAGTGGAGTTGACATCCTCTATGGGTGGGCTGAACATCTTGGCGTGTAATAATATGGCAGATATCTGCAAGGCGTGGCGTGAGCGATCCTGAGGAGCGGCTCGAATCACTGAGACCCGGAACAGACGAAAAAAGCCCTAAAGAGCAGGGTTGGGGATTCGTGCGTGGTAAGCGTCTCCAGCTTCTCTGGGAATTCGTGCGGGCTAAGCACCCCCTGTTTCCCTGGTTGTTTGTCGCAGTTCCATCTATCGTAGTAGTTATCATCGCAATCTA
>CALFNB010000223.1 GCA_937902425.1 uncultured Acetobacteraceae bacterium | reverse complement strand
ACATCGCGATGATACAGCGATCCGACCGTGCGGACCTCGGTTCGGTACAGCAGTTCCGGCGTATCGTTAACGTCGGCCAGCACCACCGCGCCCGGATGCGGCGCCAGCATCGCGATGGCATCGGCCACTTCGCACGCCGGCAACACGATCATCGGCGCGGCGCGCGCGCTGCCGGTCAGGCCGGGCAACTGCCCCATGTACGGCACCTGAATGAACAGCAAAATAGTTGCCATGCGAGCAAACGACTGGCCGACCTGGTGCCACCGCGACGTGACAGTCGTGGCCAGTGTGAGCGCGATCGGCAGCGCGACCGCGAATGAACAGCAGAATGGTCGCCATACGCGCGAACGACTGGCCGATCTGATGCCATCGCAGCGTCACGGTCGTGGCCAGCGTGAGCGCGATCGGCAACGCGACCGCTCCCGCTGCCTCGGGATAGGCGGCGAAGCGCACATGCGACCAGCCGAGGATCAGCAATCCGCACAAACCGGCCGCGGCATAACTCAGCGGCAACGAACGCCGGCGCACGGCCCATGCGATCGCGATCATTGTCGCGCAGGCGCCGGTGAGCAGGAAATGCAGTGAGGCCAGCACTCCGCCGACCGGCAGCATCTCGTTGATATGGCCAAACATCGCGTCACGCTGCGCTTCGTCGAGCAACATATTGGTGCTGAACAGCGCGCCGCGGCAGGCCACCGCCCACAGGGCGCAACACACCAGCCCGATCGCGCAGGCGGCGGCGATGCGCGGGCCGCGCGCGGGAACCATCCGGTGCACCGCCCATAACCCGGCGCCCGTGCCGGCGACCGCGAGCGCCAGTCCCGCGAACACGACGCTCAGGCGGTCGATATCCATCGCGCCGATGTCGGAAGCCGGCGGATCAACCAGCAGCGCGATTGTTGTCACGACCGCGAACGACAGTCCGGTCAGTCCGATCGCGCGAGCAATGTCGTCGCGGGTCGGATACACGATCCACGCCAGCCACAGCCCGCCAAACGCCATCATCGTCAGCGGCACGCTCTCGGGGCTGAACCAGATGCCGAGGCCAGCCCAGGTGCCGAGGGCGATGCCGGCGTGGGATCGCGCGTGACCGGTGATCAGGCGCGCCGTCCAACCCCAGCAGGCCACCGTGACCACGACGATGGCGACGTGGTGATGCACCACGCCGGCCAGGCCGTAGCTGGCGATCGCGGGCGACAAGGCCGGCAGGATCGCCCCCAACCAAAGCCACTTGCGCTCGGCGAATGGCGCCGCGGCCCACGCGACGGCGAACGCGAGGGCGAGGATGTTCAAGGGCCCGAACACCAATGCGGCGGCGTGCAGGGCGTCATCGGATGGCAGAAACAGGCTGAACGGTATAGCGAGCAGGCAAAGCAGGCTGTCGATCAAATGCGACCAGTGCAGCACCGTGCCGTGACCGGATCCATCGCGCGCCACGATGTCCAGGACGGTGCCGCCGTGCGCCATGTCGCGCAGCCTGACCAGGCGCATGTAGCTGTCCGGGTTGGACAGGCCGCCGGCGCGCAGGTTCGGCAAATAACGCACGCTCATGCCCAGTACCGCGAGCAGCGCGGACACGATGCAAATGAAACCCGTCCCGCGGCCGACCTGAGCAAATCGTTGCATCGTTGAAACCCGCCTCCCGATGAGGAATGACACTCAATAATATACACGCGGCGGCGGATATCGCAGGTCCGCCGTGCCGCTTAGGCCATGTGGCCTACGCCGCCTAATCCTTTTGGTCTGGCCTCCTGGCCGAATTTACCAAATTGAAATTTTGCCTGACTTTCACTTGTGTAAACGGTTCGTTGCGAAGGAAAACAAACCATGTTGATACTCAGGGTTGGGCGGCTCTCGATCTGCGGTGGCAATGATACGCAACTGTTGCGTAAGCATGGCATCAGCAGCGAGCATACGGAATCCGGTCGTGACTCGTTGGAGTTTCTGCGGCTTTACGATTACGATCTCGTGTTGATGGATCTCGAGCTGCCGGATATGCAAGGTCATGAGGCGATCCGGCTGGCGCGCGCCGCCGGTCTTTCGACACCATCCATCGTGCTGGCGGAAACCGCGTCGCCGTTGATCAAGGTAAAAGCACTGGATCAGGGTGCCGACGATTTCGTCACCACGCCGTGCCATCCGGAGGAACTGCTGGCCCGCGTGCGCGCCGTCGTTCGCCGCAGCCAGGGTCACGCGAATTCGGTTCTGCGGCTCGGCCCGGTGGAACTCAGCCTGGACCGTCATGAGGTCCGCGTGAACGGTCAGAAGCTGGCGGTTTCGCGCCGCGAGTTCGGTGTGCTGGAGCTGCTGTTCCTGAAACAGGGTGTGATCCTGAACAAGAACGCGTTCCTCAATCATCTCTATACCGGCATGGAAGAGCCGGAGATGAAGACCATCGACGTCATCATCTGCCGGTTGCGCAAGAAGCTCGCGGTCGCGGGCGTGCCGAACCTGATCGATACCGTGTGGGGCTGCGGCTACATCCTGCGCGAACCACAGGTCACCACCGAACCGGCGAACTTCGCCGCCATCTTCGCGGGCGCGACTCAGGCCGCCGCCTGACCGGGCCGCAACAGACGTCGGCACACGAGAGATCGGATGTCCCTGGGGTTGCCTGAACAAACTCCCCACCCGATGCCTCCAGAGACGAAATCTCGGCGCCGCCGCGGCCTCATCGTGGCCGTCTGCTGCCTGACTGGCGGCGCCCCGATGGGGTTTGGCGCGTTCGCCGGTCCGCCGGCCACATCCTGTGAACGGGCCGGCATCGCCGCGGAACAGGCGGACGGGTTGCCGTCCGGTTTGCTGTTGGCGATCGGCCGGGTGGAAAGCGGCCGATGGGACAGCGCGGCTGGCCGCGTGATCGCCTGGCCCTGGACGATCAACGCCGCCGGCAGGGGTCAGTGGTTCGAAACGAAAGACGCCGCGGCCCAGACGGTCAGCGCCTTGCTCGACGGCGGCACACGCTCGATCGATGTCGGCTGCTTTCAGGTCAATCTGATGTGGCACCCAACGGCATTCGCCAGCCTGGAACAGGCGTTCGACCCGGATGCCAATGCCCGTTACGCGGCGCGTTTCCTGCTCAGCCTGTTCAGCCAGACCGGTTCGTGGGAAGCGGCGGTGGAGGCGTATCATTCCGCCGATCCGGCACTCGGTTTCGCGTATCGCCAGCAGGTATTCGCGACCTGGTCCGCCGCGCCGCCCACCCCGGCCGAGGTCAGCTCACCGGTTCCGATGCTCGCGGTCGCCAGCATGCCGAAACCGGTCGCGATGCCGGTGGTGATCGCGGGGGTCCAGATCTGGACGCCGATGCCGCGGGGAACCGCGGCCGAGGTCGTCGTCATGCCAGGTTCGCCAACGCCAGACCCATCGCGCGTGACACCAGCCGGCACCACCGCGCCGCTTCCGGTGGTTTCATATCGCGTGATGCCGGTTGGGCTTTTGCAAGGCCAGATCATACCGCACCGGTAACGGGGCGCGCCGCCACCCACCGCGGCAATGCCAAACTCCGCCACGCGATCGCCAACGTCAGACCGAATGCCAGCGACGCGGTCATAAACGCCATCAGCCAATGCGACCTGGTCGCGAGATTTCCCGACAGCAGCGGCCCCAGGAACACCGCGATCGCGATGCCGGTCAGCCATTTCGGCGCACCGCCCACCCACATCACGCGGCTGAGCCAGACCAGTGCCACGAACACCAGCATCAGGTCATAAAACATCAGCACCGGCACCGCGACCGGCGTGGCGGCGAGCAGCACCGCCGCGCGCAGCGGCAAAGGCGCCTGACACCTCGGCCGCCAGATCAGCGCGACGGCGGCGGCGGCCAGCAGGGTGACGGCGGCCTGCACCGCGAACGCGACGTGCCGTTCGACACCGGACGCCATCAGGGCGCCGAACGGACTGGTCAACCCGCCCATGAAGATCGCGTGGCCGGCGTAGACGTCGCTGGATGCCATCGCCGCCGCCAGGAACGCCTGCCAGGTCACGACACCGAACAAAGCTGTAGCGGCCGCCGCCAACCCCAGCGCGGCGCCGGCGGCCCCCAGGAAGGCGCGCCAGTGGCCGCCCGCGATCAGCGCCACCGGGATCAGCAGACCGAAATGCGGCTTGTAGCAAAGCGCGCCGAGGCACAGTCCCGCGAGCCATGGCCGGCGTTCCAGCAGCGCCGTGCCCGCCGCGAACAGCGCCGCGGTCAGCAGCGCGTTCTGCCCAGTACCAATCGCCCACCACAGGCCGGGGAACGCCAGGAACACCACCAGCGGCAGGTCACGCCGGATCATGCGCAGCGCGAAAAAGCACGCTGCCGCGCCGGCGGCCTGAAACAGGATGAAGGCCGGCAGATATGGCAACCACGCGAGCGGCGCGCAGATCAGCAGGAACACCGGCGGATAATAGAAGTAATTGTATTCCGTCGGGATGCCGATCGCGGCCTGCTCGGCGGCATGATGCGCCGTATGGTCATAAGCCAGCCACGGCGTGCCCGCGTTCGCCAGCGCGCCGGCCGCATGAAAACTGACGAAGTCGGTGCTGGGTTGATGGTCGAGCGGCACGATCAGCCCATGCGCGCCGGCCACGCAAAACGCGAACAATGCCATTTCGGCGATCGCGAGGATCGTCGCGTAACCAATCGCGCGCTGCCGCGTCAACCAGCCCAGGCCTCGCTCGTCCGGCACTCGCGGTGACTCCTTGACCACTGGCGGTCCTGACCTTTCGCGATGGTAAGCACCCTGTCGCACGACTTTCTTTACTCGAAAGTTTCCGCTCGCGGAGTTTCCCCCTGGGTTCGCCGCTGACGCGAAACACCCGGGAGGATCACGATCCGGCATTCATGGAGAAATTGTCATCGGCTTGTTATTTCATCGCCAATGAAACCGCGGAGTAACCACCGTTGTGTTGTTTTCCGTCTGCGCGTGTTCGGACCGACAGCTACCGGGCAATCGCATTTGGGCAATGCATCTGTGGGAGTTTATCATGATTGAGTACGCGAAAACCTGGCTCGAACTGAAGCTCGACCGCCGCGCCGTGACTGCTCTGGAATATGGCCTGATCGCCGGCATCATCGTCGCCACGATCGCCGTGGGTTTCGGCACGCTGGCCACCAGCATGTCGACCAAGTTCACTACCATCGGCGGCAGCCTCTGATTATCTCTGGTCTCCGTATTGGGAGCCAGCCGGGCGCGGCGGCGACACTCGCCGCCGCGTTTTCCGTTTTTCGTTACGAAAGCATCGATTGAACGAGGATCCGGATGTCGCAATTGATGTCGCAATCCTGGCCCTCGGCGAT
>CALFNB010000222.1 GCA_937902425.1 uncultured Acetobacteraceae bacterium | reverse complement strand
AGAGGGCAGCCGTCTTCGGCAAGCGGCCGCCACGCCTCCTCGGCCGGACTGGTCGTTGATGACGCCGATGCGGATGACGGGCCGCGTCTGCGCGCGGGAGCGGCGAAACGGCAAAGCAGCCGTGGCGGCCGCGAGCATGGTCCGGCGGGTTATTCTCATCCCCGAAAGCCTTCCCTGTTTCGCGCCTTCCCAACGTTACGTAGATGGCACGTTTTGGTTCATGTCGGGTTCGTGGCGACCGTCATCTTCGAGGTCCAAACCAGCCGCGCCCATACCGTGATCCCGGTGGCTGCCGGGGCCAGGTCAGGGCGTGACGCGACGGGCGATGCATAAGCTTCTCTGTGCCAAAGTCACAATAATCGCACGAGCCGGTCGAACTCCACCACGCTGAGCGTCTCCGCCCGTCGCTCCGGCGCGATGCTGGCCCGCGTCAGTAACGTTTCACCACCGAGCGGTTTCAAAGCACCGCGCAGCATCTTGCGGCGCTGACCGAACGCGGCGGCGGTCAGCCGCTCCATGGCGGCGAACAACGCGGGCTCCGGCTGCGTCGCATGCGGCGTCAGCACCACCACGGCGGACCAGACTTTCGGCGGGGGAACGAACGCTTCGGGCGGCAGGCGCACCGCGATATGGCACTCGCAAATCCAGCCCGCCAGCACCGATAGCCGGCCATACGCGCCGGTGCCCGGCGCGGCGACAATTCGCTCCGCCACCTCACGCTGAAACATCAGCGTCATTCGTTCAAATTCGCCGGCCTGGCGCAGCCAACGAACCAACAGCGGCGAGGCAACGTTGTACGGCAGGTTGGCGATAATCTGTCTGGGCTTTGGCACGAGATCCGGCAGATCGACCCTCAGCGCGTCGGCCTCGATCACCGTCAACCTCGCATTCGGGCCAGTGACGTTCACCAGCTGGGCCAGTTCGGCGATGGCCGCCACCGCCCGGCGGTCGAGTTCGATGGCGACGATCAGCGTCGCGTCGGTGGCCAACAGGGCACGCGTAAGGCCGCCTGGACCGGGCCCGACCTCAATCAAATTTCGCCCATTCAGATCGCCGGCGGCGCGCACGATCAGCGCGGTCAGATTGCCATCCAGCAGAAAATGCTGGCCCAGAGAATGCCGCGCATCCAAACCGTGCGCCGCGATGACCTCGCGCAGCGGCGGCAATTCAACGGCGTCAGACATGACGCGCCGTTGCCCCGGGGGAAGCGGAACGTCCCGGTGGCGGTGCCTTCCCGGGCTCGTCGCGGGGACCTGTCGCGGCAGCTTGCTGGTACAGATCCCCGAAACGAGCCCAGGGATGTCGTGAGGCGTGCTCTGACATCAGACCGCCCGGGTTGCATCGATTCGTCGTGTGCCGCAGAAACGCATCATGCGTTTCTCGCTCCTGCCCACCAGGCTCGACCGGTATATTTTCCGTCAGCTCTTTTGGGCGCTGATCGCGGTGACCGCCGGGCTGACCGCGCTGATCTGGCTGACCCAGTCGCTGCGGTTCGTTGAACTGGTGGTAAATCGCGGCCTCTCCCTGCTTGTCTTCATGCGATTGACCGGATTGCTGATCCCCAGCTTCATCGCGGTCATTCTGCCCATTACCACCTATGTGGTGATCCAGTTCATCTATCAACGGCTGGCTGGCGATCGCGAGGTGACCGTCATGCGCGCGGCCGGTCTGTCGCCCTTCGCACTGGCACGTCCGGCGTTGGCGTTGGCTCTGCTCGCGACCGGCGTTGGCTATTGGCTCAATCTGATCGTGGTGCCCACCACGCTTGCGTCGTTCCGCGAGTTCCAGTGGGAGATTCGCAACAAGGTCGCGGCGTTCCTGTTGCAGGAAGGCGTATTCACGTCGATTTCCGATAAACTGGTGGTCTACGTCCGCGGCCGAACCCCGGACGGGTCGCTGCACGGCATCCTGGTCGACGACTCCCGCGATCCCGCTGTCCACGCTACCATCCTGGCCGAGTCGGGCCAGTTGGTGGAGGGCACGAATGGTCCGAGAGTCCTGCTGATGAACGGCAGCCGCCAGGAAATCGACCACCAGACCGGCCGGCTGAATATGCTGACATTCTCCGAAAACGAACTTGAGCTCGCCAACGCCTCCGGCCCCGAAGGCGAACGGCCCGCGGACATGTCGGAAGTCGGCATTAACGATCTGCTGCATCCGCGGCTCGCGTTGCCGCGCGACGTGCCGAAATGGATCGCCGAGGCACACAAGCGGCTCGCCGGCCCGTTGGCATCGATCTCCTATGCGCTGGTGGCGTTGGTTTCCGTGCTGACCGGCGCGTTCCAGAGGCATGGCGGTCTGATCCGCCCGCTGCTCTCGGTCCTGGCGGTCGTGCTGCTCGTGGCACTTGGCCTGACCATCGACGGCCTGGCGGCGCGCGACAATGCGCTGATCCCGCTGATCTGGGTGCGCACGATACTTCCGGGCATCGTCTGTGCCATCGTTTTGTTCGCGCCCTTGCGCTGGTCCAGACGCAAGCTCGCGCCAACCGATCCGCCGTCCGGAACGCCGGTGGGAGCCGCCACCGCGTGACCCTGACCATCACCTTGTCGCGCTACATCGCCAGGCAATTCGTGACCGCCATCGTGGCGGCGTGGCTGGCGCTGTCGGGGCTGGTCGCGATGTTCGACTTCATCGAGCTGTTGCGCCGCTCCGCAAGCAAACCGGACGCCACGTTCACCCTGATTGGCGAGATCGCCGGTCTGCGCGTGCCGTTCATCATGATGCAGATCCTGCCCTTCGCGGTACTTTTGGGCGGGTTGCTGTGTTTCTGGCGCCTGACCCGGACGTCCGAACTGATCGTCGCCCGTGCGGCCGGCGTTTCGGCGTGGGAGTTCCTGACCGTCCCGACCCTGTGCGCTCTGCTGCTGGGAGCGGGCACCACGGCCGCTATCAGTCCGCTTTCATCCGCGATGCTCGCCCGGGCTGAGGCCCTGGAGACCGCCTATATCCAAACCGGCGGCGGGCCATTGGCGTTGAATGGCGGGCAGCTCTGGCTGCGGCAATCGGATCGGGAACTGCAACCGAAGGGCGTCGCCATTATTCACGCGAGCGGCGTCGCGTTGCGCGGGGAGCAACTGACCACCGGACCGGTCAGTGTGTTCCGGCTGGACGACGGCGATCATCTGCTGTCGCGGATCGAGGCCTCCAATGGGTATCTCGCGAACAAGCACTGGGAGTTCGGCAACGCGCGAACCATTCGGCCCGACCAATTGCCGGATCCGCCCAGGGAAATGCGGCTGGCAACGGATTTGACGGTGACGCGGGTACAGGACAGCTTCGCCTCACCGGACACTCTGTCGGTATGGGTGCTGCCGGATTTTATATCGCTATTGGAACGATCTGGCTTCTCATCAGTCCGCCACCGTTTGCATTTCCAATCGTTGCTGGCGCTGCCTTTGCTTTGCGCGACGATGGCATTGGTCGCCGCCGGGTTTTCCATGCGGCCAGCCCGCCGCGGCGGAGTCGCGAAGATGATCGGCGGCGGGGTATCGGTGGGCTTCGCGTTGTTCGTGATCTCCAAGGTCGCCGAAGAGTTCGGCCAGTCCGGCGCCCTTCCCGTGCTCCTCGCCGCCTGGGCGCCGGCCGCGTCAGGCCTCATGCTGGCGGTGGCGCTGCTGTTGCACACGGAAGACGGCTGATCATGACACGGAAGCTGCTTCGGCCGATCTCGCTGGCCACGACCCTCCTGGCCGCCTTGGTCATGGCGCCGGCCGGCGCATGGGCGCAATTGAGCAAACTCGCCGCGACCGGCACGTCGCCACCGGTGAGCAAAAACGAACCGGTGACGTTCACCGCGGACCAGGTCGAATATGACCGGGAGCACGCGCTGGTCACCGCTCGCGGCCATGTCGAGGCCTGGCAGGCCGGTCGTGTCGTCCGCGCGGATCAGATGACATTCAATCGTGAGACCGGGGTCGTCACGGCGGTTGGCAACGTTGTGATGCTGGAACCCGACGGCCAGGTGCTGTTCGCCCAATACGCCGAACTGAGTCGCGACATGAGTGAAGGCATCCTCAAGACTGTCCGAGCCCAGTTGGAGAACAATGGCAGGCTGGCGGCGAACGGCATGCGGCGGACCGGCGGGCTGTTGAATGAGTTGTCCCGCGTGGTTTATTCCGCTTGTGATCTTTGTAAGACGGATCCAACCCGGCCGCCGCTGTGGGAAATCGAAGCCGCGTCGGCCGTGCAGGACACCGAGCACAAGACGATCGAATATCGCGACGCCGTGCTGCGGATGGATGGCATTCCCGTTGCCTGGGCGCCGTTCTTTTGGCATCCCGATCCCTCGGTGCCGCGACAGTCGGGCCTGCTGCCGCCGGTCATGGGCAACTCATCGCACCTCGGCGCGTTCTTCGGGCAGCCCTACTATTGGGTGATCGACGGGCAATCGGATGCGACCTTCACGCCGCTGATGACCACGCAGGCCGGCGCGGTGATCGACACCCAGTACCGGCGTCGTTTCAACGACGGGACGTTGTTCGTCAATCTGTCCGCGGGCTACGAGACGCGGTCGCCGCAAGGCAGTATCGCCACCCGAAGCCAGTTCGCGATCGACGATACGTGGCGTTGGGGCTTCGACATCAATCGCGCGTCGTCCAGCCAGTTCGTCCTCAATCAGCACATTCTGCTCGGACTGACCGGGGATTCGAACGTTCTGCCAAGCAACATTTACCTGGAGGGGTTTGGCGAAGGTTCGTATTCGCGGTTCGATGTCAAAGCCTATCAGGGACTGGTGGCCCAGATCGCGACCGCCAAACTGCCTTTGGTTTTACCACGCTACACGTACAGCTATGTCGGCAGGCCGGACAGTCTGGGTGGGCGCCTGTCGGTTGACACAGGCATATTCAACGTGGTCCGGGATGACGGCACCAACACGCGGCGAGCCAATTTGACAATGAACTGGGAGCGTCCATTCCAGGGGTCGGTTGGGGACCTGTGGAAAGTCACGCTGCATGGCGATTCCGCCGCTTACGACGCTTCCCGGTTCGACGAGCAGCCGAATTATGCCCTTCGTCATAACATCGACACCGCGCAGGCGCAGGCGGGGGTGGCGGTGGACGTGAGTTGGCCCTGGATGCGCGACAGTGGGGCGTGGGGGACGCAACTGATCGAACCGAGGCTACAGTTGGTGGTGCAGCCCAGGACCGGCGACAGTCAGTTGGCGAAGATTCCAAATGAGGACAGTCTGTCGTTTGAATTTTCCGATGCCAATCTGTTCGGGTTCAACCGCTTTGAGGGGATCGATCGTCTTGAGGGCGGCACGCGGCTGAACGCGGCGCTGCATGGCGCCTGGTATCTGGGTGGCACGCTGCTCGATGGGTTGGTGGGGCAGTCCTATCAGACGGCGCGGGATAATCTGTTCCCGGCTTCCTCGGGGCTGCACGATACGGTATCGGACATTGTCGCCCGCGCGACGTTTTCCCCGACACGGTGGCTCGACCTGACGTACCGCACGCGGCTGGACAAGCAGAGCCTGAATACCCGTATGGCGGATGCCACGTTCGCCGTCGGCACCGACAAGCTTCGCCTGACCGGCGGTTATCTTTATACCACGTTCGACCCGTTTTACTTTTACGATACTCCGCAACCACTGCCGACGACCTCGGGCTACTTTGGGCCACGTAACGAGGCGACGGCCATGCTGACCAGCCGCTGGGGTCATTACCGGTTCAGCCTTTCCGCGCGGCGGAATCTGGCGACCAATCAAATGATCTATTACGGTGCGACCGCCGCGTATGAGGATGAGTGCTTCATCCTCGACGTTCGCTTTACCAGGCGGTACACTTCGCTGTTGAACGACCATGGTTCAACCGCATTGTTGTTTTTCTTCACGTTTAAGACGGTCGGCCAGGTCGGCTACCGCGCGATCTGACACAGGGATGACGTTGATGACAGTCACCAATGGGACGCCCGCCGGGACGCTTGTTCGGGTGCCCCGACGCCGCCCATTATCGCGCTTTGGCACCGTCGGCGCAGCTGTCGTGGGCGCGTGCCTGATGCTGCCTGTTGGCGCCCAGAGGTCATCGGCCCAGACGCCGTCGACACAGACGTCGTCGGCTCAGGGGGGACGGCCGGACCGGCATGGAGCGCCGCGAGGAACGCCTAAGGCATCGGCTGCTGGCGCACCGGTGACCGGTACGCCGCTGCCCGGGATGCGGATCGTGGCGGTGGTCAGCGGCGACGTGATCACCAGTGGCGATGTCGAAAACCGCGCGCGTTTGTTCGCGCTGTCGACCGGCCTTCCCACCACTCCCGAAGTCATCGACCGCCTCCGGACCCAGATCGGCAACCAACTCGTCGACGAAAGACTGCGCCTGCAGGAGGCGCAACGGCGCAAGGTCGTCATCCCGGACAAGCAGATCGCCGGCGCCATTCACGACATCGAGCAGCGCAACAACATGCCGGAAGGCGCCATGCGGGAAAGGCTGGCGGCACTGGGCGTCAGCGTGCGTACGCTGATCGACCAGATTCGTGTGCAACTGGCCTGGACGCAGGTGCTGCGCGAACAACTCGCGGATAAGCTCAATGTCACCGACGCCGAGATCGATGAGCAGATGCGGCTGCATCAGGCGCAAATGGGCAGGCCGGAATACCGTGTCGGCGAGATCTTCATACCGGTCGACGACCCCGTCAACATTTCCGACGCGCAACGCTTTGCCGAGACGGTGATCGGGGAGTTGCGATCCGGTGCCTTGTTTTCGGCCGTCGCCGCGCAATTCAGTCAGACCCAGACGGCGCTGGAAGGCGGTGAGCTTGGCTGGGTGCAGCCCGATCAGCTCGACCCGCAGGTGGCGCGCCTGGTCGTCGAGATGCCGGTGGGCGCTGTCAGCAACCCGGTGAAGGTGCCCGGCGGTTTCGACATCGTCACGTTGCAGGGCAAGCGGTCGGTTGGCAGCGACATCGGCACGTTCGTCACGCTGCGGCAGGTTTTTTTACCGTTCACCGACCCGCTCGATCCGCAGCACCCGACCGATCAGCAACGTCAGTTGCTGGAAAAGGCGCGCGGCCTGACCACCAGCATCAAGAATTGCGCGCAAATGGAGCAAACCGCGAAATCCAACCCTTCGGCGCGGCCGGTCGATCCAGGTGAAGTGCGGCTGGAGACGGTGAACCCGGTGCCGTTTCGTGATTTGTTGGCGAAACTGCCGGTTGGTGAGGCCAGCCAGCCGCTGGTCGCGAACGACGGCATCGCGGTCGTCATCGTCTGCTCGAAGGAGCAGAAGAACGCCGCGGTTCAGACGAAGGAAGACGTTCGCCGCCGCCTGATCACCGACCGGGTCGAAATGGTCTCGCGGCAATTGATGCGGGATTTGCGCCGCAAGGCCACGATCCAGCGGTTCGATCACGCGGCGTAGTGAGGGAGCGGAGGCGGGTCGTCCTTGAATACGGTTTCGCATTCGATTTTGTTCGCGGCGATAAGCTGCACGGCCGGATATCATTCGTCGGTGCTGACGCGGGCATAGCTGCATTTCATGCCGTTCTCATCGGACTGACTATTCGGATTCGCGGCCCCTTGTTTCAGAGCGTTTATTTTCCGTCCAAAAACCTACCGTTTGCCGGACGATTGCGCACCAGATTCATGCAACACGAAAATCCCGTGATTCCAACGGCTGAGGTTTGTTTCGTGATTCTTGGATTGTGGAACGGGCACTACGCAGACCTTTCGGAGGTTCTGAACCATGCTTGTTGGCCCTGAACCAACATTCGTGTCACCAGATGTAAAGTGATATCCCAAACATGCTTCACCATCAAAGCTTCAATATCCACCTCATTTCGCGAGCAGCCTTCTGCATAGCGTCGTATGCTGCACGCTCGGGTGTGCCCTCCGGCGGCACCGGCTGTTTTGGCAACCAGACCAGCCGAATGAAGCGCCTGAGAAGACTTGGCCTCTTGCGGGCAACTTCTGGGACAGAACCCGGCATGGCTATAGACGTATCAGCATGGCCGGTCCGTTGTCACCACTTTGCGTGTGGTGACATGGATGTTGGGTCTACCCCTTGTTGGCCATCGAGGGGCATGGGCTTAGGCTTGCGGCGGTGGGCGAATAGACTACCCTGACGCATTCGCGAACACTGGCACTGATAGGTATGCTTCGAATCGGCTTAAGCCAAGGAAACCTGGTGCGCGTCATTGCCTTCGTCGCGGCAATTGTATGGTGCGCGGCTCTATTTTTGCCTTTCCGGGACGTTCTCATAGTCTCCCATCGATCTTTCCAGACCAGCTTTTTTGGTGACGCTGGCGTTGGTTGGCAACTTGCAGAATGGGGTTGTCTAGGTCCGGTAGCCCTCACGCTGGGGTGGTTTGCAAACATACCCTTTGTGATTTGCCTGATTCATATGTTTTGCGGCAGACGCCCTGCGCGGGCGTCATCCGTTGCGCTGCTCGTGGCGTTGTCCGCCATTCTGCCTCACGGATATTACGATTGGGAGTGGGGTGATATGTTATGGGCGGTTTTCAGGGGGCCAGCCTTACTTCTATGGCTTGGTTCCTTTGTTGTGATCTGGATTCCCGTCGCCGTGATACTACCGATCTTCGTAGAACATTGATGCGGCTTCGCGGCGTCAGAGACGGACCATCGCCCACCTCATTAGCAGGGTGTTTATTACGATTACGCCCCTACTCCGGAGATGGCTGTAGGACGGCGCGATGCCTGTATGCAACTGCTGTTCCACCCTCATTGTGATATCGGTTTGACCGACCTTATCGCAATTGCAGGTCCAAATAGAGAACGTGCCAGTTACGTCGCCAGATTCACGTTGTTTCACTTTTCCTGATTCATGAAACATGACAACTGCCTGACCGTCCGGCAAAGGATCCTTTACGGGACGGCCCTTGGCGATGGGGGTTACCTGGCGGCTATGCCCACCGGGTATACGGCACCTGGCCGACTCAAACTCAAAACTGCGCCGGTCACGCTTCGCCATTCGTGGGGTGTGTAAGAAAGCTTCGTGACCTTGGCGCGCTTCGTGAGCTTCGTGACATGGCGAACCGTGACCCACGCTCAGACGACACGCTCAGGGATATCCTTTGGCGTGTGCTCGTGCAAAATAACTCATCACGAAGCTCATGTAGCGCGCCAAGATCGCGAAGCTTTCTCGCGGACGCCAGACGTTGGAGGCGACTCTCCGACAGCACGACCGGCGTGAATCATGATTGCAAGTCTCGGCATGGCAGAACTGGTCATCAGCCCCGGATATCATTCCACTCTCAAGCAGGATTCAGCCAACCCCTTCCATCCGCACACCCGGATGAAAATGCGCGTAAACCCGGCGGGCGATTTCCTTGTTGATGCCCGGTGCCGACTCCAGGTCGCCGAGGCCCGCCATCTTCACGCCGCGGGCCGAGCCGAAATGGTTCAGCAATGCTCGTTTGCGGGCCGCGCCGATCCCCTGAACCTCGTCCAGTTCACTTTGCCTGATGGCCTTCGAACGGCCCGCCCGATGCGTGGTGATGGCGAAACGATGCGCCTCGTCGCGGATGCGTTGCAGGAAGTACAGGACCGGATCGCGCGGAGGTAACTGAAACGGTTCCATGCCGTCGGTGTGCAGCCATTCGCGCCCGGCGTCACGATCGGGTCCCTTCGCGATCGCCACCAGTTTCACGTCGGACACGCCAAGCTCATCCATCACACTTCGTGCCGCCGATAACTGGCCCGCACCACCATCGATCAGCACGACATCCGGCCAGTCCGAAGCCGGCGCGCCATCCGCCTGCTCCTTCAATCCGCGAGAGAAACGGCGCGTCAGCACCTCCTTCATCATCGCGAAATCGTCACCCGGAGCGATCGCGCCGCGAATGCCGAATTTGCGATACGCCGCCTTGTTGAAACCTTCCGGACCAGAGACGATCATGACGCCGTACGGGTTGGTGCCCATGATGTGGGAGTTGTCGTAGACCTCGATCCGCTCCGGTGGCGCATCCATCCCGAACAATTTCGCCACACCGTCCAGCAGCTTCGCCTGTCCGGCGGTTTCGGCGAGTTTGCGTTCCAGTGCCTCACGCGCGTTGATTTCGGCGTGCAGGATCACGTCATGCTTTTCGCCACGCTTCGGTACGTGGATTTCCACCTTGCGGCCGGCTTTGAGGGTCAGCGCCTCGGCCACGAGGTCCTGTTCCGGCAACTCGCGATTGATCAGCAGCAAGGTCGGCGGCGGTTTGTCATCGTAAAACTGCGCGATGAACGCGCTGAGCACTTCGGGGGTTTCCTCGGCGCGCGTGTGGGTCGGGAAGAACGCGCGATTGCCGTTGTTGCGGCCGCCGCGCACGAAGAACACCTGCACGCAGGTCTGGCCGGCGATTTGCCATGCCGCGATGACGTCGGCGTCCTCCAGGCTGGCCGGGTTCACGACATCATTGCCCTGCACGAACGTCAGGCCGCGAATGCGGTCACGGATCGCGGCGGCGCGTTCGAATTCCAGTGCTTCGGCCGCGTGCTCCATTTCGCTGGCGAGTTCCTGTTGCACGATCCCCGATTTGCCGGCCAGAAATGCCTTGGCCTGATTTACAAGTTTGCCGTACTCGGCCGCGTCGATGCGGCCCACGCAAGGCGCCGAGCAGCGTTTGATTTGATACAGCAGACACGGCCGGGTGCGATTGGCGAACACGGTATCGGCACAAGAACGCAACAAAAACACCCGTTGCATCGCGGTCACCGTTTGATTGACGGCCCAGGCGGATGCGAAGGGACCGTAGTAGGAGCCTTTGCGGGTGCGGGCGCCGCGGTGTTTGGCGATCTGCGGGTAAGGATGATCTTCCGTCAGCATCAGCCACGGATAGGATTTATCGTCCCGCAGGACGATATTGAACCGCGGCTTGAGGCGCTTGATGAGGTTCGCTTCCAGCAACAGCGCCTCGGCCTCGGTATGGGTAGTGATGACCTCCATCGCCGCGGTCTCGGAGACCATGCGCCGCAACCGTTCCGGCAGGCGGCCGATCTGGGTGTAAGACAGCACCCGGCGCTTCAGGCTGCGCGCCTTGCCGACGTAAAGCGCGTCGCCTTTGTGGTCGAGCATACGGTACACGCCGGGGTTGGCCGGCATGGTGGCCATCGCCGCCTCGATCACGGTGACTCCCGTTGGGCCGCCTTTCGGAGGCTCCCCGGGTTCTGGGTCGGGAGGGATCATGAGATCAGTCTGGCGTGTCTCGGGGTCTCAGGTGAAGAGGGATATGACGTCGCTTGCCGCTGAAAGTGCCTCTATAATTAGCATATCATTCATCAATTGACGACGCGGACAGCCGGGATCAATGGGTTAGCGAGTCATCCACAAAAACTGTGGATAACCCTGTCGACAAGGTTTTTGACAACTTTGTGAACGTGGCGGTTTCCCTCAGGTTATTGGGAGTTGATTAAATTTTAGCCACTCTGGAACCCGTTGATTTGGCTTAGGTTTTTGTTGCGCGCGCGGTCAGGTCGGATTGCCTCGCGATACAAAATTCATATGTCGGCAAGCCGGCGTGGGGTTGTGATCAGTTTCCCTGCCGCCGCTCGATTTCGACGCCCGCGGAGGTCGAATCTGGGAATACATCCAGCTTCTCGACCCGAATGCGTGCCAGGTGGACTCGGGGGTCGGTCAGGCAGGCTTCGGCGATGCGTTCGGCCAAAGTTTCCACCAGCCTGACGTGGCCCGCGGTGACGATGCGGCGCACCGCGTTGGCGATCCGTTCGTAATCGACCACCCGGGTCAGCTCGTCGCGGCCCACGCCGGTACGGGATAATGGGCGCGCGCCATCATCCTCGACGGCCAGATCGACGTTGATCCGCACGCGCTGCGTGGCCTCGTGTTCGGGCGGATGCACGCCGATGCTGGCTTGCAGGACGATGTCCCGCAGAAACACGTGACGGAGGCCGCGGGCGGCATCGGCGATGCGTTGCGTATCCATGGGGCCTCCTGGGCTTTTATGCCGCCGGCGGCGGGACGCCGTCCGGAACAATCATCTGGCCGGTCATCGACGACAGCGCAAGGATGGCCAGCGCCGCGCGGCCGATTTCATCGCCGGTTTCCGAGGCATGCCCAGGGGCAATTCCATTGACCCGAATGCGCGGAGCGAGAGCGAGGGCCATGGTCTGGGTCAGCGTCCAGAGCGCTGCCTTCGACAACGTGTAGGACACCAGATGCGGGCAGACCCGCTGGTCCAGCAGATTGATCACCACGCCCTCATGCGGTGGCGGCAGCGCCTTGGCGAAATGCTGGATCAGGACGAAGGGCGCGCGCAAATTTGTCTCGATATGCATATCCCAGGTGGCGCGTGTCGCGTCGTCCCACGTGTCGCGTTCGATTGTGCTGGCGGCGTTGATCAGCACGCCGATCGGCCCCAGCGCCGCGGTGGCACGGTCGAGCAGACCCGCGGTTTGCCCCGCGTCGGACAAATCGGCCGGTAGCGGCACGACGCCGGTCGGAAGGTCGGCGTCGGACTGGCACTGCAGCGCGACCGCGAAACCGGCATCGGCGAGCGTAATGACCATGGCCAGTTGCCGAACGCCACCGGTGACCAGCGCGGTCCGAGGAATTGTCTCGGAAATGGTGAATTTCATGGTCCGCGGCGTCGCATTCCGGTCCTGCCGCGTCGTTTGCTCGGGTCGTATCCGCCGCCACCAGGTCCCATCGGCTCCGGCGTCCGATCCCGCTTCGGCCGCAGACTCGCGCTCGCCCTGGGCGGGGGCTCCAACCCGAGATCGAGCGCCTCCAGCCGCTTGATTTCGTCGCGCAGGCGGGCGGCTTCCTCGAACTCCAGATCCGCGGCGGCGGCGCGCATGCGTTTTTCCAGATCGGCGATGGCGGATTTCAGGTCCTTGCCGACGAACTCGGCGACGCCGGAGTCCTTGACCGGAGCGACCGTCACGTAATCCTGCTCGAACACACTTTCCAGCACCTTGCCGATATGCTTGCGCACCGATTGCGGCGTGATGTCGTGGTCTTCGTTCCAGGTGCGTTGCTTGTTACGCCGGCGTTCGGTCTCCTCGATCGCCGCGCGCAACGAGCGGGTCATTGTGTCGGCGTACAGGATCACCTTGCCGTCGATGTTGCGGGCGGCGCGGCCGATGGTCTGGATCAACGAGGTCTTCGAGCGGAGGAACCCTTCCTTGTCGGCGTCCAGGATCGCAACCAGCATGCATTCCGGAATGTCGAGACCTTCGCGCAACAGGTTGATCCCCACCAGCACGTCGAACACGCCCAGTCGCAGATCACGGATGATCTCGATTCGCTCCAGCGTGTCGATATCGGAATGGAGATACCGGACCTTGACGCCATGTTCGGTCAGATAGTCCGTCAGGTCCTCGGCCATGCGCTTGGTCAGGGTGGTGACCAGGACACGGCCGCCGCTGGCCGCGACAGTTCGGCATTCGGCGAGCAAGTCGTCGACCTGATGTTCCACCGGGCGGATTTCCGTGACGGGATCGATCAGGCCGGTGGGACGGATGACCTGCTCGGCGAACACGCCCGCGGTGCGCTCCATTTCCCACGGGCCGGGCGTGGCGGAAACGAAGATCGACATGGGACGGAAACGTTCCCATTCCTCGAATTTCAGCGGCCGGTTGTCGATGCAGGACGGCAGGCGGAAGCCGAACTCCGCCAGGATGCTCTTGCGCGCATAGTCGCCGCGATACATGCCGCCAAGCTGAGGGACCGTGACGTGGCTTTCATCGACGATGAGCAGCGCGTTTTCCGGCAGATATTCGAACAATGTCGGCGGCGGGTCGCCGGGATCACGGCCGGTCAGATAGCGGGAGTAGTTCTCGATCCCCTTGCAGGAGCCGGTGGTTTCCATCATTTCGATATCGAACGTGGTACGTTGGGTCAGGCGTTCGATTTCCAGCAGCTTGCCTTCGTGGGTCAGTTCCTCGATGCGGGCTTTCAGTTCGACTTTGATGTCGCGGATCGCCTGCGCGAGGGTTGGCCGCGGCGTGACGTAGTGGCTGTTGGCGTAGACGGTGATTTCCTTCAGCGCGGCGGCTTTCTCGCCGGTCAGTGGGTCGAACTCGTGGATCGACTCGATCTCATCGCCGAACAGCGTGATGCGCCACGCGCGGTCTTCGTAATGACTTGGGAAGATATCGACGATTTCGCCGCGCAGCCGGAAGTTGCCGCGCTGGAATGACGTGTCGTTGCGCCGGTATTGCAGATCCACCAGCGCGCGGGCCAGCGTGTCGCGGTCGATGGAACCGCCGACTTCCAGTTTCACCACCATCTTCGCGTAGGTCTCGACCGAGCCGATACCGTAAATGCACGAGACGGAGGCGACGATCACGACATCGTTCCGCCCCAACAGCGACTGCGTGGCCGCGTGGCGCATGCGATCGATTTGTTCGTTGATCTGCGCGTCTTTTTCAATGTAGGTGTCGGTGCGCGGAACGTACGCCTCGGGCTGATAGTAATCATAGTAGCTGACGAAATACTCGACCGCGTTATCCGGGAAGAAGCTTTTCATTTCGCCGTAAAGCTGCGCCGCCAGCGTCTTGTTCGGCGCCAGGATCAGGGTCGGTTTCTGCACCGCCTCGATCACCTTGGCCATGGTGAAGGTCTTGCCGGACCCGGTGACACCGAGCAGCACCTGGTCACGGTCTTCGGCGCCAATGCCGCGCACGAGTTCGGTGATGGCGGTGGGTTGATCGCCGGCCGGTTCATACTCGGACACGACCTTGAAGCGTTTGGTCAGAGGTTTCACCGGCTGCTTCTGGGGCATGAACAGCGCGGGCGGTGGGATCATCAGGGCCTGTGACATGGGAGGACTCCTCGCGCCGTAGATTTAAGCTTTCCTTTGGACGCGTCGAGGGGGCTGCGTGACTTCAGGCTTTTGTTCATGAACATGACGGGTCCGCGAGACCGGGCAAGCGGTTTTGGCCAGGTCAGGCCAACATCGAATCGACAGTTCCCAGGATCTGGTCAACCAACGCGGCCGGCGCCGTTTCCACAAAAACAGCACGACGGGCGTTCAGGTCCAGAGTGCGCACCTGCTCGCACCGCGCCACACCGTCGGTCTTTAACCCGAAGCCCATCAGCGAGACGGCATAGCCCGCGGTGCGCGAATGTTGACCGCCGCCGGTGATGGGGACGGTAAGCGCCAACCCGGTCACCTGACAGAACCTGGCAGTCGAAAGGATCATCACCGGGCGCGGCCTGGCGCTGCGCATTTCGTTTCCGACGGAAGGCTCCAGGTCGACAATCCAGATGTTGCCTCGCTTCATTCGATCTCAAGACCCACCGAACCGCTATCGAGCCATTGCCGATCCTCATCCGTCCAGGGGATAGACGGATCGCATTTGGCGAGCAGGTCGGCCTCGTTGTAGCGCGGTCGCGCCGGCTTGATCAGCAAGGTCGTGCCGTCGCACTCAATGGTGAGGGATGCACCAACCGTGAAGCCCAGTGCTTCCAGCAATAGCGGCGGAACGGCCAGCATCATCGAGCCGCCGACCTTTCGTAGGGTTGTCGTAGCCGTGATCATAAGCAGGGGCCCTTTTTTCGCCATCCGATTAATTATACGTTTATATAATCCCGTGCGTCAACGGAATCCTTCAACCTGCCAGGAAGGGCAGGAATTGGCGTCCGGCGGGTTCCGCTGTTACAGCATGGACCAACGGGACGGCACGTTCACTCACCCAAGGCGCCCGACAGTGCCGTTGATCGAGGCGATGGATGCGCTTCCTGGTTACCCCTCCCTACGGCAGGCGCGTACGAGCGCCGTTTCTGTTGCTCGTCGCGCTGACCGCCTGCGGCACGATGGGGATGCACGTGATCATCCCCGCGCTGCCGGCAACGGCACGAGCGCTGAATATGTCGATCAGCACGACGCAATTGACGATCACGCTGTATCTGATCGGGCTCGCTTTCGGGCAATTGTTCTATGGACCGGTGTCGGATCGGTTTGGGCGGCGGCCGGTGCTGCTGGTGGGGCTGACGTTGTTCACCCTGGCCAGCGTCGTCACCGCATGCGCGCCCAATGCGGGCGTGCTGATCGGATCCCGCATCCTGCAATCCATCGGCGGCTGCGCGGGGCTGGTGCTTGGCCGAGCGGCGGTGCGGGATGGCGCCACGCCGGACAAGGCCGCCGGCCAACTCGCGATGCTGACGTTGGTGATGTCGGTGGTGCCGGCCCTCGCGCCGGCGGTCGGCGGCTACCTCACCGCCTACATCCACTGGCGAGCGAGTTACGTGCTGCTGGCCGCGATGGGCGGGCTGACATTGCTGGTCGCGTTGCTCATTTTGCCCGAGACCAATCGGGAGCGGATCGGCGGCTCCTCGGCCGGGTCGTTGCTCACCGGCTACGCGATCCTGACGCGGTCGAGGGCGTTTCTCGGCTTCGCGGCGGGAGGAGCATGCTCGACGACGTCGTTCTATGCGTTCATGTCGGCCTCGCCGTTCATTTTCGAAAATGTGCTGCACCGGCCAACGCAGGAGGTGGGGCTGTATTACATTCTGCTGATGGGCGGCGTCGGGGCGGGAAGTTTCCTGGCCAACCGGGTTTCCCGGATTGTGGCGCTGCGCCGCGGCTTGCGGATCGTGAATTGCGTCACGATCTCCGGCGCCGCGCTGTTCGTGGCATTCGACGCCTTCGACATCTTGTCCGGCCCCTCGGTGACCGGAGCGGTGACGCTGTTCATGGTCGGCGCCGGCATGGCCAGTCCATTCGCACTGGCGGGCTCGGTCAGCGTCAACCCGCGGGCGATCGGCGCGGCGTCCGGGTTGTACGGGTTCTTCCAGATGGGCTATGGCATGTTGTGCACCGTGGCGGTGGAGCTGTGGCATCCCGGCGCGGTCTGGCCGGTCGCGGTGATCATGCTGCTGTCGGTTCTCGCCGGTCAGGCCATCATCACCCTCGGCACCCGCCCGCCGAGACCGTGAGACGGACGATCACTCCACCGGGGACATCAGCTTCGGCGCGCCTTTCGGTTTCCAGACGATGCCCTGGCTGGCCACGCAATCAGGCGGACATTTGCCAGTGCCCGCCTCGACATAACCCATCTCCCGCATCACCTGGGCGACCGTGAAGCCGGCCCACCAGGTCCCGTTTTTGGCCCGCTCGTATTCGGACCCGAGTTCCCGCCGCAGCAACTCATCCACGCCCGCGAGGGCCGGCTGCCCGTCGTTGGTGGCGCGTACCGCGCGCTTGATGCCATCGGCGGAATTCACCAGTTGTTCCATGAATTTGTAGAGCGCCCGGTCCATCACGCCCGTCGCCATCTTGTCCTCCGTTTCGTTCGGCGGCAACAACAGAGTCCATATATCCCAAGGACCGCCCTGACCGTGAGTAGACCGTCCCTGAAAATCATCCGCCACGACGAGCCGGGAAACGTCACCTTCGAGGTCTGGAACCCAATCGCCGCTAACTCGGAGCCGATCGCGTCGTTCGACGACGGCCTGCTCCGGCTCGATGAGCTTGCCGAACGGGTGCGGCTCATGTGGGTATGACACAACCGAGCACTGGCAACCCTCAAAGATTCACCAGACTCGACCGAGGACGATGACAGCGAGTGGGCCGAGCTTCGGGTCAGTGCTCAGGCCAACAGGGTCTATGAGACACGGAACTTCGATCAGCGTGACTGGAAGAAGGCGACGAGCGGTACCGCCGCTGTCGAGACAACCTGCAATGAGCTTGGCTACGTTCCACCGTAGAATGTCGATATGTACCGCCCGCGGTCTGGACCGCCGGATTGGAGCCTGCCAGCCCATGGCTTCGGTGCGAATCTCATTCCGCAAGTGCGGCGGTCGCCAGTGGGCTTCAATAGCTACCGCCAACCTCCGTTATCCTGAAGGGTTATCTTACGCCTTCCAGACACGAACCGAGCGGCCCCTCCGTGCCTTCCCCGCTGCCTGGTCTCACCGGTCCGAATCACCGCTGTGGAGCAATCAAAGATGGACCACGATGCGCGGAGGCTGATCGCCGGCGTCCATTGGGGCGCCTGGTTCTGGCAGTTCGTTAACTATCTGAATCCGCACGTACGCCCTCATGAATTCCCGCGCGAGGTGAAGCAAGGAAGTATCGGGTCTCGTCACGTACTCCTCAAATGGGCGGCTTCAGGACCGTTCACCGTCGGCGAGCTGGTTTGCATTCCCGCAGGCTGCGCCGTATCGGTGAACCAGTTGAACACTGGCGCAACTCAGTTCGCGCCATTGCCTCGCGGTGGCTAACTCGCCATCGTTCGAACATCGTCGGCCGGCGCGCAGTCCGCGATGGCCTGCCGTGCCGCCGCCAGTTCTGGCCCCGTGACGACCAGCGGCGCGGCGCCGAGAGTCGCCCATATCCCGGCGGCCCCGAGCCGGCCCTCGAAGTCCGGGTGCAGGCGGATCATCTCGTCGGTCAGGTCGAAATTACATCGGTCACCCGCGTCAAGATAGGACTCGACCGGCAGTCCCTCGGCCAGTACCACATCATGGTGCCCAAGTTCGACATGGTAGTAAGTGACCGAGTCCATCGGTACCTGTGCAATGGAGTCACCATTGATCAGGTACTTCACCGGGATCAGCACACCGTAAATAAAGAGCGCGTGGTCCGGCGACAGCAACAGGTCGCGGCATGGCTGGCCCGGCCCAAACGCTCCGGCGCTGATACGCACGGGCCAAACTGTGGCAGGTTTCGGATGCCGCGCGCAGTCCACGTGGCGGTGACCGATCCAGGCGATCGGCATGGTTTGCTTGCCCAGTACCGTATGAACAAGATCACCCTCGCGCAAATCTTCCACCACGACGTGCCCCCGCTCGGTCGCGATCCGCGTTCCGGCGGCGAAACACGTCACGATCGCCGTGTTGCCGCCTGAATTGAGCAATTGGAAGCTCGACGTAGTGTAGAGGCCGGTCATTGGCAACGTCGCGAGCGTGGTCGTTCCGTTGCTGATCGTCATAGTGTTTGCCAGGAAAGTTTCGATATTCGCCGGGTTGAAAGGAATCGCCGGCAGGAGGATGGTGTCGCCGGATGCAAAACCCACGATGCTGCCGGCGAATGCTCCAGGCTGCGCGCTGGATACGAGGCCGAGGCTCAGCAAATCGTTGACGCCGTCCTTAAACGTCATCGCGATGGAGGGCTGGACGGTGCCGGCGGCTTCGACCGTTCCGCCCGTGCCAATGTCAATCGTCCCGCCACCGGTGGCGGATTGCGTGCCGATACCACCTGGAAACACAACGGTGAGGTTGTTGACGATGCTGCCGCCGACCTTGAAATCGGCCCCTTCGACGTCGATCGTCGGAAACTGTGCAACGGTGGCAGCCTGATTGAAGCCTCCGAGAAGCAATCCGTTGATGCTGACTGTTCCGGTGTTTATCAGCAGATCGACCGGGTAGTTATTGCTGTTGATGAAGGGATTGCCGGCTCCGTTTGGGGTGTAGAATGGTGGATGCAAGAAAATAGGGTTGATGTTACCGGCGACGAGCCCGACATTGTCGAGCGTCCCGTTGGAATTACCCGTGCCGCTGCCAGGCACTGACCCAATAGTAATGGCTGCACCGAAGAGATTCACGGTGCCTAGAGAGGGACCGACGATCCAGGAGCCGGTGTTCCAATTGGCTGCCGTACCGTCCCACGTGTAGCCGGTTGCCGAGGATGTGCCATTACCGGTAACGGGATACCAGACATAGTTCGTCATGTTGTCTCCTGGCGTGACGGGTGCGCTGCCGTGCTCGGATTACGAACACCCCATGCGTGTACGAGGTTTCGAGCAAGTTCACAAATGGTCCTGAACCCGGCCACAAGAAGACGCGGAATTCCGGCCCAAAGTTTGGGACAAGACCGTAAAGGAACGTCTGATCAACGATGGTGGCTGCCTGAGATGGTCCATCTTATTCATTTTCATTGCAGCGCAGGGATTCTAAACGGGCATTGTACAACCATTTGGAATCACTTAGAGATTGGGTGTCGAAGCGACCCTCGAACTCCGGACAGAATCTGCAATGCCCGCCACCAATGACGATCTACCTTCGACCATCCAGGGCCAACATCAGATCCCCGGCTATCTTGCCCAGCCCAATCAACGGATCAACGTAGCACAATCGAGCCTAAATCCCTAACCCGACTGTATCAAAGTCGTTGACATGTTCCGGCACGCGAGCGTGATCGCCGGTGTCCGCCGCCCACCGGGTTTCATTTAGTGCCATAATTCTTGCGGCCCGGTATCCGGTGGGCCGCCGTGTCGTCGGGCTACGCGGCGATTTACCCGAGGCCTCGGCCGCGCTAAGGTCCCGCTATGGACAACGATGAAAAGCGTGCCCACCACGACCTCGGCGGCGTATCGAAATTCATGTGCGAGGCGGTCGATATCGAACCGCATGCACTGACGGCGTTCGACCGGGAGGTGGACGCGCTGCGTGGCGTGCTCGGCGCGAAGGCGATCATGACGGTCGACGAACTGCGGCGCGGCATCGAGGCGATCCCCGAGGCCGAGTATCACCGCCTGACTTATTACCGCCGCTGGATCCGCTCGATCACGGACAATCTGCTGCGCAAGGGTGTCATCACGGAAGCGGAACTACGTGCCGCGTTGGAGGAGACATGAGTTTCTCTCCCGGCGACGCCGTGATGGTGAAGGATGACTGGCCGGAAACGCGCGGTCCGGTGCATATCCGTACGCCGCACTATTTGCGCGGTCACAAAGGCCGCGTTGTGCGTTATCTGGGCCATTACCCGAACCCCGAAGACCTGGCGTTCGCGCGGCCGGCGGCGGAGCGATCGTTGTACCACGTGAGCTTCCCGATGACCGAACTCTGGCCAGAGGGCAGCAAGACCGACGACGTGGTCGTTGAGATTTTCGAGCATTGGTTGGAGCGGCCATGAACATCGTCGAGACGGATGGCGAGGCCTTGCTTGTCGCGGTGCGGAAGCTGCTGGCGGGGAAAAACCTCGTCACCGAAGCGGAACTCGCCGCGCGGATGGAAGCGACCGACCGGGCCAGCCCAGGACAGGGCGCGAAAATGGTGGCGCGGGCGTGGACGGATCCGGAGTACCGCGCACTGATGCTGGAAGATGGCACCAAAGCCGCCGAGGCGATGAATATCCCGATGCGCGGCATGCCACCGCTCGGCGTGCTGGAAAATACCGACACGGTGCATAACCTGATCGTTTGCACGCTGTGCAGTTGTTACCCTCGGGCGGTACTGGGCTATCCGCCGTTCTGGTATAAATCGGCGGCGTATCGCGCCCGCGCCGTGCGCGATCCGCGTGGGTTACTGGCGGAGTTTCGCACGACGCTGCCGGAGCGCGTGAAGATCCACGTCGTGGACTCGACGGCCGATTACCGGTGGATGGTGCTGCCGAAACGGCCGGCCGGAACGGACGGTTGGA
>CALFNB010000221.1 GCA_937902425.1 uncultured Acetobacteraceae bacterium | reverse complement strand
GGTGACCGGCGACGCACCCACCTCCAGGACACGCGGCCGAGGGACGTTGGCCAGGACTTTTTGCCTGATCGCGACCACGGCGCGGATCTGATCGAAAAATCTCTGCGTATGAAACGACGTATATTCATTACGAACGGTGTCGGAGCCAACAGTCTCGGCGCGAACGATTTCCCGGATCCGCGCCTCCACCTCCGGCTCGGCCGCGATAAACGAGTCGAAACGCACGGTGTCGGCTTTGACGCCGGCTTCCACATGGTCATACATTGCCTCGGCGACCCGAACGTAACGCTGATGGATCTGATACTCATCGCCGACCATGAAACGATTTCGCAGATCATAGATATTCGCGAAGTCGCTTTGACTGACGACGATTTCCTCGTTTTCCGGCTCGCGCCCAAGCAGAAGCTGATAGGCGAGGCGGACCGCCTCGGTCTTCGAGACAGCGGGGTGATCAGCCGTTTGGCCGTCGGCCCACGGCGCTGGCCGTTGTGTCAGCGTGAAAACGGCTTCCGCGCCGCCAAATGGCTCGGGCATGTCCCGTCTCTCCTGGATGAATAAGCTGAGCCGGCTCCTATATCCGATACCAGGTCAGGTTGAAAGCACTCCGGTCACCGCCCGAGCGCCCCGCCGACCGCCCGCCACGCCGCCTCACAAACCGCGGCCCATGCTTCCAGCGACAACTCGTGGGCATTTTCCGATGGCGCGAACCGGTCCATGTAGCCGCGCAACAGACCCGGCAACAAGATTTCCACCGTCCCGGGGGGATGCGCCGCGTCGGACGGCACCATCCACAGCAGCCAGTTTCGCCCAGGCTCATTCAGGATCGCGTAGACGGGCAACACCTCCTCCGGCCGAAGCGGCGGGGACCGCTTGAGCACGAAGATCTTCTCCCCGGCGCCAATATCCTCCATCAATTTCCGTTTGAGGAAATTCAGCCGCGTTGCCTGCTGCTGCCTTACCGCGTCGAGACTTATTTGGGCCTCGTACTGATACGTGTGGTAGGTCATGCCGTAGACGGACTCCCGGACCACGAACTCGCGATCCTCCCCTTCCGGGGTGACCTCGACCGTATTGGGCTCGCCAAGTCCGTCAAAGCCGGTTCGCAGCCCACGCAGGAGCAGCGGCAATTCGACGTAGGAAAATCGCAGCAAGCCAAGCGGTTCCGCCCCCAGCCGGCGTTGTACGAGACCAAACTCGCAATTGTCGCCGAGACTCTCGAACGCCATGATCATTTGATCGGGCGGCAGAGGCGGTCCAGACGCCAAAGTGGCCCGCGGCAGCACGCGGAACAGCCGAAGCGACCGCATCGAGAACGACAATTGCCGGTCATCCGATCCGCCACCGATGTCCATTGGCCGGCGAAAGTCGGGATGGACGAACAGCAACCGTATTGGTCCAGGCTCAGCCACCAGAGCCGCCGGGATATGAAATCCCACCGACCCGCCCTGGGCGACGGCAATTTGCGCGATCCCCTTGTTCCGCGCGCCAACCACCAGCCTCTGGGTGGTCGTGGAGCCGTCTGGGCCAATCATGACGCCGATGTCCAGATCAAGGATCAGATCGTGGCCCTGGCCGGGGTGTTCCACCCATAGCTCGCTGCCTTGCCCAATCATCCAACGGCTGCCCGGCTCATCGCCAGACCAGCCGTTGCCGAGATAGTTGATTTCATCCCCTCCCTTGCCGAAGGTGAGGGTCAGTATGCGTTCCAGGCCAGCGCTCATGGCCGGTTGTCCTAAGGTCAAACCGCGATGGAATCCAGGTCTTTCCCGGCGTGATCCGGGGTGAACAGCCAGATCCCGGCGCCCATGAACAGCATCGCGACGGGCACGATCAGGAATGAGGCGGCGAACGATCCCGTCCGCTCGGTCAGCCAGACGGTGACGAATGGCCACAGCACGAAGCCGACCAGCCACGCGGTGGCCCAGGTGACACCGTTGCCGACGCCGCGAATGCGGGTGGGGTAGATTTCGGCGGTCAGGATCGTGCTCGGCCCCCAGAAGCCAAGGAAGCCGATGCTCCACAGCAGGCCGTAAATCCACAGTTCGGTGTCGGTCTCGGCGTAGACCCAGAGCGTGAGGAAGACCGCGCCCTCCACCAGCATGACGTAAAACGCCGGCCGGCGACCGAACCGGTCGGAGATAAGGCCCGACGTCAGCAGACCCAGAAAGCCGACCAGCCCCCACCAGATATAGAACATCCCGTATTCCGAGGCGGCCCAACCGCGCTCCTTCGCAAGATACAGCGGCATCCAGCCGCCCACGGTGCCGTAGATGATGGTGGAGCAGCAGGCCACGAACGTGGCGGTGGCGGTGTTGCGCCACATGTCGGGCATGAACAATTGCCGCAACGGAATTTTCTGGGATTTATTCAACCACTCCTGGTCTTCCTGGGAAATGAACCCCCCGGTCTCCCGAGCTTCCTTGACGCGCCGTTTGCGGTCCTGGGTGCGCACCCAGTACGGCGACTCCGGGCATTTCGCCCGCACGTAAATGGCGATCAGCGCGACCAAAGCGGGAATGACGAAAGCGACCCGCCAGCCGTACCTGGTGAAGACCCAGGTGGCGATCGCTCCGGCGGCCGCGGCGCCAAAGCACCAGGTGCCGCGGTTGATGCCGATGACGCGGCCGCGCAGCCGGGCCGGCCACGTCTCCGCCACCAGCAAGGAGCCGAGGGCCCACTCGCCGTTCAGCGCGAAGGTGACGACGCTGCGTGCGGCGATGAAGGCGGTGAAGGTCGTGGTCACCGCCACGATGGGCATCATCAGCGAAAACAGCGCGATGTTGATCGCGAGCAGGCTGCGCCGGCCGATCCGGTCCGCGAGCCAGGGCCAGAAGAAAATGCCGGCGATGCCGATGAAAATGGCGATCTGCAGGCCGGAGCGCCACTGCGGCAGGGTGACCCCGAACTCCTTGATCAGCAGCGGCGTGGCCAGCGCGAAGATCACCCCGTCCATGCCGTCGAAGCCCCAGCCGAGACCGTTGGCGATGGCGATATGGTAATGCGTTGCGGTGACCTGGGTCTGGTCAGACGCGTTGCGGAACGCTTTCGAGAGCCGGTAGCGTTCCTCCATGGGGCCGATGACGGCGTCGCTCATGACGGTTTCCTCGATCGTTTGTGTTTGGCCCGGGTCGTGTGATGCGGGCGTCCCCAGGCGGGGCGCGGGGTTCCGTCCTGGGTTCTGCCCTTGGGTTACCTTTTGACATGACGACAGGAGTTGCACCGGGGTGTCAATCTGAAGGCGGGTGGCCTCGGGCGAAGCATCCAGGCCGCGGGCCTCTCCCGCTCAGAGCCCGACGATGGCATGATTGACAGTGAGAACCAAAGCCCCGAGTCGTGAAGATGCTGCACATCGCCAAACTCGCCGTGGGCGTGCGGGATATCGACCATATCCGCGCGTTGCAGGCCGAGCGCCTGCGCACCAGTCCGCCGCTGCGTCACCGCACCCGCAATTTTCCGCGGCGCGGTAATGAGGTGCTGGACGGGGGGTCGCTGTACTGGGTGATCAGCGGCTCTATGCTGGCACGGCAACGGATTTTGGATATCGTGGAGGACAGGCGGGACGACCAGACGCCATGCACCAGTTTTATTCTGGACCCTGGGCTGGTGCCGCTGATCGGGCGTCCGACGCGACCGTTTCAGGGCTGGCGCTACTTATCGCCCGAGGCCGCGCCGGCCGATCTCGACAGGTCAGTGATGGCGATGGGTGAGGACGAACTGCCGCCGGTGCTACGGCGCGAATTGCGCGCGCTGTGTTTGATATAGGAGTGACGGAGCCGACCTGTTTTCGGGTCCGCTGATGCCTCGTACTTGCTTTGCCACGCCATGTCTCTCGCGGTCTCATCAGGTAACCGTACGGCACCAAAGACCCCTCCAGGTCCAGGGCTTCCGAGGCGACCACGTGCGTAATAACCACCGCCGCCGCCAAACAGCAGAACCAGCACGACCGCAATCAAAATTGTGCGCATGATATCATATGGCGCTGCTCCGCCGGCTCAACGACATGTCCGATGCGATGACCGGCATGCTGAACACCCTGGTCGACATCAACCAGATCGAGGCGGGGATCACACGGACCGAAATCGTTGCTTTTGCCTTCAACGACATGATTGAACGATTGCGCAAAGATTTTGCCTGTCTTGCGACGAAACAAAATGTCGCACCGCGCCTCGTTCCGTGCGGTCTTCCGGTGCGGAGCGATCCGCGCCCGCTGGAGCAGATGATCCGCGACCAGCTATCGAATGCCATGAAGTATACCAACGAGGGCACCGTGGTCGCGCGCCGGTGATCCGGGTCGTCGCCGAAGCCAGGTAGTTTCCGAGGCTGCCGCGGCAGCCACCGCGGACTTACTTTAAACAGTACCATTTCCAGTCGGTCCGCGGCGCGATGGCGGGCCGTTCCGATACGCGCGTGAGACTTCCGTCGCAAGGAGAATAAAATGAAAAAGATGTTACTGACATTACTGCTACTTTCACTCGCGCTGACCGGCTGCATCGTCGAACCGTTTGGCGGCAACGGTCACCGCGGCGACGCTGACCGGGGCGAATTTCATCCGGACCGCGATCACAATGGCGGCTGGAACCGGTAAGACCGCCGGAAACGATTGAGTAGTTTCCGACCCTGCCGGAAGTCCATCACTCGCCTTAAATAAACGATTGAGATGAGCGATTCCTCGCTCGCACCCGATCCTCTGGAGTTATTCAACATGATCAAATCCTTATTCGCGGCGACGCTGGCCGTTACGCTCATGACAGGCGGCGCCTTCGCGCAATCTTCGTCTTCGAGCACGACCACCACGCAATCGACGACAACCCCCGTCATGCCGGCACCCGTCGTCGCCACTGAGACCAGCAGCCAGAAAACCACCACCGTCAATGGCGTCGTGACCAGCACGACCGGATCAACCTCCAGTGGCACGACCGTTTCTCCGATGGGTGAGACGACCGCGACACGGAAATCGACCGAAACCACCATCACCCGCTGATTGTGTGGTTCGACAGGCGCCGCGCTGTTCTTGAAACGCGGTTCTCAAGACGGAGCCTTCGCCACGCAGAGACTGACCCGTGCCGCCAAATTCGGCGACACGGCCACCGCGAGAACTTTCGAGGATAAGACAATGATCGTCACTCAATCGCGTTGCCGTCTCACAATCAGCGCGGTACTGCTCGCGGGCACGGCCGCGTTGGCGGGTTGCGGCACGACACCTGTCAGCAACACCACCACGTCTGAACAGACCACGACAACCACACCGCCTCCGATGGTGTCCACCACGACTTCCTCGACCGAGCAGACCGAGCAGCCGGCGCACATCGCGCGCGTTCATCATAAGCATGCGCGGTACGCGATGCACCATCATCGCGCGGCACCCGTGACCAGCGAAACGGCCACCACGACGGAGACAACCGTTACGCCAATGGCTGCTAAGTCAACGACGGTGAAATCGACTGAGACGACCACAAAGGGCCCCTGATCACACGATCCGGCCCGCTGGGTCACTTCCTCCTGAGACGAGCACTTCCATCCCGCGACTTTCAAGGATCCAGATCATGATCAAAAGTAAATCGTATGTCCGCCTGGCGACCTGTATGACATTGATCGGCGGCATGGCGGTTCTGTCCGGTTGCGGTTCAACACCATACAGCCGTACCACGACCTCCGAGCAGACCACGACCACAACGCCGGCACCGACAGTTTCGACGGTAACCACCACGTCGGAGCAGGATACGCAACGGCGTTAACCAAGAGACCATCGCAGGACCGGTTAAAGCCCCATGGATTTCGTCTTCGGCATGGAAAATTGTCGACGCGCCGAGATCCGCGAAACCCGATAAGGATACAACCATGACAACATTTTCTCGTCCGATTGCCTTCCCCGCGGTTTTCAAACGCTCACTCGCTCTCGCGGCGTTGATGGGGGCGACGATGCTTGCCGGTCCATTGACCCCGGCGCGCGCCGATACCGTCGCCAATGCGGCATTCCAATTGGCTCAGGCGGGTACACCACAGACGCAGGCAGGCGCTGCCGCCACCACGACGAAGGGGGAGACGGTGGAGCAACGCATCACCACCCTTCACGCGGCGCTTAAAATCACGTCCGACGAAGACTCAAAATGGAACGCGGTCGCACAGGCAATGCGGGAAAACGCTTCCGCCATGGATAAGCTCATCGCGGAAAGCCGGACGAGGCCCCCGCAAAGCATGAGCGCGGTGGACGATTTGAAGATGTATCAAAAATTCTCCCAGGCGCATGTCGATGGGCTCAAAAACCTGATTTCATCGTTCTCGACGCTCTACTCGGCGATGCCTGACGCGCAGAAGAAGATCGCGGACACGGTGTTTGAGTCGACGCACCAGAACGCCACCGCCCACGGGTGACCGGTCTGACGATCGTATTGAGCGATCGTGACCGCCAATTCGTTACAGGAGTTCATCATGCCTATCATTACCACTTCAAAACGCCGATTTTCGGCGGCCGTAGCGGCAGGGGTCATCCTCGCCGCGACTCTTGGTCTCGGCGGCTTCGCGGGGTCCGCCAGCGCTGAAGAGCGCGGGAGAGAGCACCGCGACAATGACCACCGCGACTGGAACGGCGGTTACTATCGGGCTCCACCAGTGGTTTATGGTGCGCCGTACTACTACGCGCCACCGGTCATCTACGGTCCAGGACTGAGCATCTACATCCGGTGAGGATCACGCCCATCCGCGGCGGCGGCCGGCGGCGGATGCCGGCCTCGAAGCCGCGGAGACGCGGTTTTCGAAACACCGCGCCAAAAGGGGCGTCAACCACGCAGCTATCTTGTCCTCCGGACGCTCTCCTTCAACGGCCTCGGTTTCCGGGCCATGCGGCCCAAATGGCTACTTCCATCGGCCCACGCGCGGAACCAGGGAACTGGGGCCTGCCCGCCGGCAAAAAGCGGCCCCCGATGAGCGATGTCCGCCTTGAGCCGGAATGCGAGATTCTACCCGACACGCGGCGCCAGACAAAATTCCTTGACATTATTCCTTTGATAGGCCAGTGTGCCGCACGCCACCGCCCAAAGCGAGCTCATTTCAGCGCATGCCGACCCTGTTCCCTCCCGAGTATCCCGATCGCCCCGATGCGCCTCTTTTATCGTTCGGCCCGTCATTCTCCGAGGAGATCGCCCGTTCGCTGATCCAGACCTTCTGGCGCGACGAGAACGAAGAACCCCACGACTTCGAAATCCGAGTCGCCGCCGGCCTGACGATGTTGGAGGCATTTCATCCCAGAGATCATCTGGAATGCATGCTGGCGGCCCAGGGCGTCGCGTTTCATTGCGCGATCATGGAAAACTTGCGGCGTGCCATGCTTGCCAACCAGCCTGAGCTCGTGGCGATCAAACTTCGCTCGAATGCGTCGCAGATGGGACGAACATTTTCGACCATCCTGCACGATATGGAGCGGCGGCAGGCCAAACCGCTGCCGGAACGGCCAGGCCAGGCCCCGATACCTCCCACGTCGGGGCCTTCCACGTCCGGGGGGCCGCCGGACGAATCTTCCGACCCAGGGCCACCGCCGAAGCGCTCGCGCGCCAAGGGTTCGCCCTCCAAGGATTCCGGCGCCCCGGTTCCGGATAAGGACAATCCGCCGGCGGGCCGCACCCTGAATCTGGATGATGTTCCGGAACTGCCGGAAGATATGGAAATCCGTCCTGACGGGACGCCTGGCAGCCTCGCCGGCTACGTGCCGAAACCACCGGTGGTGGAATTTGTCCCGCGCGAGCCCGCGATCATGATCGCGCTCGCGACGCGCCCAAAGCCGTGGCGGTTGGTCAACATTCCGTCCGACCAGACGCCGCCAGGTACTGGGTGGGATCCGCCGCCGCCGCCGGATGCACCGGCGTCGGAACACGAACCACAGCCTGGGCGCGGACCGCTCGATCTGAGAGAGCGGATTTTTACCGGCGACTCGCTGGCCCGCTTCGCCTCGGCGCGGTTCGACCCGGACGCGCCGATTGAGCCACTCCAGTTCGAGGACGAAGATTCGGTGGTGGAACTGGAACTGATCAGCACCGGCGGCGATCCCGCGGCCGAGGCGGAGCGTGACGCGATGATGGCGGCCCACCCCGAGGGAAAGCCAATCGTGATCTTTCGCCATGGCACGAAGCGGCCGCCGGACGGACCGCCGGATCCGCAATCCGACGAAAACCCACCAGACACGTGACGCTTCATTCTGCCGGGTAGCGCTCGGCGTGCCTCGCTTGTTATTAACGGCCGCATGCCCGCATGGCGGAATGGTAGACGCAGCGGCCATCAACGTCCGCGGGCCACGTAAACCGAAACGTACGGGTGACACGTCCCTCAGGCTGCCCGACGAGGGGTGTTTCCCGGCGTGATCTGCCTTGGCTCACAACCTACAATCCGTTATAGATTACCGTGATATGCGGGCGTGGCGGAATGGTAGACGCAACGGACTTAGACCAGCTTGAGTGCCCTTCGGGAAACCGGAGATGCAGAACTGCTCAAATTCGGGGGAACCTGTAATATGGCAATCCCGAGCCAAGCCCGGAGACGGGAAGGTGTAGAGACTAGACGGGCAGCGCCTACGGCCAAGCGCTACGGCGAAGGGATAGTCCAGACCACAAACTCGCTTTCGGCATCATTGGCGTCGAAGCAAGGCGGCGAAAGCCGAAGTGGTATGAAAATCCGTAGGGCGTAAGCCCGTGGGGGTTCGAGTCCCCCCGTCCGCACCATTCCGGCCGCGGGGTGATATTTCGCGTGCCTGTCGTCGAATGAGGTGGAATCACCGCCGACGTTTTAGCGCTCGCGGGCGGGAGGCAGGCTCGGCCCTTCATGCGGCCGAAGGGCCTCATTTTAGCGCGCTGTTCAGCGGCTCGACGTTGCGCCGCGTGGCGGCGGCCAAAGTGGAATCAGCCCAACATTGATCGCGCGATTCGACGCCGTTACCCGGAGGAAGGCGACCGGAACCATGGTTTCGGGTTGGCACATCGCATCCATCTACCCGAGGTCTTGACCGCATGAAGGCGCAGGTGGTTCATTTGCCAGAGAATATCAGTATCCGCGAAGTGCACGTAGCCCGGTTCATGTGGGCGACCCGGATTGGCCGTATGTTGGCCCCCCCGGATAGGCCTGACCAACACGTGCGGGCACCGCACTCCATTGGGATCAGTCGCGGCGTTGGTGGCGACCGACACCGCGCTCAAGAGCCGGCGGTTTGTAGATTCGCGGCATCGTGCCCGCTCACGCAGAACGGCGACGGCTACGACAGACCCTTCAAAGCGCACGGATCATCATGCTTTTCAGAGGGTGCAATGCAAACATAATCGGAATTACCGGATGATCTAAACCCTTTGTTTACGTGAGGCTGCTTGAATGTCCGTTCACCAGCCATGCGCAACGTCGCGACTGGGCTGTCATAGGAAGAGGAGCACGCCGTTATGCGTCTGGGGCATCGAATTTCCGCGGTGATTGCCGCCGTTTGTCTGATCCGCGCCATGCTACCTGGTTCCGCCCATGCCGCCGACCAGGTCCTGCGGTTCGCCACCATCAACCTGGCCGGGACGCCGGCCTACGAGCAAATCCTCGAACCGTTCGCGCGGGGCATAGAGCAGGCGTCGGGAGGTCGTATCGAGGTTGCCCTGAAGCCGCTCGGCGGATACGGCAAGCCGTCGGAGCTGTTCAATATGGTGGAACGCGGCGACATCGAGATCGCCGCCACGGTGCAGGGCTATAACCCAGGGCGGTTTCCGCAGTCCTCGGTGATGGAGCTGCCGCTTATGTTCGATACCGCGGCGAGCGGTACACAGGCCATCTGGAAACTCTACCAGGAAGGATTGCTCAATCGCGACTACGCATCAGTCAAGGTGCTGGGATTGTACATGCTTCCCCCCTACGGCATCTTCACGACCGGGAAGAAGATCACACAGCTAAAAGACCTGCGCGGCATGCGTGTGCGTTCGCCCAGTCCGACGGTGGGTCTCGCCCTGGCAAGGCTCGGAATGTTCCCGATCGGAATACCCACGGACATGATCGGTGAAATGCTGGCCAACGGAACGGTGGACGCGATCAGCTATGGCTGGGATTCCGCGACCACTTCCAAAGGGATCGGCGACAAGCGTTTGATCGACCAGCTCAAGGTGATGGTTGACATGAATTTCGCCGCGCCGGCGTTAATGGTCGTGATGAACCGAGCGAAATGGGATGCACTGCCGGCGGATCTGCAAGCGGCGATTGACGCCAAGGCCCCGATCCTGATTGAGGGTAACGCCCGTCTGCGCGACCAGGGCGAAGCAGCGACCAAAGCCAGACTGCGCGGTGACAATCGGTTCATCACATCCGAACTCACGCCCGAGCAGCACGACGCGATGGAGCGTACGATCGTGCCGGTCATCGCCGACTGGAAGTCAGCGATGGCGAAACAAGGTTTGGATGGAGAACGGTTATATACCAGAGCACGTGAACTGGTTCACCTGTCCACAACGGCGTCGCGCTGATAACCGGCGGTAGAATCGGGAGAGATCAATGATGACGAAGCGCCGAAAACACTTCGGCATCCGAGCGAGATTGTTTCTGGCCTTCGGCGCGATCGCCGGCGTGACCGTGGTCGCCAGCATCGCCGCATGCGTGATGCTCGTGCAGATCGGCGGGTTGCTAACGAATGTCGCCAGGAAAGATATCCCCGCGGTGATTGGCAGCCTGGGTTTGCAGGCTGAAACACAAGCGCTTGCCGCCGCCACGCCGGCCATGCTCGGGGTCGACACCGACGCGCGCCGCTCGCAACAGCGCGCCTTGCTCAGGGATATTCAGGACCGGGTGGCAAAGAATATCGGGGTGCTCGCCGCGCTGCTGCCCGGCCAGCAGTCAGTTCGGACCATCAGCGGCCTGATCGCCACGCAGTACGCGCAGATTGTCCAACTGGACCAGACTGTTGAACGCCGCCTGCTGCTCGCCACCAAACGGAGCGATGCCACACAAGCGAAGCATGTCGCGCACCAGGCGGTGCTGGCTGTTCTGGTTCCCGCGGCGGACGCCGTGCGGAGCGGCATCACCATGGCATCAATGACGATCGGCAACGATGCCTCCGCGTCGACCCGCACACTGCTGCGGCTGGTTTCGCACGAAGTGCCGATGGCGCAAACGCTGGCCGACCTGGCCAGCTCCTGCAATCAGCTCGCAAGCCTGCTCGACCAAACGGCCTTGGCATCGACGGTCGCCGCCGTCGCGAACCTGCGCGAACAATTCGTGGCGATCGCGGATCAGGCCATGGAGCAGCTGGACATCGCGGAAAACCTGCAAACGACCGAGGGTCTGAGAACGACCGTCGAGGCCCTGTTGGCCACTGGCACCGCCAAAGACAGCATGTTCGAGGTTCGGACGCAGGAGCTGGAAACGGTCCTGGCCGGCCGCAAGATCATCGAGGAAACCCGTGCGGTCGCCGCCTCCCTGGCCACCCTGGCCACCGCCCAGGTTGACGCCGTGCAACGGGAAACGACCGCATCGATGGGTCGATCCGATGAACAGATCAGCTTCGGCACCACGATGATGCTGGGGATCGCGGCGGCGAGCGTAATTGGTGCGGTCCTCGTTGTCTGGCTGTATATTGGGCGCAATCTCGTCGCTCGGATCGTCGCGCTGGAAACGGCGATGGAGAAGCTCGCGGAGGGTGACCTGACCGTTGGCATACCCTCCGCCGGCCATGACGATGAGATCGGCCAGATGGCCGGTAAGGTCGAAGTATTCAAGCAAAACGCGGTGGCGGCCGAACGGCGGCGCACCGAGCAGGAGGCCGAACGCAAGGCCAAGGAGATCCGCACTGAACGGCTGGAAGGCCTGGTCAACCATTTCGAAACAACCGTCGGCCATCTGGTGGGGCAGGTGGGATCGGCCTCCACCGAGTTGCAATCGACGGCACATGTCATGTCAGACATTGCCGCGAATACCACCCAGCAAACCACGACGGTCGCGATGGCTGCCCAGGATGCGAGCACGAGCGTGGGCACGGTCGCCGCGGCGGCGGAGGAACTCTCCGTCTCGATCGCTGAAATAGCCCGCCAGGTTCTTCATGCGTCGGCAATTGCCGCCCGTGCGACCGACGATGCCGCACGCACCGATGGGGTGGTGCGCGCCCTCGCCGAGGGTGCCCAGAAGATCGGCCAGGTCAGCGGCCTGATCGCCAACATCGCCGGGCAGACCAATCTCCTGGCGCTGAACGCGACGATCGAGGCGGCCCGTGCTGGCGACGCTGGCAAGGGTTTTGCTGTCGTGGCGTCCGAGGTGAAAGGTTTGGCCGCGCAGACGGCGAAGGCGACCGAGGAGATCGCTCAGCATATCGGTCAAATCCAGTCCGCGACCAGGGAAGCGGTCGAAGCAATCCGCGTCATCGCCTCCACCATCGGCGAAGTCAGTCAAATCTCCGCCGCCATCGCCGCCGGGGTCGAGCAGCAGGGTGCAGCGACACAGGAAATCGCACGCAATGTGCAGCAGGCGTCCCAAGGGACCCAGGCCGTGACCGCCACCATTGGCGGCATGAGCCAGGGAGCAACGGAGGCGGCGGCCGCCGCCTCACAGGTATTAGGCGCTTCCTCCCAGTTGTCGCGGCAGGCGGAACAACTGACGCGAGAGGTCGGTCAGTTCATCTCCGACGTGAAGGTGGCGTAAGCGGTCCCGCGGTGGGTTCGAGTCCCCCGGTAGGCATGATCCTGAGAATGTGACGGGTCAGGGTGAACCATGCGGGCCAACGCTGACGGCCCGATGGCATGCGGCGTGCTGGTAGGATCACCGCCATGGTGACCTCACAAGACGTGCCGAGCAACCGAAAAGGCCAAATGAAACCTGGCTGGGTCATGAGTCCGGTGGGCAATCATCCGGCCGCATGGCTGCATCCGGGTACGGAGTTGCACGGCGCCACCAGTTTCGCCCACCACGTGAAGCTTGTGCGCATGGCGGAGTCGGCGAAGTTCGATTTCGTGTTCCAGGCCGATGCCGCCGGCGCGCGCGACGGAAACATGCGGGCGTTGAGCCGCGCACCACGCGTCATGAACATCTGGGAGCCGCTCAGTCTGCTCTCGGCCCTGGTCGGCGCGACGGAGCGCATTGGCCTCGCCGGCACGATGTCCACCAGCTATTTCGAACCGTACGATCTGGCGCGGCAGTTCGCATCGCTCGATCATCTCAGCCGCGGCCGCGCCGGATGGAACGTGGTGACCTCAGCGCATCCCGCCGGAGGCTACAATTTCGGCCGTGACGGCCTGGAGGATCACGTGCTGCGCCATGAGCGCGCCCGCGAGTTCGTCAAGATCTGCTTTGGACTGTGGGACAGTTGGGACGACGACGCTTTCGTGCTCGATCGCGCGACCGGCGTTTATTTCGATCCCGACAAAATGCACTGTCTGCATCACAAGGGAAAACACTTCGCGGTGCGCGGACCGTTGAACATCGCGCGGCCGCCGCAAGGCCGGCCCGTGATCATTCAGGCGGGCGGCGCCGAAGCGGGCAAGGAACTCGCCGCCGAGACCGCCGAGGTCATTTTCACGCGCGACGCGTCGCTGGATCACGCGCGGCGATTCTACGCCGATGTGAAGGGACGCATGGCGCGCTTCGGGCGCGCGCCGGAGCATTTGAAGATCATGGCGGGTCTGACCACGATCGTCGGTCGTACCGCCGCTGATGCGGAGGAGAACTTCGCTGAACTGCAGTCGATGATCCATCCGGATGTCGGTCTCGAACTGCTGTCTGAGGATCTGAAGGGCATCGACCTGTTCGATCTGTCGCTGGATCAGCCGATCCCGCGGGAGCGTATTCCGGCCACGGCCGTTCGGCACAAGCAGTTCTTCGATCAGATCATCCGGCTGATCGATGAGAAACATCTGACGCTGCGCCAACTGTATCTGCGCTATGGCGCGGCGCGCGGCGGCGACGTGATCAGGGGCACCGCTTCCCAGATCGCCGATTACATGGAATACGCGTTTTCCAACGATGTTCGCGACGGCTTCATGCTGACATTTTCTCTGGTTCCAGGTGGGCTCAACGACTTTATCGATCTGGTGGTACCGGAACCGCGGCGCCGCGGTCTGTTTCGCGCGGAATACGAAGGCACCACGCTTCGTTCGCATCTCGGGCTGCCGCGACCGGCGAGCCGGCATGCGCCAGCGCGCGATCTGGCGGCGGAGTAATCATCATGCCCCACACGCGCATCCGTAAGTTCAATACCAAGGACACCTGTCCGGAACAGCAACTCGACAACGATTTGTGCCAGGCGGTGATCGCGCGGTCCCAACGGGACGCGGGCGCTGCCGGTGGCCGATTTCATTGTCGTTACGTTCCGTACCGCCATCGAACCGGGTGAAGTACTGTGCGCGGTTCGGGTGCCTCGGCTGGCCGCGAACGCGCGCTGGGGTTATGTGAAGGCCTGTCGAAACCCGGTGATTTCGCCCATGCGATGGCCGCGGTCGTGGTGACCGCGCGCACGCGCCTTGTGGTGATCGGCGCGCTTGGCGGCAAGCCGTTGCTGCTGGAAGCCGAGGCCGCGTCGATCGATGGCGCGACTCGCGCGTTACAGATAATCGACGGGCTGTATGAGGTGCGGCGTCACATGCAAATCGTCACGCTGCGCGGGGCCTTGGCCGAGGCAGGCGCATGAGCCGTGTTACGATGATGGTGAACGGCGCCTCGGTCATGGCGGAGGTGGAACCGCGCACCCATCTCGCTGACTTTCTGCGCGAGGACCGGGGGCTGACGGGCACGCATCTCGGTTGCGAGCACGGCGTGTGCGGGGCCTGCACGCTGTTGATCGACGGCGCCCCGGCCAGGTCCTGCATCGCTTACGCGGTTGCCTGCGACGATTCCGAAATCCAAGCGATCGAGGGCCTGGAGGACGATCCGACGATTGTCCGCCTGCGCGCCGCGTTCACCGCCGAGCACGCGTTGCAATGTGGTTATTGCACACCCGGAATGCTGGTGACCGCGCGCGATATCGTGCACCGCCTGCCCAACGCGGACGAGGCGACGATCCGGCTGGAGTTGTCGGGAAATCTCTGTCGTTGCACCGGTTATGCCGGAATTGTCCGCGCCATTCGGAGTGTGCTGGCGGAAGGCGTTTCGATCCCGGTGGCCAGACCCACCGCGCTACCGGTCTTGCCAGCGATATCGATCGTTCCGGAACCAACGCGAACCGCCGCGACGCCATCTCCGAACAGCACGCAAATCCTCCGCACGCTGCGTATCGATTTGCCGCGGAATGAAGTGTGGAACGCGGTTCGCGATCCCGCTCTGGTCGCTTCATGCGTGCCCGGTGCACGGCTGACCTGTGTCGTGGCCAATCGGTTGAGCGGTGAAGTACGCGCCGCGCTCGGGCCAATCGAGACGCAATTCATCGGCGATGGAATCATTTCGTTCGACGAACGCAACCGGCGCGCGGAACTTTCCGGCGAGGGCCGCGACGCGAAAACCGGCACTCGACTGAGCGGACGCGCGGTACTGACATTGCGCGGACTCGATGCCAACGTCACGGAAGCAACACTGTCGATCGATTACGTGCTGCGCGGACCGCTGGCGCAATTCGCTCGCGCCGCCGTGGTGCGGGAATTCGTCGCCGAAATCGCCGACACTGTCGCGCGTGATCTGGCGGCACGAGTACGTGGTACGTCGATCGCGCCAGTGGCTCGTCTGTCCGTTGGTGGTCTGCTGTGGCGCATGGTCGTGCGATGGTTGCGCGCCGCCCTGGGCCGTCATTGAGGGTCACTTTCGACGGGCGGAAGACGCGAGACGCTACCAACACCACAAGATCACATCAGGTATTCGCGCTGAATTACGTGTCAGTGGATTTGAGTGGCATCGCGCGGTTATGCAGCCGGCGTGCAAATTACTGAACATCAGGTTGAATTACGCTCCGCGAACATTACCGCGGAGGCACTTTGCGCTGCATTGGCATGGAACGTTTCCGTGTCTCTGTGGTAAAGCTTGCGGGCAGCTATCCAAAATCAAACGTATGACTCATCTCGCACTGAAAGCTTCGTCAAAGGCGAGCATATCCCGTGGTCTGACGCACCGATCACGACAATGCACACGTGCCTGGGCAAACGAGGTCTGGCCTGAAAGTGCGGTATTATTATTGATCGCCAATGACGAAGTGTGTCTCTACCGGTTTGCCGGCGTGGCCGTTAATCGGCAAGATATCCTGTGGACAGGCCGAAAAAGCCGCGATCAGGTCCATTTCGGCGCGTAGTCGGATATAACTTCCCGGCGTGGATACCGGCGGCTCGAACGACAAATCCCCAGACTCAGTCCACGGAATATTCATGAACAAGTTGAACGGACTGGGGGTTTCGGGCGGGGTCAGGCCCAATTCGGCCAGTGCGGCAGCGAGATTGCCTGTGCAATTATCGTGATATCCGGTGCAGCCAGGTTCTTCGTACCGATAGCGATCGCAGGCGGCGATCAGCGTGTCATGAATACCGCCGGACGTGTCCTCGATAATCGTCAGAACCGGGCGGCGGTGATTCGTCAGCAGGACGTCACCGATGCGTGGGATCATGTGATGATGAGTGGCGCGACTGTGCTCCATCGACATGAATTCACGCAAATCGTGGCGGTAAAAAGCCCAGGTGTCGACGACCTGCTGACCGTGGGTGTTGATGACGGCGATGGTTTGTCCTCGGCGAACGAACGCGGCCTTGCCGCGACGGGCGGGAATGACGATCGGATCTGACATGCGGTGTCCTCGCGGTCGTTGCGACTGCTGATGGCGATGTAGGCAGAACGTTCCTCATGGTGTCTGACCCCTAAATGGTTCAGCATCCTGCCGCGCGGATGGAAGGCCGGAGGGCTCGGCCATGACGTGGCTTGTGTATCAGGCGGTGATCGCCGTCCTCTCAACCCCTGGGCAGCCGAAACGCGCTCAGCGGCTCGTCCGCGTACGGCCGCGGTGTCCGGATTGCGACCGCGGCGCGATCGAGATCCGCGACCAAAGTCCGAAGCGCGGGCAGATCCTCCATGGCTGGTTTCAGACCGGCGGCCGTCAAACGCGCCTCGAACGTGGTTTCTTCCATGGTGTTGCTTCCTTTTGAATGATGGTCAGCAGGCGAAGGCTGGCCGGCGCTGGCGTGTGCCCAAACCCTTTTCCAGCGCGTGGCCGACTTTCAGGACCAACGCGTCCTCGAACGGCCGGCCGCCGATTTGCAGCGCCAGCGGCAGACCGTCCGCGCTGAAGCCGTCGCAGATCGACAAGGCCGGATTGCCGGTCACGTTGAATGCTCGATTGAAGAACGGCTGGAACCCCGTCGCCATCGAATCCTCGCCAATCTTCCGCGCCGGACAGCGCGCTGTGGGGAACGTCAGAATGTCGGCGGTCTTCATCACGTCCGCGACCTCCGCGACCAGCTTCGCCCGTTGCCGTTGCGCATTGACATAATCGGCGCCCGAAACAAACGCGCCGGCCATCAGCCGCTGCCGTCCAAAGGCACCGTAAAGCTCCGGCGTTGCCCGCAGCCACGCCTGATGGAATGCGTACGCCTCGGTGCGTGTACGTTCACGACAGCGGTGGTGGGATTTTCCCTGAATGAGGCGGCGTTCAGTGCCGAGATCATTCGCGGTGGCATTTTATCGGTCAGCCGAAACCAGGGCATCGCGGCGGCGGCGCTTGGCATGCCGCCGTTGCTGACGCTGCGGCGGATCATTCTGCCACAGGCGATGCGATCGATCCTGCCCGGCGTCGCCAATCAGACGATCAGCATGATCAAGGGAACCTCGATCGCATCGGTGATTTTCGTCAATGAGCTGACCTTCAGCGCCGAACAGATCGTTGGACAGAACTTCCAGTTCTTCCAGGTCTTCACCGCCGCCGGCCTGATTTATCTGATCATGACCTCGGCCATCGCGGTTGGTCAGATCGTGCTGGAGCGGCATTTCGACTTCTTGCGTGAGGAACGCGATGGTGTCGCGCATCGTGTCCGATCGTTTCTTGGTATGAAAGCCAAACGAACACCGGAGAAAGCGCCGGTGTACATCGGACGCGAACGGCTGCCCGCGCTGATCGGCGAACTGTGTCGCGATATCGCCAGCGCCGGCGGCCCCTGCGTGATCTGCCACAACGTGCAGAAATCCTACGGCGGGCGGGAAATCCTGAAAGGCATCGACCTGACGGTGAACACCGGTGAAGTCGTCGTGATCATGGGCCCGAGCGGCTCCGGCATGAGCACGCTGTTACGCATGATCAATCACCTGGAACCGATGGACTGGGGAGAGATCACAGTCGATGGCCACCTCGTTGGCTACGAACCGTTGCATGGCGGCGGTGTCCGCCCAGTACGGAAACGGCTGGCGCAGGCCCGCGCCGCCGCGCGTATTGGCATGGTGTTCCAGCACTTCAATCTGTTCGAGCATCTGACCGCGCTGGAGAACGTGATCGAAGCGCCGGTCACGGTCTATCGCCAGAAGCCGAACGAGGCACGCGCGGCCGCGGCGCGTTTGCTCGGCGCCGTTGGTCTGGCGCGGCATATGGACCACTTGCCGCATCGCTTGTCCGGTGGCCAGCAACAGCGTGTGGCGATTGCTCGCGCGCTGGCCGTGGCACCCCGTGTGATGCTGTTCGATGAACCGACATCCGCCCTGGATCCTGAACTGGTGGGGGAGGTTCTGGCGATGATCCGCGGCCTCGCCGAGGCGGGGATGACGATGATCATCGTAACGCATGAGGTTCGGTTCGCCCGGGAGGTCGCCGACCGCATCCTGTTCATGGATGATGGCGTCATCGTCGAGCAAGGACCGCCGGCAGCCGTGCTGGACCGGCCAGCACAGGACCGCACGCGGCGTTTCCTGCGTATGGTCAATAAAGTCGAGGAGGAAGTCGTCTGACATGGAGCCGATATTTCACATGATCAGCGGCGCGCCGGCCCCGGTCGCACCGTACAGTCACGCGGTCGAGCAAGATGGCTGGCTGTTCGTCACGGGCCAGCTCGCCACCGATCCGGATGATGACTCGCGCGCCATTCCCGAGGGGATCGAAGCCCAGACGCACAAGGTGATGGACAATCTGCGGTGCGTGCTGAAGGGACTCGACGCGGGCCTTGAACAGGTCGTCATGGTTCGGGTCTTCCTGACCGCGTTCGAGCGCGACTACGCTCCGTTCAACGACATCTACCGCACGTATTTCGGATCCGGGCGGTTGCCTGCCCGCACCACGGTTGGCGTCACGGCTCTGGCGCGCGGCGGTCTGATCGAGATCGACCTGATCGCGCGGCGGACTGGCTGAACGACCGGCACGACGCTTGCACGTAAGTCCGTCGTTCCGGCGAAACAGGTCCGGAGTTCCCGTATGCCGCATCGTCTCATTCTCGCCGTGGTCCTCCTGGCGGTCTCTGTCCCGCCGGCTGGTGCGCAGCCGCTGCCCCTGGTCAGCGAAAACACCCTGACCATCGGAATGTCCCCGACGTTTCCTCCATTCGAGTATGTTCTGGATGGCAAAACGATCGGCTTCGACGTCGATTTGCCCGATCTGCTGACGAAGAAACTCAAGCTGACGTTCACCACTCCGCCGATCGACTTCAAGGGCATCATCCCCGCGCTGACCGGTAAGCGGATCGACGCCATCATCAGCGGCATGTACATCAACGACGCCCGCGAAGAGGTCGCCGATTTCGTCCCATACCTCCTGGTCGGCAATCAGGTCGTAGTGCGGAAGGGCAATCCGGCCGGCCTGTCCGATAAAATGTCGCTGTGCGGCCATCGTGTTTCCGCACCCGTGGGCACGGTGTTCGAGGCATCCGCCAACAAGGCGACCGCCGCCTGTGAGGCCGCCGGCAAGCCGAAGATCGAGATGCTGTCGCTGACCGGCACCACGGCCTGCGCGCTGGCTCTGACGCACGACCGTGCTGATGCGATCATCGTTTCGACGCCGACCGCCGTGGCGCTGATGCAGGCGACGCCGGACACCTACGCCGCCGCCGGAGACCCATTCGACAATGAAACGAAAGTCGGCATCGCGGTCAGCAAGGAAAATCCGGCCCTGTTCATAGCACTTGAGAAAGCGATGGCCGATGTCGTCGCCGACGGCGACTACGCGAAGCTGCTGGAACGCTGGAAGCTGCCGCCGAGCAGCGCGGCCTATTGAGCCGGCATGTCGCTGTTCTCACCGACGCTGTTTCTGCACTATCTGTTCAGTGCGCAATTCGCTCATGCCGCGCTGGTGACTTTGGGTCTGAGCCTGGCGGCACTCGCGGTGGGGGTCGTCATCGGTCTGTTGCTCGCGGTTGGGCGGGAGGCGCCGTACCGCGCGATCCCTCACGTGGTGACCGGCTATTTGTGGTTGTTCCGCGGCACCCCGGTCCTGCTGCAGCTTGTGTTCGCCTTCAATGTTCTGCCGGCTTTCGGGCTGGTGCTATCCGGCTTCACCTGCGCGGTATTGGCACTCGGTCTGAACGAAGGCGCCTACATGGCCGAGATCATGCGCGCCGGCATCCTCGGCGTCGGCCGCGGCCAACGTCTCGCCGCCCGCGCGTTGGGCTTGAACGACTGGCGGATCATGGTCTGGGTCGTACTGCCGCGGGCGCTGCGAATCGTCATCCCACCGATCGGCAATCAGTTCATCAGCATGTTGAAGGTCACGGCGATCGTGTCGGTGATCGGCGTGCGGGAGTTGTTGATGGTGGCGGAACAGGATGCCTCAGGCACCTTCCGCTATCTCGAAACCCTGTTCGCGGCGGGAATTTACTACCTGGTGATGACGATGATCTTCATGCAAATCCAGATGCGGATCGAACGCGGCCTCGCGCGCCGCCGCCGCCGTGTCGTCGCCATCCCGATGGCTCCCCAGGCCGCGCGATGACGGAGATTTTGAACGCCGCCGGGATCTGGAAACGCTTCGGCGATGCGGACGTCCTGCGCGGCGTCGATCTGGCGGTGCGGGAGAGCGAGTGTCTCGTGGTGCTTGGTCCGTCCGGTTCCGGGAAGTCGACTTTGTTGCGCTGTCTCAATTTACTGGAGCCGGTGACGTCCGGCAGTATTCTGTTCCAGGGTCAGGAGATTTCCGGTCTGACCCGCGGCCACGCCTCCGTTGTGCGTCAGCGCATCGGCATGGTGTTTCAGAACTTTGAGTTGTTCGCGCATCTCACCGCGCTCGGCAACATCATGTTGGCGCCGCGGAGGGTGTGCCATGAGCCACGCGAGGAGGCGCGCGCACGGGCCCTTGACCTGCTGGCCCGCGTGCATTTGCCTGACAAGGCTGACGCCTGGCCCGACGAACTCTCCGGCGGTCAACAACAGCGCGTGGCCATCGCGCGCGCT
>CALFNB010000220.1 GCA_937902425.1 uncultured Acetobacteraceae bacterium | reverse complement strand
GTGGTCGCGGCGGAGCAGGTGCGGCTGCTGCAGGCGAACGGAGTGGATGAATTTCACTTCTATACGCTGAACCGGCCGGAATTGACCTATGCGATCGCGCATTTGTTGGGGTGCAGGCCGACAGAGCCGGGATAGTGGTATCCGAATTGGGCATGTCCACAGCCCAGGGCGAGAGCTACCCGCTCAGAGAATTATGCTGGACTTATATTTGAGCGGTTCCGACTTCACGTTCGATCGGCTGCCCGAGCTGCCGATCATCGTTTGTCATCACCCACAAACACAAAGCGGCGCCGCTGGCGCCGCCTCGCGCATCAGGTTCCTTGAGTTCGCGTCACACTTTCGAGCGGCGGCGACGGACCAACCCAAGCCCCACAAGACCCACGCCGAGCGCGGCCATCGATGCCGGTTCCGGCGTGTTGATGGTTATGCCGGGAGTGTCAACGGAAAAGCCGCACTGGACGGTCGCGCCAATCTGCGCTTGAGTGCATGCTTCGGAGAGCGAGGCGGTCTGGAGGTTGAATGTCGCGCCAACACTTGTGTCACCCGTTATCGACCCGAACAAGACCAAGTTCAGGGCGCCCGAGCTTGTCGCTCCCGACGGCGTCAGGGCGGTAATCACCTCACTGGTGAATGTGTAGGTCAGATGGCCGGCCGTGATGGTGACGACATTCGTGCCAACCAGAGGACCAGTTCCGACCAGGAAATTGGTCGGGGTGAAAGTGAAGGGATTTCCGATGACGACGCCCGCGGTCGTGGCGGCAGGCCCCTCACCAGGGCCAATCGAATTGATCAGGGGATTGGTACCAGGGTTTTCCGAAGTGAGCCCGCTTTGAATGTTAGTCACTAGTGTTCCATTGAACGTCACGTTACCCAAGAAGGAAGGACCCCACGACAGAACCGTTGCCTGCGCTTGCTGGCCCAGGGGCAGCATGATCGCCAGACCTGACACACCAACTGAAAGCGCCAACGCTTTGAGGGTCAACTTAGCTTGATTTCTCATCATATTAACCTTTGCGGAGTCTCGGAGTGAAACGGAGATGGCCTTTGTCCGTTCGTCTACAAGCAAGTGGCATGCCAAACGGAAGAGTTGTTTTCTTTCAATGAGTTGCCAACGCCACGGAAGCCATTAGTTTCCGAACTGTAAGCCTGAGTTTACACTTCGGGCGACCACCCCTGGATACGAGCGACGGATATCATGCCCCAGACCACCACCACGTGGCCCCAATTGGCCCTCATTGGCCCAGGAACCGCGATACGCGATATACTCCTTTTCGTCCCCCGGGCGCCACCAACCGGACATTCTGATGACCACCTATCTCACGCCTTTGAACCCCGAACAACGCCAAGCCGTTGAATCCATTGACGGCCCATTGCTCGTGCTGGCCGGCGCCGGCACCGGCAAAACCCGCGTGCTGACCACCCGCTTCGCGCATATCTTGTTGAGTAAAAAGGCTTTTCCGAACCAGGTCCTGGCCGTCACCTTCACCAACAAGGCGGCGCGCGAGATGCGGGAGCGGGTCGCCGCCCTCCTCGGTCAGCCGGCGGAGGGTCTGTGGCTCGGCACGTTCCACGCGCTCTGCGCCCGCATGCTCCGCCGCCACGCCGAGTTCGCCGGACTGTCGGGAAACTTTACAATCCTGGACGCCGACGACCAACTCCGCCTGCTGAAGCAGGTCATGGACGCCGCCCGGATCGACACGAAGCGCTGGACCCCGGGCTCCGTCATGGCGCTCATTCAGCGCTGGAAGGACCGTGGTTTGACCCCGGCCCGCGTCGGCATCGAGGCGGCGGACGATGCGGGGACATCGCTGGCGCGCGAGGTTTACGCCGCCTACCAGGCCCGGTTGCTGGCACTGAATGCCGCCGATTTCGGCGATCTGATCCTACACGTGACGGAGATTCTCCGGACACAGCCGGATATCCTCGCGCAATACCATCGTAATTTTCGTTACATTCTGGTTGACGAATACCAGGACACCAACCTGGTGCAATATCTCTGGCTGCGGCTGCTGGCCCAGGGCCATCGGAACATTTGTTGCGTGGGTGATGACGATCAGTCGATTTATTCGTGGCGCGGCGCCGAGGTGGAAAACATTTTGCGCTTCGAAAAGGATTTCGAAGGCGCGAAAATCGTCCGGCTCGAGTCGAATTACCGCTCCACGGCACCGATTCTCGCCGCCGCCTCCGCCCTCATCGCCCACAATGCCGGCCGTCTGGGCAAGACGTTGCGGGTGGGGCGGAAGGATGCCGGCGAAGGCGAAAAAGTCGCGGTCGTCGGCTTATGGGACTCCGACGAAGAGGCCCGCATGGTTGGTGAGCGCATCGAGCGGTTTCGCCGCGACGGACATCCGTTGAGCGAAATCGCCGTGCTGGTCCGCGCCGGCTTTCAGACCCGCGCGTTCGAGGAACGGCTGATCGTTCTTGGCGTCCCGTATCGCGTCGTCGGCGGCCTGCGATTCTACGAGCGGCAGGAGATTCGTGACGCCATCGCATACATGCGCGCGATGTCGCGGCCGGCGGACGACCTGGCATTCGAGCGGATCGTCAATGTGCCGCGACGGGGCGTGGGCGATTCCGGCCTCCGCGCCATGCACGACCTCGCACGCGCCGAGGGACTGCCGCTGTCACGCGCGGCGGCGCGTCTGGTGGAAACCGGCGGGATCAAAGGCAAAGCTCGCGGCGCGTTGGAGGAACTGTTTCGTGGGCTCGCCGCCTGGCACGGCATGCTGGAGCGTGATGGTCACGTCGTTACGGTCGCGACGATGCTGGATGAAAGCGGCTACACCGAGATGTGGAAGCACGACAAATCCCCCGACGCTCCTGGGCGGCTCGAAAACCTTCGCGAACTGGTGCGGGCGCTCGCTGATTTTGAAACCTTGGATGGGTTCCTCGATCATGTGGCATTGGTGATGGAGAATGAGGACGATTCGAATCCGGACCGTGTCAGTTTGATGACATTGCACGGCGCCAAGGGCCTGGAATTCGATACGGTGTTCCTGCCGGGGTGGGAGGAAGGGATCTTCCCGAATCAGCGCTCACTGGATGAATCGGGCGACAAGGGTCTGGAGGAAGAACGGCGCCTGGCTTATGTCGGGCTGACCCGCGCGCGGCGCCACGCGATCATCAGCCACGCCGCGAACCGGCGCATTTATGCCAACTGGCAGAGCAGCATCCCCAGCCGATTCCTGGACGAACTACCCGAGACGGAGGTGGAACGAACCGGCTCCGGCGATTACCGCCGTGAGGCGCGGATCGCGGCGGCCACGGCATTTTCCGGCGGGACATTTCCCTTGGTGGCGCGCAAGCCCAGAGTGATCGAGGCGTGGGAGCAACCAGGCCGCGCCGCGCGTGCCGACGCCGTCAGGATCGGCGCCCGTGTGTTTCATCAAAAATTTGGTTACGGAACCGTGAAGGCAGCGGAGGACGACAGGCTTGACATCGAATTCGATAAAGCCGGGGAGAAACGCGTGCTGGATCGTTTCGTTGAAGTTACGGCTGATCCATGAGGAAGACGCCATGATCCGGCGGTTGGCTCGAAGCCGCGTCCACCTCGCGTCAACGCGAGGCGCGCGGCGACCGCCGGCGCACGCGCGCGATCCCCGTTTCGCGGCACGCGGAAAGTACCTCGCTTCACGCGTGCTGTCCTCCGCCGGGCCAACATGAACCGGCACCCGAGGCAACTCGAATGTCTCAGCGTCACGGTGCCCGAGGAGGCGTTGGAGGCTTACGAGGCCGCGCTTGGATGCGCATGTGATACGGTGGGCTTTTTCCGCGACCATGCCACCGGAACGTGGCGGATCGAGGGCGTCCGCGCCGTGGGCGCCAAAGACGATGAATTGACCGGCGCACTGGCTCTCGCCGCCACCGTGACCGGCGTGACGGTGGCGGCCACGCGCACGCCAACGCACGCGGATGGCTGGCTGGAGCGCACCCGCGCGGCATTCCCGGAGCAGCGCATTGGCCGCCGCTTCGCGATTCGCGGCACGCATCTGATTGATGCCGAGCCGTCGGGCCGGACCACACTGATCCTGGATGCCGGGGTGGCGTTTGGCTCCGGCGAACACAACTCGACACGCGGTTGTCTCCTCGCGTTGGAGCGACTGCTGCCTCGCTCGCGGCGCGGCCCGTGCCGGATCCTCGATATGGGTACCGGGTCGGGCATTCTGGCGATGGCGGCGGCGAAAACGCTGCGCCGACCGGTGCTGGCCACCGATATCGAGCCGTGGGCGATCAGGGTCTCTGGGCAAAACGCGCGCCTCAATGGTGTGCGAAATTTGGTGCGGCCGATGCTCGCCGATGGGTGGCGCGCCGCGGTCGTGCGGAAATCCGGACCGTACGATCTGGTGTTCGGCAACATTCTGGCGCGGCCATTGCGGCTGATGGCACGCGATCTGGCACGCGGGCTCGCGGCCGGCGGCACCGCGATCCTGGCCGGATTACTCCGCGTTCAGGCCCGCGACGTGTTGGCGGCGCACCGGCGGAACGGGTTGGTTCTGGAACGGATGATCCATCTGGAGCCGTGGACGACCCTCGTGCTTCGCAAGCCGGCGTGACGCCGGCTTTTCCCGATCCTGGCTTTTCAACTCCGCCGCGCTACGCCAGAACATGCCAGGCGCCAGAACGCCAGAGCCCAGTACGCGGCAAGCCCAGAATGCGACCAGCAAAGGGAGACTGTAGATGAAGATCGGTTTTATCGGCCTCGGCATCATGGGGCGTCCGATGGCGCTCAACCTGAAAAACGCCGGCCACGACCTGATCGTGCCCGAGCGCGGGAGCCTCACCGCGGAAATTCGCGCCGCCGCCGAGGTGGTGGCCGACGCGAAAACAGTTGCCGCGAAGGCGGAGACGGTCATCATCATGGTGCCCGACACACCGGATGTGGAGGCGGTTCTGTTCGGGCCCGGTGGCGTGGCCGAGGGGCTCAAACCGGGCACTCTGGTGATCGACATGTCCTCGATCAGCCCGATCGCGACCAAGGTGTTCGCCAAAAAGATCAACACCCTTGGCTGTGATTACGTCGACGCGCCGGTCTCCGGCGGCGAGGTGGGCGCGAAGCAGGCGAGCCTGACGATCATGGTGGGCGGGCCGGACGCCGCGTTCGCGCGGGCGAAGCCGCTGTTCGACCTGATGGGCAAGAACATCACGCATGTCGGGTCGGAGAACGGCGCCGGCCAGACCTGCAAGGTCGCCAACCAGATCATCGTCGCGCTGAACATCCAGGCGGTCGCCGAGGCG
>CALFNB010000219.1 GCA_937902425.1 uncultured Acetobacteraceae bacterium | reverse complement strand
GCCCAGTACCGCTGCTTATCACTACGATGCGGCACACCGTCGACCTCGATCAAAGCCCACGGAACGAGTTTGTCGGGATGGCCATCGTGTTGAACCAGCCAGTCGCGCGGCGGCAGGATCAAACAATTCTCCTCGTCGACGATACGGATCACCACCAGCGTATGATCCGGTTTGAACTCGACCCGGCGGATCTGACCGCCAACATCGCTGTTTGAGTTCCTGTTGTAGGCGGCGTCGGTTTCCGCCGGTTCGTCATGGCACGCCGAGATGGCGCCAGGATCGGGGCCAAACATCTGATCCGCCAGCTTCCACGCCTGCCCCTCCTGCTCGAATTGCAGCGTCACCTCGCCGTGCGTCACCGTGCCAGGCTTGGGCGCATCGGGAAATTTCAAACCGGCCGGCCAGGTCTTCGACGCGAGCGCCACGATCGTAACGGTCTTGCCGTCGGCGGCGCGGTTGGCGTGCTCGGGCGTCACCTCGTCCGGTGTCATCAGCCGCGCCATCTCCATCATTTCCGCCTGTTCCCGTTTGGGCTTCTTGCCCAGAGCGAGCAATTCCGCGCGCGGTTTGGCGGTGCGCATCTGCGCGGCCTCGGCCACCTTCCCTGCCTGGATCAACTTGCCGTAACGATCATAGAGACCCAACAGATCCTGCTGCAACGCGGGATCCGGGGGTGCCGCCTGGGCGCCAACCATGCAAAGCAGCAACGATAAGATCGCGAGCCGGATACGCATCCTCGATGTCCTCCGTTGGTGTCGTTCTGTCTCCCGACCGATACACCATAAATCAGCGCGGGGCACATCCCAGACTTGACCCGGCCATCCGGAGCGTCACTGTGTCCACCCACGACGGTTCACCCATCGGCAAGGAAGGAAACACACCAATGACAATCCGATTTGACGACCGTGTCGCTATCGTAACCGGGTCCGGCGCCGGTCTTGGCCGGCAGCACGCGTTGCTTCTGGGCTCGCGCGGCGCCAAGGTCGTGGTGAACGACCCCGGCGGAGCGGTCGACGGCCGCGGCGGTGCCAACGCCGCCGCCGATCAGGTCGTCGCCGAAATAAAAGCGGCGGGCGGGGAGGCGGTGGCGAACTACAACTCGGTCGCCGATGTGAAGTCAGCCCAGGGAATCATCGATACGGCGATGAACACGTGGGGGAGATTGGATATTCTGGTGAACAACGCGGGCATTTTGCGCGACAAGGCGTTCCAGAACATGTCGATCGAGGACTTCGAATATACCTCGCAGGTGCATTACATGGGCACCGTTTACTGCACCAAAGCGGCGTGGCCGATCATGCGGGAGGCGCGTTATGGCCGCATCGTCGTCACCACCTCCGGCTCCGGCACCATCGGCAATTTCGGCCAGAGCAATTACGGCGCGGCGAAGATGGCCGTGGTCGGGCTGATCAATGTGCTGCGGCTGGAAGGCGCCCGCTACAACATTCTGTGCAACGCGATCTCCCCCTCGGCGCGCACCCGGATGACCGAGGACCTGCTGCCCGAGGCCATGCGCAAATACATGAAGCCCGAACTGGTGTCCCCCGCGGTCGCCTGGATGGCGAGCGAGAACTGCACCGTCACCGGCCAGATCATCGCCGCGTCGGCCGGCGGATACTCGGTCGTGCAGTATTACCAATCCGAGGGCGTGCAGTTCGATCCCGAAGCACCGGTCACGCTGGAGATGTTCGACGAGGCATTCCCGAAGCTCAGCGACATGACCAACGCGGCGCCTCTGGGCCGCAACCGGGCGCGGCTGGAGGAGCGGCTGCGGGCCATGGGGCGGATTGGGTAGTCGAAAAGCGCACGTCATGGCCCAGATCGAACTGGGCCATGACGCGCGGGATCGTTTCAGTTCCGGTGATGCGCGCGATACCACGGATTGCGCAGCACCCGGCCCGGCAGAGCCCCACTGTGCTTGCCGTTCTCCAGCAGCACCTGGCCATTGACCACGGTCATATGGATCCCTTCCGCCGGCTCGCGGATCCGCATCGCCCCGTTCGGGAAATCGTGCACGACCTCATGCGGCAGCGGCCGCACCGTGTCCGGATCAAAAATCACGATATCCGCGACCATCCCCGGCTGCAGCAAGCCGCGGTCGTGCAACCCAAACAGCGAGGCGGACTCGAACGTCAACCGCCGCACCGCGGTTTCCAGTGACATGATCTTCTTCTCCCGCACCCACTCCCCGAGCAGACGCGTACTGAAGCCAAACCCGCTCTGGAACTGGACGTGCGCGCCGCCATCCGACAGACCGATGATCGCATTGGGATAATTCAAAATCGCCGCGACCGCGTCATCGTCGACATTGTTTTCCCCGTGCAGGAATGCCGTCTGAAGATCTTCCTCCACCACCAGATCCAGGAACGCATCGATAATCCCCTTGCCCTGGGCTTTCGCGATCTCCCCCACCGTCATGCCTTCAAGGCCTTTGTGCTTCGGCAACACCGCGTGCTGCACGGTCATGTAGTCCCACCACGTGCGGCTGATTCCGGGGGGATCAAAGTTGATCTTAAACTCCACCGCCTCGTCATGCAGTTTCCGACGCACCGCCGGATCGCCGTAGGCCCGCAATTTCTCCTCGTGCGAGGCGAGCAGAATCGGATGCCACGTCGGCAGCCCGCGGAACGTCTGCGTATTGTCCATCGTGAAGAAATCGGTGATGCGATTGGGCGTGCTCATGGGATAGGCGCGGATGCCCTTCGCGACGGTGGCGTCGACATGCGCCATCTGCTCCTTCCACTCACCGGGCCGGCGCGCCGACTGGTTGAGGTTATTGTAAACGACCGGACGGCCGGTGGCCTCCGACAGCCGGCTCATCAGGCTGTTCTTCATTTCGATGCCATTACCGCCGCCGCTTTGAATGATGCCGGTGCCCAGTTCGCGCAACACGTCGCCGAGCGCGAAGATTTCCTTTTCCTCGGCCCACAACGCCGGCACATGCACGCCTTGCGGATCGTAATGACCTTGGTTGCGCGACACCGACAACCCGAGCGCCCCGGCCCGCATGCCGTCGCGCACAACGTCTTGCATCGCCTTGATTTCGGTGTCGGTCGCCGCGCGTTTCTGGCACTCGTCGCCCATCACGTAGTAACGCACGGCGGTGTGACCGATCAGGTTGCCGACATTGACCCCCAGATCGCGGTCGAGCTGCTCGATGTATTGCGGCACCGTCTCCCAGCCGAATTCGACGGTGCGCAACACGTCCATCGGGATGGCTTCGACGTACGACAGGAACTCCGCCAGCCGCTCCGATTTGCCGGGCCGCACCGGCGCCAGCGACAAGGAGCAATTGCCGAAGATCACAGTCGTGGCGCCATGATCGCACGAATACGAGCACAGCGGGTCCCACGTCACCTGCGCGTCGTAATGGCAATGATTGTCGATGAAGCCGGGCGCTACCACCGCGCCGCCCGCGTCAACGGTCCGCGTCGCGAGCCCGCTGAGTTTGCCGATCTCGACGATCTTGCCGTCCTTGACCGCGACATCGCCACGGTATGCCGGCATCCCCGAGCCATCGACGATACGCCCATTCTGGATCAGCAAATCGTATGCCATCGGCCTTCTCCCTTGTCTGATGTAACGTTAGGCGTTGTTCGTTGCGGGGAGGCTAGCACGGCCCCACGCCGCGGCCCATATCAGTCCATGGCGGCCTGTGGCCTGGCGCGCCACGAGCCACCGGGCGCCGCGGCGCAAGAGGGAAATGACAGATGGTGAGTGAAACCGACGTGATCATGGCCTATCGTCTCCTGTTGGGTCGCGAGCCCGAGAACCAGGAGGTCGTTACGGGCCAGGCGCGGAATTTCCAGGACCTGGCGGAGTTGCGCGCCGGCTTCATGACTTCCCCGGAATACCTCAGCCAACGCGCTACGCCGCCGGCCAGTCCGGGTCAGGAAGGCACCAAGCCGCTGGTCTGGCCCGCTGTCCCGGTGGATGTAATCGTCGCCTCGGGTATCCTGGACCGCATGGTCAAACGCATCGAAGCGGAGTGGCTGCATCTGGGAGCCCATGAGCCGCATTGGTCAGTATTGACGGAGGACCGGTTCAAATCGGAAAACATCGCGAAACACGAAGACGCGTTTTTCGCGTCCGGCGAGTTGCAGGTGATGGACCTTCGCGTCGCGGCCGCGCGTTCGGGACTGGACCTGTCCGGTTATGATACTTGCATTGAACTGGGCTGCGGCCTCGGGCGCGGCACCGTCTGGCTGGCCAGGCAATTCGGGAAAGTGGTCGCGGCGGATATTTCCGCCGCGCATCTGAAACACGCGAGACAGGTCGCGGCCCGCTTCGGCCAGCCCGGCATTTCGTTTCTGCACATCAATGAAATTGGCCAGTACCAGGATCTGCCGCCCTTCAACGTGTTCTTCTCGTTCCTCGTGCTGATGCATAACCCACCGCCGCTGATGGCATTCATCCTGGAAACCATCCTGACCAGGCTGCTGCCCGGCGGCATCGGATATTTTCAGATCCCGACCTATATCGTGAATTACGGCTTCGCCGCGACCGAATATCTCGCCGGCGAAAACCCGCCTGGCGATATGGAGGTGCACTGTCTGCCGCAAACGACGCTCTTCGCCATCATCGCACGAACCGGATGCCAAGTACTGGAAATCCGCGAAGACGGCGCGCTTGGCGCGTTCGCGATTTCCAATCGTGTGCTGATCCGGAAACAGGGCGGCCAGACCTCGACAACGCCCCCCTTGTTCCCCCCTCGCCGCCCCTGATACCACTCCTGCCGGCCCGCCACCCCGAAAGCCCCTGCATGCCCGACCTTCCCGCCCTCCGCGCCGAACGCGCCGAACTGGAGCAATCCATCGAGGCACGGCAACGCGAACTCGGCCCCGATCACCCGGACCTCGCCAACGACATCCGCGCTTTGGGCCGCCTCGCGCATGAACTCGGGGATTTCCAGGACGCCCAGTCGCTGCTGCATCGGGCATTGGCGCTGCATACGGAATCGATGGGCGCCGAGCATCCGGAAACCGCCACCACGATCAACCACATCGGCCTCGTGCTGCACGATCTGGGCGACCTGGACGCGGCGGCGGCGGCGTTCGAGCGGGCACTGGCACTCGATGAACAGGCGCTTGGCCGCGAGCACGTCAACGTCGCGCGCGACTGCAACAATCTGGCGGGCGTGCTGCGCGACATGGGCGACCGCTTCGCCGCGCGCGAGGCCCTCGACTGGGCTTTGTCCGTCTACATGGCGCAACTCGGGCCGGATCATCCGACGACGATATCGGTGAAGCGCAACCGCTCGCTTCTGGGCTGAGCGCCGGGGGTAAATTACGATAAGCGCGACAGTGCGCCGCCATCTTCTCCCTCACAGAACGGGAGAAAATCGATGAACGCTGCATTGCCGGGTTGCGGCGTGCATTCTTCGCCGCCCAAGGTTTACAAGGAGCGGCCCCTGACAAGCCCGCCACCAACCTGTATGCAACCCAACTCCATCGGCACAGGCGCGGCATCATGCGGCAAACGCGACAGCAAGACGGCGGCACGCGGGCGGTCCTGCTGGACCTGGACGGCACATTGTCCGACTCACGGCCAGGCATCGCGGCCTGTTTCCGCCACACACTCCACGAACTTGGCCACGACCCCAACGCCGCCGGAGACCTCACCTGGGCTGTCGGCCCGCCGATCGCGGTGTCATTGCAACGATTGCTCGCGCCGTTGGGCGATGACCGGGTGGACCTCGCGCTGACGATCTACCGGGAACGTTATTCGACCGTCGGGATCTACGACTGTTCGGTTTATCCGGACGTCGCCGACATGCTGGACGGTTTGCGGGACGCCGGCTTCGCGATGTGCATCGCGACCTCCAAGCGCCGAGACTTCGCCGACCGGGTCATCGATTACCTCGGGCTGCGCGATTACGTCCGCGGCGTGTATGGCGCCGAACCGGGCGGCGCGCTCGACCGCAAACAAGACCTGCTGGCGCACATCCTGGCCGTCGAGCGTTTCGCCGCGGACGCCTGCGTCATGCTCGGCGACCGCCTGCACGACATCGAGGCGGCGAACGCCAATGCGATCCGCTCGATCGGCGCCCTGTGGGGCTATGGCGGGCGGGAAGAACTGGAGGCCGCCGGCGCGGGCGCCATCGCGGCGGCGCCCGGCGAGGTGGTGACGCTGGTGACGGGTTGACGTCAGATCCCGGCCGGCCCGTCTTCCTCATGCCCCGCTGGACGGCGCCATTGCCGGATCAGACCGACCCCGGCGAGAGCGACGCCGAATACCGCCAGCGACCCTGGCTCGGGCGTCGGGAGAACGCCGTTGATGGCGAACACGGCGATGAAATCGGCCGGACCGGCGGCGATGCCAGCCCAACTGATGTCGATGACGCCGCCGGTAAAGTCAAACGTCAGGTCGGGCGAGAAGTTGGACGAAATCAACGTGAGCGACGAAAATGGCGTCGACGTATCAGTGAAGCTCATGCCCCAGCCGCAGGCGCGGTCCGACACCTGATCCTCGACCGTCAGCGTCGTCGCCGAGAATGTCGCGGTATCGGTGTTGGAACCATCCACGTACTGGAACGAGAGCGGGGCGGTGCCCGACGCTGGCGAAAACACATTCCCGCCGTTGCCGAGTGCGCAGAAGTTCAGAGTACCGTTGATCGTGTCACCGGCCAGCGAGGCCGCTCGCGACCCAGACGCACCGAGTGTGACACAGGCGAGGCCGGAAACCAGGGCGGCGCCCACCAGGAAAGTTCGCGTCCTGAACCATGTTGCCATTGCCTTCGTCCTCTCTCTCCGTCGGTGACGGATACGGGATTATTCGTCCCGCCACTGTTCCGATGATCGCGGTTTTCCGGTTACGTCATCATTTCAGAATGTCACTTCCGCGTCATCGATTTGCGGTCTTTCTCCCGGCGCGGTACAAATCGGCCCGATCTGAAGCAACTCGGGGAGGCCGCATTGGACGACGTGATTTCCGGCGCCTACGTCTTCACCGGCGAACGGTCGGCGAGCGGCTACGCTCTCAACAAAATGGCGAACTCATTGAGTTCGCCGGAAAACCGCGCGCGGTTCCAGGCGGATGAAACCGGCTACATGCGCGGCCTCGGCTGCTCCGACACGCAAATCGACCTCGTGAAGCGCCGCGACTGGAAAGCCATGATGGAGCATGGCGGGAGCATCTATCTGCTGCTGAAGATCGGCGCCGCCGTGGGTGTGCCATTGCCCGAAATCGGCGCCCACACCGCGGGTATCAGCCTCCCCGGGTTGCACGCGCGAAAGGGACACTGACCATGGCGACAGTCATTGGCGGCATTGGCACCTCCCACGCGCCGACGATCGGGGTCGCCTGGGATCGCGGACAGCAAAAGGAGCCACTTTGGGCGCCGTTGTTCGACGGTTACGTTCCGGCGCGACAATGGCTGGACGAGATGCGGCCGGATTTGTTTCTGATCGTCTACAACGATCACGTGAACCAGTTCTTCTTCGATGCGTATCCGACGTTCGCTCTCGGGGTTGGGGCGATGCACGCCCAGGCGGATGAGGGGTGGGGGAAGCGGAAGTTGCCGGATTTGCCGGGGGATCCGGATTTCGCGTGGCACCTCGCGCGGTCGCTGGTCAATGACGAGTTCGATCCGACGATCTGTCAGGAGATGGCGCTGGATCATGGCGTGCTGTCGTTCCTGCCGTTGCTGACTGACACCGACTGGAAGGTTCCGGTCGTTCCGCTGGCGGTGAACGTGATCCAGCATCCGATCCCGACGCCGCGGCGGCTGTTCCGGCTTGGCGCGGCGTTACGGCGGGCGATCGAGTCTTATCCGAAGGACCGGCGGATCGTGGTGTTCGGCACCGGCGGGCTGACGCATCAATTGCATGGGACGAAATTCGGCACGAAAAACGCCGCCTGGGACAATGAGTTCATGGACCGGTTGGAAACCGAGCCGGCGGGTTTGTCCGAACTTTCAACCCAGGACTACATGGAGCGCGGCGGCACCGAGGGCGTCGAGATGATCATGTGGTTGGCGATGCGTGGCGCGCTTGGCGGCAACGTGAAGCGGGTGCACCGGAATTATACGGCACCGTTGACCACGGGGTATGGGTTGCTGGTGCTTGAAACCTGATCGGCGCGGGAAACTGCTGAAGTCGGCGTGTGTGGAACGAAGTTAGCATTACCACTAAGCTAAGACACCAAGAAGCAAGATCAATGAAATCAATTCGATCCCGAATCTTAGTGTCTTAGTGTCT
>CALFNB010000218.1 GCA_937902425.1 uncultured Acetobacteraceae bacterium | reverse complement strand
ACCACCGAGATCTACACTCTTTCCCTACACGACGCTCTTCCGATCTCAGTTCGGCGGCGTCGACCATCAGCGACAGAACGTCTTTGGACCCCGGATTTCCGAACCCGATCTGGCCGTCGAGGCGGTTCACGCATTGGATCGCTTTGCATTCGTGGGGATAGCGGAAAGGTACGAATTATCGCTTCAGAAGGCCTATGCGCTGATGGAATTGGGCGAACCACCGCCGCCGAAGTGGATCAACGTCACACCAAGCAAACCTACCAGCTACGCATCCGCTGCTGGCGGTCCCCGAGGTCGCTGACGCGTTGTCACGGTTAACGCGGGCATATCAGGTTGCCTATGGAGCAGCTTGCCGTCGGCTGGATCGTAAGCCGCCAATCGCGTGCCCCGTCCAATCGTAGTGCGGTTGATGTCTCCTACGGTGGGTTCACGTCATACCCGAAGCGGGCGACCAACTCTGAGTTTTGCAGCAATGCCGATGAAATCGCTGTCTTCTGGATTTTGTTCAAGGCCGAGATTTGGTCGATATTCATATTGCGGATCTTCTGCGGCGGATAATCCTTCACTAGCAGTGTTGCGTTTGGATTTGCGGTCCTCAGGCGGGGAATTCTGTGCGCCAGATCGCTGATCACATACGATGGGCGATCCGAAAAGTCCTCGTAGCGTATCCAGTGTATCGCGTCGGCCCGAGCAGTCGCCAAATAACTTGCCCGTGTCATCCATATCTCTCCCAAAGCACGAAAATACTCATCTTCGTTAGTGGGCGGTCTGCCCGGCCAACCCCAGTTCCGCGCAACCTGCTCCGCACCACCCCTAAGATGCCAACTTGCACAGGTGGCGTAAGGATCGCGGGTCAGGACAACGATATCCGTCTTCATTCCGGTCAACATGGAAACGATTGCCCTATAGCGGCACATGTTTGGAGGCGATTTCTCTATGACGAGCGGTGCTCCTTCATTTGTCCCGGAGTTTGCCGTTGCGTGCCTGACGGCCTCGATCCATTGGGTCCGGATATCGTCGTAATCGAGAATGCTTAGCGGATCCCAACGGGAATGAGGAGCTGACATCGCAGGCACGAGCCATTGGCCTTCGACGCGTGGGTTCAGGGCAATCGTTCCGGCAGCGGTCAGTAGCAGGTTCGCGATGGCTGTCGATCCGCCGTTCGGGAACGTCAGTATGATCAACCATTCGATGTCGCTCGAAGTGTCCACCGGCACCAGCAGTCCCCCCCATCTCCAAACTCATGGTACCCCGGTTGACGGTCGTTCCGCAGGCTAGCCCTTGGTGCACTTGCTGAGCAACAAAGAACAGTTCGGCCACTCCCCCCACACCTACCTGAAACCATCCTGCAAACCGCCAGGTGTGACCACTCCGCTCCCGTCCCCATTAGCCCAGACCACGTCGCGATCACGTCCCCATTAGCCCAGACCACGTCGCGATCGCGTCCGGTCCAACCGCGGCGACACAGCAGGGGGGCGACACAGCAGGGAGAGTGCGGCGCATGGCGACGTTTACCTGGACCGCCACCACACCAGCCGGGACCAGCACCGCGTGGGAAACCCCGGCGGCATGGGTCGATTCCACCGCGAACCACCCGACCGGCGCGTCGTTCACCACCTCGCCCGGTAACGACTACCTCGTCAACGGGACGAACCTGTTCACGATCGGCAACATCGGCGTCGGCGGCACGGGCTCCCCCGACATCGCGAACTCGCTGACGGTCAGCGACTTCCAGGCTGTGCTGCAGCTCGCCGACGGCGTCTCGGCATTCGACGTCACGACCACACTCAGCCTGAACAGCCTGCTGAACCTGGGCACCGCCGTCGGAGATGCCTCCATTCTGTCGATGGGAGGAGTCGTCGACGGAGGCACCATCAACCTTGGATCGAGCGGGCGGCTTGAGGGCGCCGTCGCGGACAGTATCGTGGACATCGGCGCCTCACCGACTGAGATGATCGGTTCGGGGACCGTCATCGCCGAGGGCGGCGTGTTCACGATTGGCACGTCGGTTCAGGTCGCCGCGGGCTATTCCATAAAGTTCCAGATCGATCCCAACGCCACGCTGTCGATCGCCGACGCTGTCGGCAGCGGGACCATCGTATTCTCCGCCGCGAGCGGGTCCGGAGTCCTGGATGTCGCGGCGCTCTCTACATTCAACGCATCGGTGAAGAACCTGTACGTCGGGGCGGTTCAGGATACGCCCACGTCCTACATCGACTTCCTGAACGTGGGGGAGGCGGCGACCGCGACCCTGACCGGTTTCACGTCCACCGGCGCGACCCTCACGGTCTTCACCAATACCGGTAGCCACACGATCCCGATCCTGGGCAACTACCTGGGTAAGCACGCCAACGTTAATTACGTCAGCGACGGAAGCGGTGGCACCAACGTGTTCATCACGGACGTCCCTTGCTACGCCGCCGGGACCGCGATCCTGACCCCGGACGGGGAGGTGGCGGTTGAGACAATCCAGGCCGGCGACGTTGTGATGACCTCCGAAGCCGGCCGGCTCGTGCCCCAAACAGTGATATGGGCCGGAAATCGAGATATCGACATCGCCGGTCATCCGAGGCCCGCATCCGTCGCGCCCATCCGGTTCCGCTCGGGTGCTCTGGGGTTCGACCAACCGCGCCGCGACCTGCTGCTGTCCCCAGATCATTGCCTGTACATCGACGGCGGGCTGGTTCCCGCGAAGCTGTTGGTCAACGGGATGACGATCACCCGCGATCTGAGCCTGACCTCGGTCTCCTACCACCACATCGAACTGGAACGGCATGCCGTCCTGATCGCCGAAGGCGTGGAAGCCGAGAGCTACCTCGACACCGGCAACCGCGCTTATTTCAGTAACGCCGGCCTGGCGATGATCCTGCACCCGGAATTCGGCATCAACGAGCACCTCCGCTGCTGGGAGACCGACGCCTGCGCCCCATTGATGGCGCGGCCTGAGGAGGTTCGGCCGCGGTGGGAGCGCTTCGCCGAGCGGGCCAGATCACTTGGTTTCGCCGAGCCGGCTCACGCCACGACAACGGATCCCGCCCTGCGTCTGATCGTGGACGGCAGGACGGTGCTGCCGTTCCTCACACAACAAGAGATGGACAGCCGGACCGTGCGCTTCGTGATACCGGAGGGTGCTGCTTCCGTTCGTCTGGTGTCACGCCGTGCCGCCCCGGTCGAAGCGCGGCCGTGGCTGGACGATCCGCGTCCTCTGGGTGTCGCGGTCCGCTCGATGATGCTGCGCGACCGGACCGGAGAGACCGTGGCGGGCGCCGATCACCCGGCGCTGACGGATGGCTGGTACGCTCCGGAGTACACCGAGGACGGCGCGCCGTGGCGTTGGACCACCGGCGATGCCGCCTTGCCGATCGTCTCGGAGGGGCCGTGTCTGGTGGAAATCACATTGGGCTCGGACCTCACGTATCTGGACGACGGCGACCACCTCGCGGCCTGAATGGTCCGTGGGTAGCGCGCGGAGCGCCCGGGGACCGCGTCTTCCGGCGTCGCCAAGGCGGGTCCGTATCATCCGTCACGCGCGTTGAACCTTGGCGCCGGCCACAATACCGCCATTCCGATCGTATTCCCTGGGGCGGGACTCGGGGCGCAGGCGTTATGCCGTCTCGGTTTCGGCGCACCAGGGAGAATCTCGCCATGATCCGTTTGCCGCGGACCGGCTCCGGCCACCTCGTTCGTGCCCACCTCGCCGCCATTGGGCTGGCGGCGGTGGCGCTCGCCGGCTGCCAACGCGGCTCGGGCGGAGAGCAAACGTTGGTCGACCGCGCGGCGCTGACGGTGCAGGAGATAATGACGCAAACCGTCTCCGATGATCCGAAAATCATGCTGCGGCGGGCCAAGGGGGTGATGATTTGCCCACGCGTGTTCAAGGCCGGGTTCTTCGTCGGCGGCGAGGGCGGGAGTTGTGTGATGTTGGCCCGCTCCGGCAACGGGACCTGGTCGTATCCGACGTTCTACGACATCGGCAGCGGCAGTTTCGGCTTCCAGTTCGGCGTGCAGGACAGCCAATTGATGCTGCTGATCATGACCAACCGCGGATTGAACGCGGTGATGGACAGTCAGGTGCGTCTCGGTGCCAATGCGTCCGTGGCGGTGGCCTCGGTGGGCATGGGCGTCCAGGGAGCCACCACGGCGGCGGTCGGCGCGGATATCCTCGCGTTCGCGGAGGCGCGGGGTCTGTTTGGCGGTGTGTCGTTGGAGGGCGGGGTGATGTCCGCCCGCACCGATGAAAACCAATCTTACTACGGTCAGCCCTTCGCGGCCCGGCAAATCGTGCAGCAAATGCAGGGAGTGAACCCCGGCGCGGACCCATTGCGGGAAGTGCTGACCCGTTACGGCAACTCGGAAGCGTCACCACCCGCGGGGGGTGCGTACCAGCCACCGCCGGGTCAACAAGCGTATCCGCCGGCGTATCAACCGCCCCAGGCACCCCCTTCGTATCAGCCGCCGCCGGTTCAGCAGGCCTATCCGCCCTCCTATCAACCACCGGCGCCGGCCTATACGCCGCCCCCTGCTCCCCAACCGGTTTCGCCGGGTTACGCACCGCCCCAGGCGCCGTCCGGTTATCAGCCGCCGCCGGGCCAGTATACTTATCCACCGCCATCCGGCGCCGGGCCGATCCAGCAGCAGAGCCTGCCGCCCCCTGGGCGATAGCCGGTGTCGCGCTTAAGCGCGTTGGTTTCATTCCGGCGACACCTTAGCTTTGACTGGCGCGACCGCTGAGGCGCGTGTCGGCGACTCCGGTTCCAGGCCGCTGGCCAGCCGGCGCGGCGGCCTGTAGGTTGCCGCTCCAATGTCGGCATCCACGCCATTCTGGAAGACCAAAACCCTCGAGGAGATGTCTCACGAGGAATGGGAGTCGCTGTGCGACGGGTGCGGCCGGTGCTGTTTGCACAAGTTGCGGGACGACAACACCGACGCCCTGTCATTTACCAACGTGGCCTGCCGGTTGTTGGATACCCATTCCTGCCAGTGCTCCGACTATCCCAGGCGGCATCGGCGAGTGCCCGATTGCGTCACGTTGACGCCCGCGATGGTGCGCGAGATCGATTGGCTGCCGCCGTCGTGCGCCTATCGCCGCCTGGCCGAGGGCAAGGACCTGGCCTGGTGGCATCCTTTGGTGTCCGGCGACAAGAACACCGTGCATGAGGCAGGCGTTTCGGTCCGCGATCGCGTGATTTCCGAGCGCCACGCTGGCCTTTTGGAACATCATCTGGCCGATTGGCCTGGGCGTCCGCCCAGAGTCCGGCGACCGAAGAAGGAGAGCGAAGAATGTTGAAGAATGCCCTCTTTGGCGGAGTGAACGCCGCCGTTTTGACCGCGATGAATGCCGATCTGTCGCTCGACCTCGATCGCATGGCGGCGCATTGCCGGTGGTTGCTCGCCAATGGCTGCAACGGGATCGCGGTGCTCGGTACGACGGGGGAAGCGAATTCGCTCGGCATCCAGGAACGGATCGAGTTGCTGGAGGGTTTGATCGCCCGCGGCATTCCGGCCGCGAAAATGTTGCCCGGCACCGGCACGACCGCGCTGACCGACACCGTTCTGTTGACGAAGAAGGCTGAATCCCTGGGTTGCCGCGGCGCGCTGCTGCTGCCGCCGTTCTATTATAAGAACCCGTCCGACGATGGACTGCTGGCCTATTTCAATGAGGTGTCGCAACGTGTTGGCGGTGCGATCAGCCTGTACTTATATAACTTCCCGCAACAATCGGCGATCCCGTTCAGTGTCGATTTCGTCGCCCGCCTGCTGAAGGCCAATCCGGGTAAGTATCGCGGCATCAAGGACAGCAGCGGCAGTTATGAAAATGGTCTGGCGTATGTCGAGAACTTCGCCAAAGACGGGTTCGAGGTTTATGCCGGTGACGATACGTTGCTGAAGCCGCTGCTGGAAAAGGGCTCCGCCGGCTGCATCACCGCCGCGTCGAATGTGAACTGCGCGATCGGCGCCCAGGTTTACGCGGGCTGGAACACCGCGGCCGGCGCGGCGGCGCATGAGGTGCTGGCGGCCACCCGTAAGGCGGTTATTTCGGTGCCGTTGATCCCCGGTCTGAAGGCTCTCGTGGCACGCAACACGGGCGATGCGCGCTGGAATTATATCCGCCCGCCGCATTTGCCACTGACAGCGGCGCAGCAGGCGGCGTTGTTCAGTGCGTTCGATGCCTGCGGGTTGGCGTTGCCGAAGGCCGCCTGATCACCCATACAGCAGGCTCGCGGAGGAAAAAACACCATGGCCAAAGTCATCATCAGTTGCGCCATCACCGGTAGCATTCACACGCCCAGTATGTCGCCGTATTTGCCGATCACGCCGGAACAGATCGCGAAGGATTCGATTGAGGCGGCTGAGGCCGGCGCCGCGATCATCCATCTGCACGCGCGCGATCCGATCGACGGCTCACCGACACCCGATCCGGCGGTGTTCATGCGCTTTCTCCCGGTGATCAAGCAGAGCACCGACGCGGTGATCAACATCACCACCGGCGGCGGGCTGAATATGACGCTGGACGAGCGGCTGGCGGCGCCTCTGGTGGCGAAACCGGAAATGTGCAGCCTCAACATGGGCAGCATGAACTTCAACATCTCGCGCGCCGGCGACCGCATCAAGGAATGGAAATTCCCGTGGGAGAAGCCGTATCTCGATAACACGGACAACTTCATATTCCGCAACACGTTCAAGGACATCGAGGGCATCGTCGAGCGGCTTGGCAAAGCGCACGGCACGCGCTTCGAGTTTGAATGTTACGATATCGGCCACCTGTACAATCTGGCCTATTGCCTGGATCGCAAGATCGTCGAACCGCCGCTGTTCGTGCAGTCGATCTTCGGTATTCTTGGTGGCATCGGTGCGGAGCCGCGCAATCTGCTGTTCGCGAAGGAAACGGCGGACAGGTTGTTCGGCAATCAGTATGTCTGGTCGGTGCTCGCGGCGGGCCGGCACCAGATGGCGTTCACCACGATGGCCGGGATCAATGGCGGGAACGTGCGGGTCGGGCTGGAGGACTCGCTTTACATCGGCAAGGGCGAACTGGCGACGTCGAACGCCCAGCAGGTGGCGAAGATCCGGCGCATTCTGGAGGATTTGAGTCTGGAAATCGCCACGCCGACCGAGGCGCGGGAGATCCTTCAGTTGAAGGGCGGCGATCGCGTCGGATTCTGAGGCGGGTGTCGCCCGGCGAGGTTTAAGTCCGGGCTTGCCACTCAAAACCCGCGATCGCATGAAAGGTAGAAGGATGGTAGTGGGTCAGTTTGAATGTCGCTTACCGACCCGAAGCGGTCATAGGACCGGACCGTCAGCCTGCGCCGCGCTTCATAAAAGAGCGGGTGGACATGGCGACAGTTGATGTGCGGAATCATAGGCACTGCGGACGAAAACTAGTGCAATGTCCTTTAACGCTCTGCTGACCCTGGAAGTGATCTGCCAACTCGGAACCCAATGGTGTCCGCTCGAGTACGTCGGTTGGTGCCGACCCGAACCGCGGATCGACCCCCTCCGTCTTCGGGGTCATGATGCCAAGAGCCACCGCGAACTATGAAGGTGTCTTCCTTACAGTTGACTACCCAAGGTTCTTGGTCGTCCGGCGCACCATCATAGTTGGAGTGCCAGCAGTCCTCAGTCCATTCCCACACGTTACCGATAATGTCGTAGAGTTGGAAACCGTTTAACGGATAAGTTCCTACCTCCGTCGGTTGCCCTGTTCCAATATTCGCCATGCTGGACACTGGATGATCGCCCCACCAGTACCTTGTCGCCGTAGAACCGGGAGGACCTCGTACGGCGAATTCGTACTCGGCCTCGCTCAGTAGCCGGTATTGCTGGTGGGTCTTAAGAGACAACCACTTAGCATACCGGTTTGCGTCATCGAAACTAACGTTTATCACTGGTCGATTGTGATGATCACCTTCGAACGGATCGGCCGCACACTTGCGGCCAGCAGAATTGGTATCGTCATAATTCAGACAGCCACCGTCTTTCACGCAGGCGTCCCACTGCGCGAAGGTTACCGGACATTTGCTGATCCAGAATGGCTTAATCGTCACCGGATGCTGGCGCCGCTCGCGCGGCGAAGCGTCCTTTCCCGCTTCTCCCATTTGAAAACTTCCGCCCTCTAGGTGCACCATGTTGGGCAGCGAACTGGCGATCGAGCATTCGTCAGCGAGTGTACGTGCGCTCGCGAGAGCACCACATTCAACGAACGCCAGAAAAACGACCCGGCGCCGCAGCTTAGTACGGTCGTGCTGCATCCGTTAGGCTCCTTCCAATTTTGCCATATGCGAAAGAGTCGTTCCCTCAGCCGAGCAAAGGAGACCTTTAGGATTCC
>CALFNB010000217.1 GCA_937902425.1 uncultured Acetobacteraceae bacterium | reverse complement strand
TAAGTTCCACCTGCTCTTCGACGCGGTGACGCGGGTCATGGCGCAAACGCCACGCAGCAGCTCGCTGGTGGAAAACCTCAACTCCCGCCTGCGTAACTACTTCACACTACGCCGCCACCTGGGCGGGTCGTACTTAAATCTGTTGCGGTTCTTCCTGAACCATCGGCGTTTTGTGCGCAGCCGGCGCGCCGAGCGCAACGGCAAAAGTCCCGGGGAATTGATGACGAGCCAAGGCCACGCGCATTGGCTCACCAGGTTGGGCCTCGGACCTCTTCAGCCTCGGCGAGCCTGACCCGGGGAAGCTCGCCGCCTCCCGCCCAGGACAATCTTTCAACGGAAATCCGGCCCTCACGGGCCGGTGGTTTTCGCGCGCCCGTGCAACCCAAAAACGGCAGATTCTGAACCACGCCCCGTACGGCCGCGAACGCACCATCCAGCGGGCGATCATTTCTGATACGTTCGAAACCGCGATCACCTGGGAGCGCTTCGAAGCGTTTCACGATAGCGTCAAAGCCGCCACCGAAGCGGGGATCCGCACGGCGACCGGCCGTCCCGGGCAGGTCACCTGTCGGTTCACCCACCTCTATCCCGATGGTCCCGCGCCGTATTTTTCGTTCCACGCGCTTGGCCATCACGGCCGCCTGCGGGAGCAGTGGCAGACGATCAAGACGGCCGCCAGCGACGCGGTGATCGATGGCGGCGGAACGATCACCCACCACCACGCGGTCGGCCGCGAGCATCGGCCGTGGTACGACAGGCAGCGGCCGGACCTGTTCGCCGCGGCGCTGCGTGCCGCGAAGCAGGCGGTGGACCCGCTGGGCATGCTGAATCCAGGCGTGCTGATTGATCCGTAGGCTGGTGTCGCGGCAACGCACGGAAGCGACGGCCAAGGGTCTGGCGGACAAGGTCGTGCCCAGCGACCCGCGCGATGCCGAGGTGCGCGCCTGGTGCCGCGAGATCGTGAAACACCGCCCTCCTTCGTTCGCATTTCATCCCTGTGCTCCACCCGGGGCAATCCACGACCGCAACGAAACAGGGACACCAGCATGAACATCACCTGCGACACCGCCAACGTACGGCCCACGACCGTGGCCTTCGTCAACTGCTTCGACGCCACCACCTTCGGCCGGATTTTCGGGCGGGATACTCCCATGGACGTCAATCGTCTCACCAGGGATCTATATACGGATACTTCTTCCCGGTCCGCATGGGCACCGGCGGCAACCGCCGCAAACTGTTGGCGATCCAGCTTCGCGTGTCCGCCGGATCGATGACATCGTCGATCCCGCCTCCCGCCACCGCGTTGACCGCCTTGGCGTTGTCGTAGGCGATCGCGGTCCGGCGTTCGAATTCCAGCCGCCGGGCCTCTGGGTCCTCGATCGCCATCAGTTCCTTGCGATAGCCAAGTTTCACCATGCCTTCGATGTTCATGCCGGCGAACTCGGCGGTGGGCCAGGCGACCGAGAAGAACCCGACCAAAGAACCCGCGCCGAGCATCGCCTGCGCACCGAGACCATAGGCCTTGCGGACAACCACGGTGAACAAAGGCGCGGTCATGTTGGCGCCGGCATTGAACAGACGCGTGCAATGCCGCACCAGGGCCGTCCGTTCCACTTCCGGGCCGACCATGATGCCCGGACAGTCGATCAGGTTCACGACCGGAATGTCGAACGCATCGCACAGGTGCAAAAAGCGCGCGCCCTTGTCCGCGCCGTCGGAATCGATCGCGCCCGACAGGTGATGCGGATTGTTGGCGATCAGCCCCATCGGCCGGCCCTCGACCCGGATGAACGCGGTGATGATGCCGATGCCGAATTTCTCACGGATTTCCAGCACCGAAGCGTTGTCGGCGATCGTTTCGACGATGTCGCGCATGTTGTATAGGCGCAACCGGTTTTCCGGCACGGCGTGACGCAGGCACCGCTGATCATGCGCCTCCCACTTCGCGATCGGGCCCTGGAAATAGGACAGATATTTTTTCGCCGTATCGACGGCCGCGAATTCGTCCTTCACCAGGATATCGACGACGCCGTTGGGTACCTGAAACGACATCGGCCCGACTTCCTCGGGCGTGTAGATCCCGAGGCCGCCGCCCTCGATCATCGCCGGCCCGCCCATGGCGAGCGTCGTACCCTCGGTGGCGATGATCACGTCGCTGCACGCCACCAGCGCGGTGTTGCCAGCAAAGGTGCGGCCATTGACGATGGCGATCAGCGGCACGAGCCCGCTGAGTTGAGAATAGGTCGTGAACGTGTGCGTATCGATGGCGACGCGCGGGCCGATATAATCCTCGCCCGGCCGCCCGCCGCCGCCCTCGCCGAACAAGATCAGCGGCAGGCGGAACCGCTGCGCCAATTCGAACATCCGGTCCTGCTTGTAGTGATTGCGATTGCCCTGCGTGCCGGCCAGCACCGTGTAGTCGTAATGCACGATCGCCGCGCGGGACCTTGTTTCATCGAACAGATCGCCATTGATCGAGCACATGCCGGCCACCACCCCGTCAGCGGGCGTGTTCTTCCGCAGTGCCTCGATGGAATGACGCTGATGCTGGCGCGCGACGACCAGCGGCCAGTATTCGTTAAATGAACCGGGATCGGCCAGCCGCTCGATATTTTCCCGCGGCATCCGATGGCCGGTCTTCCGCCGGCGCGCCACGGCGTCGGGACGGTTTTCGTCCAGGGTCAATGCGTGGCGATCGTAACTCTCGCGCAGGTCGTCACGGATGTGGTCCGGGTCCGGTTCTTCGCTCGCGGCGATGGCGCCGCCTTCGACCTCGGCCTCCTGGATGAATACGATAGGGAAACCTTTGCGGACCACGTCGCCCGCCGCCATCGTGACGCCGCGCACGATGCCGCTGTGCGGGGCGGTGATCACGTGTTCCATCTTCATCGCTTCGACGATCGCGACCTGTTGCCCTTGCCGTACCGGGTCCCCGACGACAACGCTGACGTTGACGATGGTGCCCTGCATCGGCGAGGCGACGCCCGCCGAGCCGTCGGGACCAGTCAGCTCGGGCGCCTCCTCCGGTTCCGCCACCGCCGTCTGTTCAGACTTCACCTGAGCGTCATGAGCGAACAGAGCCAGCGGATCGCGGCTCTTGACCCGCGCCCCCGCGAACCCGCTGGCGTTCGTGGCGGCCGCCGGACGTGCCGCCGCCACGAAGCGTTGCCGCTGCTCCGTGCCGGCGGCCGCGAGCGCCGCCATATGCTCATCCACCCAGCGCGTGTGGATGTTGCCCCCGGTGAAGTCGGGATGGGCCAGGATGTTGCGCAGGAAAGGGATGTTGGTGCCGACCCCGTCAATCCGGAACTCGCTCAGCGCGCGCGTGATGCGCCCCACCGCGGCGGCGAAATCCGGCGACGGCGAATGGGCGATAACCTTGGCGAGCAACGAATCGAACGCGCTGCTGGTGCGGTAGCCAGCGTAGCCAAACCCATCGGTCCGAACGCCCGGCCCGCTCGGCGCCTCATAGACTGTCATCGTGCCGCCCCCCGGCCGGACCGAGCCGTCGGCGCCAATCGTTTCCATGTTCACTCGCGCCTGGATCGCAAAGCCGCGGGGATGGGCGATCCCGGGCGCGTCCAGTCCTAGTTCGGCGAGGGTCTCGCCCCGTGCCAGCCGGATTTGTGTCTGCACCAGATCGACGCCGGTCACCGCCTCGGTCACCGTGTGTTCAACCTGCAGTCGCGCGTTCGCCTCGATGAAGACGAAGGGCTGCCCACCGGCGCTCCGGGAGACATCGACCAGAAACTCGAACGTGCCGAGATTGCTGTAACGCACGCTTTTCGCGAAGCGGACCGCCGCGTCGATAATCTGCCGGCGGAGGTCATTGTCCAACGCGGGTGCGGGGGCGATTTCAACGATCTTTTGAAAGCGGCGCTGGATGCTGCACTCCCGCTCCCCCAGATGCGCGATGTGACCCGCGCGGTCGCCAGGGATCTGGACTTCGCCATGACGGGCGCGGGGCATGAACTCCTCGACATAGACATCTTCGCGACCGAAGGCGGCCCGGGCCTCGGACTGGCAGCGCTGGTAGGCGGAATCCAGTTCATGGGTTGATGTGACCGCGCGCGTGCCGCGACCGCCGCCGCCCGCGAGCGCCTTGATGATCATCGCGCCGCCCAGGCCCAGAGTGGCGAAGAACGCCTTCGCGTCCTTCAGCGTCACGGCGCGATCAAGACCGCGGATCACCGGTACGGACGCGGCTGTGGCCGCGGCGCGGGCGCCGGCCTTATCACCGAACAGTTCCAGGTGCGCCACGTCCGGGCCCACGAAGGTCAGGCCGGCCGTCGCGCACTGGCGGGCAAAATCGCCGCGCTCGGCCAGGAAGCCGTACCCGGGGTGAATGGCATCGCATCCCGCCGCCTTGGCCGCCGCGATCACGGCCTCGGCGTTCAGATACGCCCCCGCCCCCGCGCCCGGCAGAGAATGGGCCTCGTCGGCCACGCGGAGATGCAGACTCTTAGAGTCATCATCGGAATAAACCGCGACGGTGGGCAAACCCATGTCGGACGCCGCGCGGGCGATGCGGATGGCGATCTCGCCGCGATTGGCGATCAACAGTTTCGTCACACTCATGATGTTTCTTTCAGTGGAAGCAGGCTCAGACCGCCCTCGTGCCAATGATTGCGTCCCGTTCCAGGGCCGCGATCTCACCGGCGTTCAAGCCCAGTACCCGTGTCAGCACCGCCGCGTTGTGCTCGCCGAGGGTTGGCGCCGGGTTGTTCAGTGGAGGGGCCCGGCCGTCGATCGCATAGGGTGCTTTGGGCACGACATGCGACCCGACATACCGGCGCTCGGTTCGGCGCCAGAACCCTGCGGCCACCAGATGCGGGTCTTCCAGCAGCGCGTGCGCGGGCACGACGGGTCCGGCCGCGATCCCGGCCCGTTGCAGCGCCTCGGCCGCCGCCTGAGCCGAGCGGGTCGCGGCCCACGCGGCGAGCGCGGCACCGATTTGGTCTCGGGACTGGGCGGCGGCGGAATCGAGGCCAAGGGCGCGCAGTTGCTCTGCCAGGCGGGCCGCGTCCTCGATATCGACCGCGATCCAGGCATCGGTGCCCTCGCAGCGGAGGCAGCCGCGCCAGACGTGCGTGGCTCGCTGGTTGCCGGTGCGCGGCGGCGGCGTGCCGGTCGCGGACTGCGCGACGATCCCATCGGCGGCGAGTTGGAACAGGCATTCGACCTGCGACAGGTCGATGGTCGTGCCACCTGTCGCGTCCCGGCCGTATAATGCGATCAGCGAGGCGGCGGCGGCATAGATGCCAGCGATCGGATCGCCATAGGCGGTGTGCTGCATGGCAGGCGGCCAGTCGGCGGCGCCGTGCAGGAACGGCATCCCGGACGCCTGTTCGGTGGTCGAGCCATAGGCGCGGAACCCGGACCAGGGACCCGCGCTGCCGAACGCGCCCATCGAAATATAGACCAGCCGCGGATTGATTTTTCCCAGTGCCGCGGCTGAGAAACCCAAACGGTCCAGCACGCCGGGCGCATAGTTCTCGATCAGCAGATCGGACTCGGCCGCCAGACGCCGCAGGATGTCGCCGCCACGTGGGTTGGTCAGCTCGAGTGCGATGCCCTGCTTGTTGCGGTTCACTGCGTTGAAGTTGGCGCGGGTTTCATAGGGCGGCGGATCGCCGGCCTCCAACGCGTTCCAGCCACGCCACCAGTCGATATGCGCGCATCCCTCGACCTTGATGACGTCGGCACCCAGATCGGCGAAATGCCGGCCGGTCAGCGGGCCGGACCAGCCCATCGACAGGTCGAGCACGCGCAGACCCGCCAAAGGCCCGCCGCCTTTCCTGGTCACGCCCGGCGCGCCGCCGGATGCCGCCGCCGTGCCGCGCGCGTGGAGGCGGAACGGCATGGCGGGTCCCTCGAACGCCGGGACTGCGCCGCCGAAGGTCTGGAAGCCGCGCCGTGCGCGCCAGTGGGGCGTTTGAAGCAGTTCGGCGATCGATGGAACCGGCCCAATGGGCACACGGCGTCTCTGACCTTCTTCCAGCAAATACGCGGTGTCGAATTTCAGCAAGGCCGGCCCCAGAATCCCATCGAGTTCCCGTGCCGCCGCCATTCGCAGATCGGTCGTCGCATAGGCGGGATCTTTGGCGAGGTCCGGCAAACCGATCAGGTCGCACAGTTCTCGCCATTGCTGAGGAGTAAGCGCGGTGACGCCGATCCAGCCGTCTTTGGCCGGGAAGATCGTCTGCGGATAGACCGGAAAATACCGGTTCACGCCTCGCCGCAGTGACGCTGGTCCGCCCGCCGCGAAACCGGGACCGGCATGTTCCGCGAAGCAGAGATGGGCCTCGAGCACGTTGGTATCGACCCGGTCCATCGTGTGACCCTGACGGCGGCCGATCAGGGCGGCGAGCGCGGCGATCAGACCGGTGGCGCCAGCCACGATTTGCGGCGCGTGGCCTTGCGGCAAGACCGGCGGCCCCTCGACCGGGCCGAAGGCGTAGGAAACTCCGGTCATCGCCTGGATGACCCCGTCGCTGCCTTTCCAGGACGCATAGGGGCCGCCCGTTCCGAACCAGGTCAGAGTGAGCAGCAGTGGCCGCCGCCGGAAGCCGGCGGCGAACGTCTCCGCGCGAGCGATGTCGTCCGGCATCTGGCCGGCGATCACCAGGTCCGGCTCGATGCCGGCGGGCAACGCGGCCGCGCGTTCCTTGCCGTTGTCCAGCCAGGCCGCGTAAGCCTCGGTCGCCGCGCCGCCATAGCCGGCGTGCGCGTTGTCCGGCTGGTAGGTCTGGATGACCCGGGCGCCGTGTTCGGCGAACAGCTTGCCGCAATACCGTGTCGCGATATCGCCCGAGATTTCCGCGACGATCAGGTCCGAAAGTGGCGCGGTCATGCGGTCACGTCCTCAACAAATGGCAGGTGGCGAAATGATCGAGGCCGGTCTGGTACGCTTGCGGCACATCGGACGCACACGGAGCGAATGCCTTCGGACACCGCGGATGAAACTTGCAGCCCGGGGGCGGTGCCATCGCGCTGCCGATCTCACCCCGGATCGCGTCCACCGGCGCCCGGTGATCCGGATCGGGCCGCGGCACGGAGGCTAGCAGCGCCTGGGTGTAGGGATGGCTCGGGCGGGCGAAGACCTCTTCCGTTGGTCCCGTTTCCACCATCGAACCGAGATACATCACGCCGACGTGCGTGCTGAAATGTTCAACCAGCGCCAGATCATGGGCGATGATCAGATAGGTCAGCGCGAATTCCTCCTGGATATCGGCCAGCAG
>CALFNB010000216.1 GCA_937902425.1 uncultured Acetobacteraceae bacterium | reverse complement strand
AACCTCACCTGCATCGAGTGGGCTCGTGCGCATATGGAGGCTTATGGCGCGCGCACCCGCATGGATTGGAACGCCGATCGGACCAAGGCCAACATGCTCGCCACCTTCAACGAAGGTCCCGGCGGCATGGTGCTGTCCGGTCACGTCGACGTCGTGCCGGTGGATGGCCAGGCCTGGAGCAGCGACCCGTTCATCGCCACGCATCGCGATGGGCGCATTTATGGCCGCGGCGCCTGCGACATGAAGGCATTCCTTGCCGTTGTCCTCGGTCATGTGCCGGACTTCGCGGCGGCGAGCCTGACGCAGCCTCTGCACATCTCGCTGACCTATGACGAGGAACTCGGCTGTCTCGGCATCCCGCATCTGATCGCGGCTTTGAACGAATGGAACATTCATCCGGCCGGCTGCATCATCGGTGAACCCACCTCGATGCGGCTCGTGTCGGAGCACAAGGGCGGGGCGGTGCATCGCTGCCGGGTCAAGGGGTGCGCCGCGCATTCCTCACAGACCCACACAGCGGTGAACGCGATCGAATACGCCGCGCGTGTAATCGCCCGTATTCAGGCGATCGGCGAGCGCGAGCGGACGGTTGGCCCGCGCGCTCCGGGCTTCGACGTGCCGTTCACCACGATTTCCACGAACCTGGTCTCCGGCGGCAATGGCCCCAACATCGTGCCGGCCGACGCGGAGTTCCTGTTCGATTACCGTTACATCCCCGGTTTCGATCCCGATTCGATCATGCGGGAACTGCACGCGCTGGCCGACGAACTGACCAACGCGATGCGAGCGATCGATCCCGCCGCCGGCATTGAATTCATCCATGTCAATTCCATTCCGGCACTGGTGGAAGCGCGGGACAGCGCGGTGTTTGGCCTGGCACTTGGGTTGCTGGACGACAAGACGATCGACAAGGCCGCCATCGGCACTGAGGCCGGGTTTTTCCAGGGTTACGGTGTGCCGAGTATCGTGTGCGGGCCTGGCAGCGTGGAGCAGGCGCACAAGGCCGATGAATTTGTCGCGTTGGACCAACTCGCCGCCTGTGATCGGTTTATTTCTGGCGTGGTGCGGCATTTGTCGGGCGCGCGGTCGTAACGATACAACGATGGTGCCGGGTGGGGACCGCCTGTCTCCCACCCGGCGGTGAGCGTTACCCCTCGTTCGACTTATCGAGCACCGGCTGGAACACCGCCGTCGCTTTTTTCAGTTCCGTCGCCGGATCGGCGCCCGCGATGAGATTTGTCACGGCGGCGCCAATCGTGTCACGGAATTCCGTCACCGGAACGATGACCGGCAATCCCGAGCGAGCCATCTTCAGGCTGACTTCAGTCGTCTCGAACCACTCCGGCGGAAACGCGCTTCCCTTGAGCACGTCCTGCTGCGCGTAGCATGACAGCCGAGCCGGCGTGCCGGAGCCGCTGCGCAACTGCTCATTCATCATCGTCTTGCCGGTCACCCACTGCACGAACAGCCACGCCTGCTTTTTGTTCTTCGCCGTGGCCGGAATTCCGATGCCATCGATGAACGTGGCGCAGTTGCGCACCTTGCCGGCGGGATCCGGTGCGAAACCGACCTTGCCGACAACCTTAGACTTCTGCGGATCCAACAGCGGCGCGGAAAAGCCAATGCCATCCCACCATATCGCCGCGCGGCCCTGCATGAAGGTCGTCTGGCACTCGTTCCAATTGAAACCGATGACACCTGGAGGAGCGCATTCCCGCATGATCTTCTGATACCACGTCGCCGCCTCGATCGCCGCCGGCGTGTCGGTCAGCAGGGTTTTGCCGTCCGGCGTGACGGTTTCCTGATCCCATTTCAGCAGGACATCATCCCAGAACGTCATGTTGGCGTTCTTCAGACCGCGCCCGACGAAACCGTAAATACCCTTCGATGCGTCGGTCAGTTGATGCGCCATCGTCATCATCTCATCGAGCGTTTTCGGCGGCGCCTGGAGACCCTTTTGCGCGAACAGTTCCTTGTTCCAGAAAACAATGAACAGGTCCTGATTGAGCGGTATCACGTTCAGCTTGCCGTCCGGCGCCGTGGCGACCGCCATCGACGGCTTGCTGAAATCGTCGAAGTCGTAGTCGGGCGCGGTCAGCGACTTGTCGGCGAGGAACGGGCGCAGATCCTCCATCCATTTCGCGCGCTCAATGAGGCGCTTCTGCACATGCATGCCGACATTGACGACGTCGAAGCTGGGGTGGCCGGTCGCCATCTCCATCGCCACCTTCGGGCGCTGCTGTTGCTCGGGAATTTGTTCGAAGCCGACCTTCATGCCGGTCAATTCCTCGAACGCTTTCAGGTTGGCCTTGGCGACGTCGCCTCGGGGCGAGAGCTGATAGTTCACCTCGATCGACTGACCCTTGAACTGCTTCCAGTCAAACGTCGACTGGGCGTTGGCACGCTCCACGATGGCGGGCATGGCGAGAGTGGCGGCGGCGGTCGTGGCCAACATCTGGCGGCGGCGGATCATTTGTTTCCTCCTGGTCGATAGAGGAGTGATTATAGGAGGGGGCCGCCGAGCCGGGAAGCACCTGCCCGCGGTACTTCAGTCATCCGCGACGAACCGAAACAGTTCGCGGGTGACGCGCACACGGAGTTGTGGTTCAATACCGTGGCGGTCGCGGCGGTGCGGCAACACCTGATACGCCGGAAACCGCCGCCGCCGATCGTTGATGAACCGGTCCGTACGACCTGGCACGCGAACTACAAAGCGGCCCAACCGCCATCGACAGGCAAATCCACCCCGGTGATCTGCCGGGAAACCGGCGACGCCAGGAACAGACACGCATTCGCGACATCGGTATCCGTCGTGATCCGCCGCAACGCATAACCGGCGGCGTGCCGCTTCGCCGCCTCCGCTTCGGATATCCCCAGTCTCTGGGCCAGTTCGCCGCAGATTTTGTCGCGAAACCGCGGGCCGTCCACCATGCCGGGCGCCACGTAATTGACGTTGATGTTGTGCGGGCCGAGCTCCAGTGCGAACGATTTGGCGATCCCGCGCAGTCCCCATTTGCTGGCGGAGTAAGCGACCCGGCCGGCACGCCCGCGCATCCCAAAAGTGCCGCCAACATTGACGATATGGCCATAGCCACGTGCGATCATCACCGGCGCGACGGCCCGGATCGTATTGAAGCAGCCGCGCATGTTCAGGTCGACGATTTCGTGAAATTCTTCCGATGTCGTATTGGCGCCGGTTTTGCCAATCGGTCCCGACCCGCCCGCGACGTTGACCAGGATATCGACGCGTCCAAAGGCATCCACCGCCGCGGTGGCGGCCTCCACGCACGCCGCGGCGTCGGTGACATCGCTTCGGCACACCAGGAATTCGGTGCCGCCGCGTTGCAACTCCCTGGCGACCGTCTCGATCGCGGCGACATCGCGTCCGAGCAGAACCAGCCGGCATCCTTCCGCCGCGAACGCTCGCGTTACCGCCCCGCCCATTCCCTTCGCGGGGCGGTGATGATGGCGACCTGGCCAGTGAGTTCGAGATCCATCCTGAGGCTCCCATCGATGCGGTCGCCCCCTCCCATGCCAACAGCCTATCCCGACCGCGGCCGATTGTCAGCCGCCTTTTACGCCGCCCGCCGTCAGTCCGGCGACGATCTCCTTCTGCATCAACAACGTCAGCAACAGGACCGGGGCCGTCACGATCAGCGCCGCCGCCGCCAGCGGACCCCAACTGATCTGCTCGAATGTCAGCACATTGTAGACCGCCACCGGCAATGTCCGCGTCGTTCGTCCGGCGAGCACCACGCCAAAGATGAAATTGTTCCAGGAGAAGATGAACGCCAGAATCATCGCCACCGTGATCCCGGGTCGTGCCAGAGGCATCGCCACATACACGAATGCCTGCCAGATCGTCGCGCCGTCCATCAGCGCGGCTTCCTCGAGTTCTCCTGGCAGACCCTCAAAGAATCCGATCATCACCCAGACCACGATGGGCACGGTGATCACCAGATGAGTGATTACCAGCGGGGCCAAGGTCCCGATCAGGCCGAGATACTGGAACAGCAGGAACAGCGGGATCAGATACGACAACCCCGGCGTCACGCGCGCGATCAGGATCAGCGCGGCGGCTTTGGTGGCCTTCGTTTTGGCGATTCCGTACGCCGCCGGTACGCCGAACAGCAGCGCAAGCCCAGTCGCCGAGAACGAAACGATCACCGAGTTGATCGTGTAGGTCAGAAAGTCGTTCTTCGCGAACACATCAACGAAGTTCGCCAATGTCGGAGGATTGGGAATGAACACCGGCGGCCAGGCGGTATTGTCCAGCTCATTCTTCAGCGACAGCGAAAGCATCCACAGGAAGAACAGCACCGCCGGCGACACCAGCAGCAGCACCGAGACATATAGCCCCAGTCGTCCGAGGAACCGCCGCGCCAGATGCCGGTTCATCGCAAGTCCTCCCGCTGGCGGATTCGCAACAACAGCAGGCTGATCAGCAGGATCAGCACGAAGAACACCACCACCATCGCCGAGCCATAGCCAAGATCGTAATACGCGAACGCCGTCTGATACAGCAGGATATTGATCGTTTCGCTCGCCGTTCCGGGTCCTCCCAGCGTGATCACGTAGATGGTATCGAAGGTTTTCAGCGCATCGATCAGCCGGATCACGGCGGCGACCATGATGAACGGCCAGACCAGCGGCAGCGTGATATGGCGAAACATTTGCCAGGCGCTGGCGCCATCCAGGATCGCGGCCTCATACGGATCCGTTGGCAGCGAGGCGATGCCGCCCAACACGATCAGCATCACCAGCGGTGTCCACTGCCATGTCTCAACCATCACCAGTGTCGGGATCACCGTGGAGGCGTCATACACCCAGGTCGAGGGTGGCAAACCGACGCTGGTCAGAAGGTAATTCAGCACGCCCAGTTGAGGATGAAACATCATGGTCCAGACGAGGGAGATGGCGACCGGCGTGGCCATCATGGGCAGCACGAACAAGGTCCGCGCGAGGCCTCGCAGGCGGAACTTCGAGGCGAAGCAGACGGCAGCCCAGACCCCCAGTATCAGCGGTGCGACGACCGATGCCGCGGTGAAATACAGCGTACGCACGACCGCGTACAGGAACCGCTCATCCGACAGCATCTTGGCATAATTGGCGAGGCCCACATACGGTGTGTCGCCGGTGACCTTCCAGTCATGCACCGACATGTACAGCGTGAACAGCCACGGGAACAGAATGACCACCAGTACCACCGCGGCGGCGGGAACCGCGAACACCCAATAGCGGCGGCCATAGGCTCGCGGGCCCGAGATGATGGGAACGTTGATCGCGGTGGTCATGCTCATGGGTCGGTCCGGTTGTTGGTCCGCCGCCATCCGCGCCGGGCCGGTCTTATACGGCCGAGGTCTGATTGGTGGAAGCCGCCCAAGGCCGTCCCGAATTCACGCCGTCCCGCCCATTCTCCGGCTGATCTCTGGGCTGGCGACGTTGAGGGCCAGTGCCCACAACACCTGCCGCGGATTGACGAAACTCCAGCCAACGGCGAGCACCGACGACACGGTCAGCAAGGTCAAGGATATCTGACGGTCGCGCGAATGATCGGCTCGCTCGAACGATGGCGTCAGGGCCAACAGGCGGAACGATACGGCCGAAATAAGGATTGTGTCGCCGGCATAGAGCCAGATTGACGGCGCGTACGACGCGAAGCGGCCAACCACCATGGTGGTGAACGGCACGCAGGTGATGAGCAAGTGGTATACCAGCCACCACTCCGCGTATTTCCGGCCGCACGTTTCCGCCCGCGAGCGCATGCGAATATTCGACAGCCAGCGCAACCCCAGCACGACGAAGCTCAGGACATAGGGCAGGAATTTCGGTGCCAGATCCAGCAAACCCAGGACCAGTTCACGCCCATCATGCGGCTCGAAGGCCTCGGGCAGCCGTAGGTCGAGCACCAGCAACGTCATGGCGACGCCAAATATCCCATCGCTCAGTGCATCGAGGCGTGCCTTTGGATACATCAGCGATTCCCCCCGGTTCCGATTAACCCGACATTATCAATAACCTGACCAGGCGAGAACCCGGTGGAGCGGTTGACAAGGCGACGCCACGATCTTAGGTCGCCTGCTTGTCGAGGCATGAATGCGTACGGCGCCTGAGGCCTGTTGACGCCGGGGAGGATCGCGCCGCGTTTTGGCGCCTGTTTCGGGGGATGTTTCGATGCGTCGTCTGCGCCGCGCCACCGCCCTGATTCTGTCGCTTGGCGGCGCCTTGCCGATGTCCGCCCGCGCGGCGGATCCTGACGCCGGTCAGGCGGTTTTCAAGACACAGTGCGGCATCTGCCACTCGCCGTCGCAGGGCAAGAACATGGTGGGACCAAGCCTGTTCGGGATCATCGGCCGCAAGAGCGGTTCCATTGAAGGGTTTCACTACTCGGCCGCGAATAAGGCGTCTGACATCACGTGGAACGCGGACATTCTCGACAAATACCTGACATCGCCGCGGGAGGTCGTGCCAGGTACCATCATGACCTATGCCGGCCTGAAGGACGACGCGAAGCGTGCCGATCTGATAGCCTGGTTGGAGACCCTCCACTAAAATTCGGGCACGATGAACGGCCGGAGATCGGTTCGTTCCCATCCAACACCGCCTGAACGCGGTGCCTCCCCATTTGCACGACAAGGCGGCCTGACACTTGCGCGGGCCGGTGCGCGTTGATATGGATCAACGACGTAGCGCGAGTCGCACGAGATAGATGATCAGCCGCACCTGACCATAAGGCGCCAGGTATTATGAAATTGGAGGCTGCCATGACGCGTCCCGCCTGTTCAATGCTTTGGGTCGCACTACTGCCGCTTGTTGGCCTGATCGTCACGGCCAGACCAGCGGAGGCCATTCCGGCCTTCGCGCAACAAACAGGGCAACCTTGCGTGTCCTGTCACATCGGCGGCTATGGGCCGCAACTCACACCCATCGGACGGGCTTTCAAAATAGGGGGCTATACGCAAGGCGGCGGCGAGGGGCTGGCGGCCAGCATTCCGCTGTCGCTCATGGCGACCACCTCGTTCACCAATACCGCGTCAGCGGTGCCGGCGGATCAGATCGCGCAGCACTATGGGGCCAATAACAATTTCTCGCTCGATCAGGTCAGCGGTTTCATCGGCGGCGGTATCGGTCAGCACAGCGGCGGGCTGATGCAATTCACCTGGTCGGACGTCGCCAACACGTCCCATGTCGATAACGTCGATCTGCGCCCCTATACCACGGTCTTCGATGTCGGCGGCAAGGAGCTGCGGATCGGCACCACGTTGAACAACACGCCGACAGTACAGGATCCTTATAACACGACATTCGCCTGGGGCTTCCCGTATGTCTTATCCGCACTCGCTCCGGCGCCGGCGGCCAACGTGATGCTGGCGGCCGGACTGGGCCAAAGTGCGATCGGGTACACGCTCTATGCGTGGTATGACAATAAATTCTACCTGGAAGGCGGCGCCTACAGCACCTTGAGCCCATGGACCCTTACCCGCATGGGCAACGGTTTCGGGATAGGCAGCACGACCAGTCCCGCCCCTTATCTGCGCGCCGCGTACGAATGGCAGTGGGGCAATAGTGCCGCGCATGTCGGCGCGATGTACATGCACGCTGACGTCAATCCGGCGACTGGTCCCTACGCGACGACCGATCTCGCCGGCGCCGACCATTACACGGACTACGCCGTCGACGGCAGTTACCAGTTCCTCGGCGATGGCACGCATATCGCGACGGTGCAGGCGATCTACGTGCACGAAAATCAGAACCTGCGCGCGACGTCCAGCGGCAGTGGGTTCGCCGCGAAATACAACCTCGATCAGTTCCGCGCCAACGTCTCGTATTGGTACCAAAATACCTACGGTGTCACCCTGGGCTGGCAGAAGACCTGGGGGCCCGCGAACCCGCTGCTGTATGCTCCGGGCGAGCTGACCGGCAGCAACAACAGCAAGCCCAACAGCAACGCTTTCATCATCGAGGCGGATTGGGTGCCGTTCGGCAAGGATACCTCCCTGTGGGCGCCTTACATGAATCTGAAACTTGGGGTACAGTACACGGCTTACACGCAGTTCAACGGCGGCTCCGACAACTATGACGGCTCGGGACGCAATGCCAGCGACAACAATACGCTGTTGGTGTTCGCCTGGATGATCTTCTGACAGCCAATTCACGCCTGGAGGAACAGTCATGTCTCCACCTTCACCCAAGCTCCTCGCGCTGATGGCATTCGCCGCCGCGGCATGGCTGGTTCCGCTTTATCCGGCCCAATCGCAGCCGGCACCGGCCGCGGTGGTGCACCCGCTGCCGCAGTCACTGATCTTCGAGCATGGCGAGACACTCGAAAGGCTGTCGATGCTGGCGAAGCGGCCCGGCGAAGTTGGCGCCCAGGCGCGCAAGGCGCTGGTGATATTTAAGCGTCACGCCGCGCGAGAGGAGGAGTTCATCCTGCCGCCGCTGACCTTGTTGCCCGTACTGGCGGACGGCAAGGTGACCCCCGACATGGCCTGGGCCGTCGCGATGGCGGATCGCGTCAAGGCCGAGCGCGAGCAGATATTCGTGGAGCATACCCAGGTTACCGACGTGCTTAACGCATTGGTAACCGCCGCCAACCGCGCCCACGATAAGGACGCCGCCGAATTCGCCGAGGCCGCGGCAGGGGATTCTCTGAACGATATTGAATTGCTGGAACCGACGGTGTTGCTCATCGGCGACTATCTGCGCGGCAAACTGCCCGCTGCCCATTAGTCGTTCGTTGAGAAGGAGATCGACCATGCCTGGATTTCTTTTGCGTGCCGCGTTCACCGTCACGCTGCTGACCGCCGGGTCCGGCACCGCTTTCGCGGCAGGCGATCCGGCAGCGGGCAAATCGGTTTTTCAGTCGACCTGTAGCATTTGTCATTCCGTCCAACCGGGGCAGAACAAGATCGGACCAACACTGTCTGGTGTCGTCGGACGAAAGACCGGCTCGGTAGCCGGTTACACCTATTCCCCCCAAAACCAGGCGGCGAACCTGACCTGGGACGCGGCGACGCTTGACAAATACCTCGAAGCGCCACGCGCGATGATTCCCGGAACGAAAATGACTTACGGCGGCCTCAAGGATGCTCAGAAGCGCGCCGACCTGATCGCCTATCTCGCCACGCTGAAGTAAGTCGGGGCCCAGGCGATGGAAATTTCATTCCGGGATCTGATAACGGTGCTCCATGGCATGGGGTTTGGCGCACTCTTCATGCTTGCCTTCTCCGGTGCCATTGGGGTGATTTACGCCACCGCCGTTGGCGGCGCGCAATGGGTGGTGCCGCATCGAACCACCATAATGTTCCGTTTTTATCTGATCAGCATGGCGGCACTCGCCTGGCTGGCGGTGTTGTCGGGCGCTTATATCATTTATCCGTGGTATCGCGCCGTCCCGCCCGCGGGCACCACGGATCTGTCCCTCTATCCGCGGCAACTTCTGCTGTCGAGCCCTCTGACCGCCGGCTGGCACGTTATCGGCATGGAATGGAAAGAGCATATCGCGTGGTTTACCCCGATCGCGATGACCATGGTGGCCTACGTGTTCATCAAATATGGCCCGCAGCTCGCGCTTCACCGGCATATGCGGAACGCGGTTCTTGGCTTTACGGCCGTTGCGTTCTTCGCGACCGCGGTGGCGGGCGGGTTTGGTGCGTTCCTGAACAAATACGCGCCCGTGCGCGGCGGTCATGAAATCGTCCTGTTTGAACAACATTAGGCTGCCCATGAACGCGACACATGATCCGATGCGATTGCCCAACGGCCCAGGAGCCGCGGCTATTCTGTCCGCCGGAACAGGGTCTGGCGCGCTTGGTGTTTTCGCGCTCGCCAGTGACGCGTCTCCCGTTGTCCGGCACGCATTCACCATCTGGCCGCCGTCCGGAGATTTGTCCGGCGTGACCCTGGCCGCGATCGTGGTGTGGCTGGTCGCCTGGTTCGGGTTGTCGAGACTTTGGACAGCTCGCGATGTCGGTTTGGTGCGCGTCAACGTGGCGGCCTTCGCGATGTTGATCGTAGGCCTGTTGCTGACGTTCCCGCCGTTCATGGACCTGCTGCAAGGCAAGTAGTAGTGTCCGCGTTCAAACCACGCCGTCCGCCGCATCAGCCGCCGCCATCGCTGGCTCCCGAGCCGCCGGATCACCGTATCCCGCGCCGCCGGCGGTTTTGACGATCACCCGGTCGCCACGCATCAACCGCGTCACGAGTTTCGACGGAATGCTCTCCTCGGTGCCATCGGCCCGCAGGATGACCGACTCTGCCCGCGCGCCGTCGCCGCCGCCGAACACGCCGCGCGCGGCGGAGAAATGCCGCTCACCCCGGTGCGTGAACGTTACATTGTCGACCAGAACCTCGTATTCCCGAATTGTGCCATTGCCGCCGCGGAATTGTCCCGCGCCGCCCGAGCCGGCGCGCAATGCCACGCGATTGAGGCGGATCGGAGTTTCCATTTCCATCGCCTCGGCGGGCAGGTTCATGCAGTTGGTAGCATCGGTTTCGATCACTCCGACACCATCGCTGCCTGATGCGGCGCCGCTGCCGCTCGCGATCAGGTCGCCGGTGACGAAGTTGCCGCCCGCCGGATGCCGGCCACCAAACGCGACCAACAGCATTTCACCGGCGGAGGGGGCGGGCACGCGATCCGGCAACACCTCCGCCAATGCCGAAATGATCGAGCCGGTGATCCGTTTGATGGTTGAGGTCCGCGCGTTCACCGGAGCAGGCTCCCGCGGGTTGACCAGGCTGCCTTCCGGAAGGTGCAACGAAATCGGCCGGAAGCATCCAGCGTTGGTCGGGATCGCCGGATCGGTCAACGCGCGGATCGCGAAGCATGCCGCCGCGAGCGAACCTGACGGCACGCAGTTCATCGGTCCGCGCACCTGATCCGACGTGCCGGTGAAGTCGATATGGATCTTGCCGTCGCCAACCGTGACCGCGACCTCGATCCGGATCGGCTTATCGAGGTCGATGCCGTCGTTATCAAGAAAGTCAACGTATCGGTACGTCCCCGAGGGAATCCGGGCCAATGCCTGCCGCGTCATCGTTTCCGAGCGGGTCAGCAGTTCATCGAAGATCGCCGTCAGCGCGTTGTGACCAAACTTCCCGGCCAGTTCCGTCACGCGTCGCGCGCCGATCTTACACGCCGCCACCTGAGCGTTGATGTCCCCCATGACGGTGTCCGGAATGCGCACGTTCTGCCGGATGATGCGTACCAGCGTCGCATTCTCCACGCCCGCGTCACGCAGTTTCAGCGGCGGCAGGCGCAAACCCTCCTGATAAATTTCGGTGGCGTTGGTCGGCACCGAGCCCGCCGACATGCCGCCCATGTCCTGGTGGTGTGTCATCGCCGCGCTGAACGCCATCAATTGCCCATTGACAATGATCGGCTGCACGATGGCGATGTCCGGCAAATGCGTGCCGCCAGTGTAGGGATCGTTCAGCAGGAACGTATCCTCGGGGTGCATCCGGTCGGGCGGAAAGTCGCGGATGATCCGTTGCATCACCGGGATCAACGTCGCGAGGTGGATCGGGATCGCGCAGGCCTGTGCCAATGTCTGCCCATCCGCCGTGAACAATCCGGCCGAGGCGTCGAGCCCTTCCTTGACGATCGGCGAGAACGAACTGCGCAACAACGTGGATTGCATCTCGTTGGCGATGCCTTCCAGTTTGTGACGCGTCACTTCGATGGTGATCGGATCGGTCATGCGGAGCGCTCCAGTAACAATGCGTCGCCTGAGGTGAGCCGAGCGGTCCAGCCTGGTTCCACCAATGTTGTCGTATCGGCTTGTTCGATGATCGCGGGGCCGGGAATGATCACGTCAGATTGTATGGCGCCGCGTTGCCATATCGCCGCCATAACCGGACCGCTGGCGACACGAATGGTCCGCGTCCCGGGGGTGCGCGCTGACGCCGCGGTGGTGGCGTGCGTCGCGATGGTCCCCGCGAACGCCTGATGCACCGTGCGCAGGTTGACGATCTTCGCCGGCACATTGGTGCTGTGACCATAAACCCGCGCATGCGCCGCGAGGAACGCCTCGTAAATCACCGCGGCGTCGATCGCGTCGAGTGGAACTTCCAGATGATACGATTGGCCGATGTAGCAAACATCCACGAAATGCGTGATTTGTGCATCCACGATGCCCTCCTGTCGCATCAGCGCGCCGCAGCGTTCGTCCAGCGACCGCGACGCATTGGCAAGCGCGGCCGGGTCCAGCGATGCGAGCGGGCAGGGGAACGCGGCGGCCACCTCATGCGCCACCGGCGCGCCGAGCAGTCCCGCCGCCGACAGCACTCCGGGATGCGCCGGCACGACGATCGAGGAGATGCCCATTTGTTCGGCGAGGGCACAGCCGTGCATGGGGCCGCCGCCGCCGAGAGGCAGCAAGGCATAGCCGCGCGGATCGATGCCGCGGCCGATCGAAATCAGCCGGATCGCCTCGCTCATTTGCGCGTTCAGCACGCGGTGGATGCCAAGCGCCGCCTGCTCGACGCTCATGCCCAGGGGCCGCGCGATGACACGGTCAATCGCCTCATGCGCCAGTTCGGGCCGCAATCGCATCGTTCCGCCGGCGAAGTTCGCCGGGTCGATATAGCCCAGTACGACCGAGGCATCGGTCACCGTGGGCCACTGCCCGCCGCGGCCGTAACAGGCTGGTCCCGGCTCGGAGCCCGCCGAATGCGGACCGACTTTCAACGATCCGGCACCGTCGATCCAGGCGATCGAACCGCCACCGGACCCAATCGCCGTCACATCGACCATCGGCACGCGCACCGTGTAGCCGTCGATCACACCCTCGCCGCGGATCAGCGGCGCGCCATCGGTGATCAGCGCGATGTCGCAGGAGGTGCCGCCGATATCCACGGTGATGACGTCGGCGAACCCGGCCGCGCGTCCCGCCTCCAACCCGCCGACCACGCCCGCGGCTGGGCCGGACAAAAACAGCCGCACCGGCCGCTGTCGCGCCACCGATGACGACATCAGGCCGCCGCGCGATTGCATCACCTGCAACGGCACGGTCACGCCCGCGCGCGAGAGGCCGTGTTCGATGTTCGCCAGATAATCGGCGACCACGGGTTTGATATACGCATCGAACGCGGTCACGCAGGTTCGTTCATATTCCCGAAACGCCGGATCGACCTCGGACGACAGCGATACCAGCAACGACGGATGCATCGCCTGGATCATGTCACGGACCCGCTGCTCATGCGTCGGATCGAGGAACGAAAACACCAGACACACCGCGATCGCACGAACCTCCTGAGCCGCCAGTTCCTCAATCGCCCGCCGCACACTCGACTCATCAAGTTCCCGTAACGTTCTTCCCTGGGCGTCCAGCCGTTCCCCAACTTCCTTACGAAAGCGGCCCGGCGCGAGAAACACCGGGGTCTCCGGCTTCAGCACGAGATCGTACATCCGGTGCCGCATCTGCCTGCCGATTTCAAGCACATCGCGAAAGCCCTCGGTGGTGATGAGGCCGATGCGGGCGCCTTTACGCTCCAGCACCGCGTTGGTCGCGACGGTCGTGCCGTGCACGAAACGCGTGATATTCGTCGGAGCCACGCCCCATTCCAGGCGCGCCATCTCAAGCGCCGCCAGCACGGCGCGCGAGGGATCGCCGCTCGTGGTGGGGATCTTGGCGATCCGCACCGTGCCGTCGCTCAACCGGCAAACGACATCGGTGAAGGTGCCGCCGATATCGACGCCGATCTCGCCTGTCGTCAAAACCCGTGCCTCCTGAATCCCGGGCGAGCGTGACACGGAGTTCGCCCTGGTCAAGGCAGGCCGTGGTTGGCGAGCGCGAACGGCCAGGTCAGGATGACCCCGAACGCCCGAAAGGATCCACCCATGGCCAATCTCCCACTGATACTGACCGCCGCCGATTACGCGCGGATGATGCCGCTGGCGACCGGCATGGTGAAGCCCGAGGGGATCGATCTGACCCTGCTGCTGGGGACCTCGGGCTCCTGGCCGGAGCGAGCCACGATGCTGCGGCGGGCGCTGAACGACCCGGTGGTGCATGGTGGCGAGGCCTCGATGGCGGGCCACCTGCGCCGCGTCGAGGCGGGTGACGAAAGCCATGTCGCCATCCCGGTGTTTCCGCTGCGCAACTTCACCGCGCGCGATCTTTACGTGCGTAAGGATGGGCCGGTGCGGGCCGCCGCCGACCTGATCGGCAAGCGGGTCGGGATGTACGACTGGGTCGCCAGCGGTTCGATCTGGTACCGTCACTTCCTGCATTTCATCGGCGTCGATCCCGCCTCCCTCCAATGGTGGATCGGCGAGGTCGACGAACCGCGCATCACCCGCCACACTTACACCCTGCCGGACGGCGTCCACGGCACCCCGCCGGGACAGGCGCTGTCGAAGATGTTGATCGCCGGTGAACTCGACGCACTGCTCAGCCCGCCCAAACCGCGCGAATATCATCCGTTGAACGGGCCGATCACCCGGCTGTTCCCCGATTTCCGCGCCATCGAGCGCGACTACTTTCGCCAGACCGGCATGTTCCCGCCACAACATCTGATCGTGCTACGCCGCCCGGTGTGGGAGGCGAATAAATGGATCGCGCATGCCCTGACCGACGCATTCATCCGCGGCAACGACATGTTCGACGCGGCGCAGCGAGGCTTTCCCTATGTCTCCCCCTGGCTCGAAGCCGAACTGGAGGAGACCGCGGCGGTCATGGGGGCCGACTTCCACCCCTACGGCTTCGAGAAGAACCGCCGCACCATCGAGGTCTTCGCCAATCAGGCATACGACCTCGGCATCGTCGGCCGCCGCATCTCGCCGGAGGAATACTTCGCCGATTTTCTCGCATCCTGAGTCGCGTTTCGATTGACAGACGCTCCGCTGGCCAGCGACGATGCCGGTCGATCAGCGGGGCCGATAAATCAGCGGGGGCCATCATGACAATCACGCGTCCTTCCATCGATCGCCGCACGTTGATGACCGCCGGCGGCGTGGTACTGGCGGCTGGGTTCCCCGGCGGTGCTTCGGCGGCCTCCGGAAAGCACTTCATCACCGCGAACAACAGTCCGTACGACACGCTCGATCCGCATGTCGTGTTCGATATCGGCCGCATCGCGACACGGCTGAATATGTACGACTGCCTTGTCCGCTGGGTCGATAACCCGCCCAAACTGCAACTCTGGTTGGCCGAGAAGATCGACATTTCGCCGGATGGCTCCACCTACACGGTCACGCTGAAACCGAACGCGACGTTTCATGATGGATCGCCGGTCACCGCCGATGATGTGGTTTACTCGATCGAACGCATCCTGGCGCTGAAGAAGGGTGCCTACGCGATGTTCAACGGCATCGTGGCCCCCGATAGCACGAAGGCGATTGACGCGCGCACGGTGCGCTTCACGCTAAGCAAGCCTTATGCCGTGTTCGCTTCAACGTTGTCCGAACTCTGGATCATCAACAGCAAGCTCGCGCGTCAGCACGAAAAGGCGGGCGACTGGTCCGCCGACTGGCTGGCCAGGAATGAGGCGGGCTCGGGTGGGTTCAAACTGCGCCGCTACGATCCGGCGATCGGCTTCATCGCCGACCGGTTTGAGCCGCATTTCGCCGGCTTCGGCAAATCCAACATCACCTCCATGGAGTTTCGCGTGGTGCTGGAAACCGCCAGCCGCGCTCTGGGCTTACGCAAAGGCGAGTTCAACACGACCGACGGCTACCTGCCGCAGGATCAGATCATCAGCCTGCGCCGGAGCGACGACGTGCAAATCCTGGAGCAGGAATCGCTGCGCACGATGTATTTCATCTTCCACAACCAGCGCGCGCCGCTGAACGACGTCAACCTGCGCAAGGCGTTGTGTTACGCGTTCGACTACGACGGCTTCATCAACAACATCCTGAGCGGTTCGGTCGCCCGCAACACCGGCATCATTCCAGGCACATTGTGGGGCGCGCCAAAGGACCTGAACGGCTACACCTACGATCTGGACAAGGCGAAGCAGCATCTGGCGATGGTGAAACAGCCGATGCGTCCGTTGGAGATCGGCGTGCTCGCCGGCTTCGATCAGAGCGAGTCGGCCGCGCAACTGCTGGCCGCGGGCGCCGCGAAAATCGGCATCGAGATCAAGCTGAACAGCGAACCCTGGCCGATCATTTCCGGCAAGTTCACCGATCCCGAGCGTTCGCACGACCTCGTGCCGCTATGGCGCAGCGCGTATATCGCGGACCCGCACAACTGGACCGGCCTGATTTACAACAGCCACAACATCGGCGCCGGCAACGCCAGTTTCTACAAGAACGACCGGTTCGACGAACTGACCGATAAAGCGCTGGAACTGACCGAACTCGAGGCTCGCCGTCCGCTGTACGAGGAAGCCTCCCGCATACTGGTGGACGACGCGGCCGGTCTGTTCATCTACAATACGAAATGGTTTGGCCCGTTCACCAAGAACGTCCACGACGTGCGCTTCTGTCCGATCGGCGACGCTCAGGATATCCGCTGGATGAGCATGACCTGATCACTCCGCGAAATGACAGGCTGCCTGGATCCCGTTCGCCAGCGTTCGCAACGCCGGCTCCTCCGCCGCGCAGCGTGCTTCGGCCCGTTCGCAACGCGTGCGAAACGCACACCCTGTCGGCTTGTTCACCGGATCAGGCGGCTCGCCTTCCAGCGCGAAATCGGTGCTGACCCGGCGTCCGCCCACCACCGGGACCGCCGCCAGCAATGAGCGTGTATAAGGATGCCGAGGTGCTACGAACACCTGCTCGGTGACACCAAGTTCCACCACGCGGCCCAGATACATCACCGCGATCCGTTGCGACATCAGCCGCACCACCGCGAGGTCATGACTGATGAACAAGTACGTCAGCCCGAACCGCTCCCGCAGATCCAGAAACAGCCGCAGCACGATGGCCTGCACCGAAACATCCAGGCCGGAGGTCGGCTCATCCAGCACGACAAGGCTCGGCTGCACCATCAGAATGCGCGCCAGCCCGACCCGGCGTTGTTGCCCGCCGCTGATCTCATGCGGATACAGCGTGAGGTGACCCTCGGGCAAACCGACAGCCGCCAGCACCTCTCGCACCCGGGCGTGCCGGTCAGTCCGTGACAGGCCGGTATGGATCGCCAACGGCTCGCTCAGCGACCGGCCGATGCGCCAGTGCGGATCCAGCGAGGCGCCCGGATCCTGATAGCAATACTGCAAACCCTTCCGAAACGCGCGGCCCTGACGCGGCGACAGCGTGCTGATGTCATGCCCTTCGAACCGGATGCTGCCCGCCGCCGGAGCATGAATGCCGGCGATTGTCTTGCCGATCGTTGTCTTGCCGCAACCGGACTCGCCGACCACGCCCAGTACGTCGCCGCGTGTGACGGTAAGCGACACCCCGTCCACCGCGCGCAGCCAGCCGGTGCGTCGTCCCCATGCATTGTATATCGGAAAGCGCGTGTGCAGGTCATGCAATTCCAGAATCGCTCCCATCAACCCACCAGCCCATGATGACACCGCACCCAATGTCCTGGGCCTGGTTCCGACAGCGGCGGGCGAGAGACCCGGCAGACCTCCGACGCGCTTGGACAACGCGGATGAAACCGGCAGCCCGATGGCGCCGATACGAGGCTGGGGACCTCGCCGGGAATGCCGCGCAACGGCGCCTCACCCGATGGCAGGCTGTCCAGCAACAGCCGCGTGTAGGGCAGGGCGGGCGCCTGGAAGAATGCATCGATCGGCGCGGTCTCCAACGTCTGACCGGCGTACATCACCGTGACGCGGTCGCAGATTTCCCAGGCGGTACCGAGATCGTGCGTGGTCAACAGTACCGACACGCCACGCTCGACCGCGAGCTGGCGCAGCAGCATCAGAATTTGCGCCTGGATCGTGACGTCGAGCGCCGTCGTCGGCTCATCGGCGATCACCAGCCGCGGTTCCGGCAGCAAAGCCATCGCGATCATCAGCCGCTGCCGTTGACCGCCCGAGAGCTCGTGCGGGTATTTCTTCAACAACCGTTCCGGGTCCGGTAACTGCACGCGGCGTAACAAAGTCAGTGCCCGGTCACGGTCGCTCCGCCGGCGGGCACGGTTGTAGCCAGCCTCGAATGGCCGCCGGTCCGGCGACTTCCAGCGCATAAGTTCGAAGATCTGATCGCCGACGGTGAACAGCGGATTGAAGGCGCTGAACGGGTCCTGCGGTACGAAGGTGATGGCGCGCCCGCGGATCTCGCTCGCTGCTTCCCGCGGATCGATGGTCAGCAGATCGCGCCCATCGAACGAAATCGCCGCGCCGCGAACCCGTGCATTCGGCGGCAATGCGCCAAGGATCGTGCGCGCCAGGGTGGTTTTGCCGCATCCCGACTCGCCGACCAGGCCCATGATCTCGCCCAGACGCAACGTCAGACTGACCGCGTCCAGCACATGCGCGGTGCCGCCCTCGGTCGAGAACGAGACCGAAACATCCTGAACGGACAGCAGATCAGGGTGCATCGTTGCCCCGGCTCAACTTCGGGTCGAGCGCGTCGCGCAGCCCGTCGCCGAGCAGGTTGAACCCCATCACCACCAGCAAGATCGCGATGCCGGGCGCGGCGGCGTACCACCACGCCTGAGGCAGGAACTCACGACTTTCGGCGATCATGCGGCCCCATTCCGGTGATGGCGGCGGTGGCCCGAGTCCAAGAAAACCCAAGGCGGCGGCGACAAGGATGGTGCCGCCAAGACCGATGGTGGTGCGCACGATCACCGATGACGCGATCGACGGCAGCACGTGCAGCACCATCACCCGTAACGGTGACGCACCGAGCGCGACCGCCGCCTCGATGAACACCTCGTGTCGCACGCTGCGTGTTTCGGCGTAGACCAGCCGAGCCCAGTACGGCCAGTAGGTGATCGACAGCGCCAGGATGACGTTGTGGATCGCCGGTCCCAGCGTCTGCGCGATGGCGATCGCCAGCACGATTTGCGGCACGGCGAGGAAAACGTCCGACACCCGCATCAACAAATCGCTGAACCGGTTGTTGTAATACCCGGCGACGAGCCCGACCGGCACGCCGATCAGCACGGCGGCCGAGGTCGCGATCACCGCGATCAGGATCGTCAGCCGCGCGCCAAACAGCAACCGGCTGAAAATATCCCCGCCCATCCGGTCCGTGCCGAAAAAATTCGCCGCACTGGGACCCAGCAACCGCCGCGGTAAATGATACGTATCCACATCCTGAGGAAACGGCGCCAGCACGCCGGTCTTTCCCTACACGACGCTCTTCCGATCTGAATATCGCGCACAGCACCAGCACCGCGATGATGAGCAAGCCAAACCGGGCGGAGCGGTCGCGCAGCAGCCGCTTCATCGCCCGCGCGGATCCAGCAAGGTTTGCGCGATATCGACCGCCAGATTGGTCAGGATGAACATGACGCCGGCGAACACGGTGAAACTCATGACCGCGTTGTAGTCGGAATGCAGGATCGAGTTCACCGCGAAACTTCCCAGTCCCGGCCAGTCGAACACGGTTTCCACCACCACCGCGCCGGCGATCAGGTTGCCGAAGATGAGACCAATTTGCGTCAGCGTTCCGATCAGCGCCGCGCGCAACAAATACTTCCACACGATACGACGCCGCGGGATGCCCATCGCGGTCTGATAGAACACGAAATTGCTCGACATGACGTTGATCATGCCGGCCCGCGTGAACCGCACGATCGTCGCCACCGCCGGCAATGCCAGAGTCATTGTCGGCAGCACGAGGTGCCGCAGTGCCTGCCCCAACGTCTCCCAATCCCCACGCAGCACGGCGTCAATGGTGAAGAACCCGGTGATCGGGTCGGGTCCCCAACCATTGATCCGTCCCTGCACCGGGGTCAGTCCGAGCCACATCGAAAACAGCAACTGCAACAGGATCGCCAGCCAGAACGCCGCCATCGCCAGGCCGGCGACAGTGATGACGCGAACGACATGATCCAGCCACGAATTGCGGCGCAGAGCAGCCACGACGCCCAGAGGTACACCCGCCAGAACGGCAAACGCCATCGCGAACAAAGCGAGCTCCAGTGTCGCCGGCAGACGCGCCAGCAGGTCCTCGGCGACCGGGCGCTGGGTGAACAAACTGGTGCCCATGTCGCCTTCGATCACGTCTTTGACGTAACGCAAGAATTGCATCGGCAACGGTTGATCGAGCCCGTACTGGTGGCGGATCGAGGCAACCTGATCGGCTGACGCATTTTCCCCCGCCATCACGCGCGCTGGATCGGACGGGATCACGTGTGAAACGGTGAACACGATCAGCAGCAGTCCGAACAGGGTCGGCGGCATCCACAGGCAGCGCCTCGCGATCATTGCAAGCAATCTCATGCGACCAGTATCGGCGGCTCTTCGCAGGTGCGGCAAGCCCAGGGATTGTCACGGAAGCCGGCGTGAGCCAGATGCGGCGATGAACCACAAGCGAAGGCCCGCGTCATGGAACGTCCCGAGATCCTCCGCCGCGAAATCCGTGCCCTGGTGTTCGATCAGTACGGCACCATCGTCGACATGCAGAAAGGCCTGACCGAGCGCGCCGAACCGTTCCTGCGCGCCAAAGGCTGGAAGGGCAGCGCCGACAGTTTCGTCACCTGGTGGCGGCGGACGCATTACGAGAACTCGATGATCGACGCGCTGTGCGATCGCGGCCACACGCCCTACCGGCAGATCGGCCACCGCGCCGTGTCGCAGGTGATGGACCGCTGCGGCTTCAGCTACACGCAGGATGAGGTCCGCGAACTGGTCTCCTGGATCGAGTCGCTGAAACCCTTCCCCGACGTGGTCGCCGCGCTGCACCGACTGCGATTCGCGGGCTACAAACTGGTGATTTTGTCGAACGGCGATCCCGACATGCTGGCGGCGGCGGGTCCGCATATCGGCTTTCCGTTCGACCGGGTGATCTCGGTCCAGGAAGCCGGCTGTTTCAAGCCACATTGGAAGACCTATGCGAAGGCCGAGGAACTGATCGGCCTCGACCGTTCCGCCTGCCTGTTCGTGGCCAACCACGCCTTCGACTGCGTCGGCGCCAAATCGTTCGGCATGCGCACCGCGTTCATCGATCGCCGCCGCCGCCCGTTCGGGGAAACGCCGCACCAGCCGGACCTGATCGTGAGCGACTTCGCCGA
>CALFNB010000215.1 GCA_937902425.1 uncultured Acetobacteraceae bacterium | reverse complement strand
CAGGCCACCATGCCCAATCCCGCCTATCTCGATCCACATACCGGCCGCACCTACCCCATCGCCACGCCGCGCTGGAGCGGCGACGATCGGGCGCCGTTACTGCTGACCCCACTGCCGGGACTGACGCGCGGCCAGATCGACCTGGCGGAACGGAGCCTCTGGCGCTACCGCGCCGCGTTCCCGTTCCAGATCGACTCCCCAATTTCACTGGGCGAGGGTATGACCCCGCTGATCCCACGCACCTTGCATGGCGCACGCGTGCTGCTGAAATGCGACTGGATGAACCCCACCGGCAGCTTCAAGGACCGCGGCGCGAGCGTGATGCTGTCCTTGTTGCGCGCCCAGGGGATTTCCCACGTGCTGGAGGACAGCTCGGGCAACGGTGGCGCGGCGGTCGCCGGGTATGCCGCCGCCGGTGGAATGCGGGCGACGATCATGACTCCGGCGTCGACCAGCCCCGGCAAGACCGTGCAGATGCGGGCCTATGGCGCGGAGATCCGCCTGATCCCCGGCAGCCGGCAGGACACCGCCGACGCCGCGGTGCGGGAGGCGGCGTCGATCTTCTACGCCAGCCACAACTGGCACCCGTTCTTCCTCCAGGGCACCAAGACGCTGGCCTACGAACTGTGGGAGGACCTGGGATTTCGCGCGCCGGACAATATCATTACACCCTGCGGCGCCGGCTCGAACGTGTTGGGCTGCGCGATCGGCTTCGCCGAGCTGCTGCGCGCCGGCGAGATCACGGAAATGCCGCGGATTTTCGCCATCCAACCCGCCCATTGCGGTCCGATCGCCGCCGCTTTCCTGGCCGGCACGGACAAGGAGGTCGCGACCCCGATCGAACCGACCATCGCCGAGGGCACCGCGATCGCCAAACCCGTTCGCCGGCGAGAGGTCATCGCGGCCTTGCGCGACAGCGGTGGTGGCGCTGTTCTGGTGTCGGAAACCGACATCGAGATGTCGTTGTTCGACCTCGCCAGAATCGGGGTCTATGTGGAGCCGACGTCGGCGCAGGTGGCGGCGGGCTTTTCGAAGTTGCTGGCGGCGGGCACGATCCAGCCGGACGAAACCACCGTGATGGTGATGACAGGCAGCGGACTGAAGGCAACGAGCCGGATCGCTGAACTAAATGGGATTAAGGTATGACCGGCCCGCGCGTCGCCCTGCTGGGCTTTTCCATCGAGTGCAACCGCTTCGCCCCGATCGCGTTCGAAACCGACTTCCGCGCGCGGACTTTGCTCGGCGGCGAGAGTATGCTGGCCAACGCGCGGTCGCCCGCGCCGATGATGCTCGGCGAAATGCCCGGCTTCGTCGCCGACATGGACGCCGCCGGTCCGTGGCAACCCATGCCTGGCCTGCTGGCCATGGCTGAACCGAACGGCCCGGTGTCGCAGGAGTTCTTCGACCGCATGATGGTGCAATGGGAGACCGACCTGCGCGGCGCCGGCGAACTCGACGGCGTCTGTTGCGTGCTGCACGGCGCCGGGCTCACCGTCAACGACCATGACCCCGAGGGCACGCTGCTGGCCATGGTCCGCCGCGTGGTGGGCGACAGGGTGCCGGTCGTCGCGACCTACGATCTGCATGCCAACGTCTCGGCGGCCAACGTGGATCTGGTGAACGCCTATATCGGCTACCGCACCAACCCGCATCTGGACATGCGGGAGCGTGGCATCGAGGCAGCCCAGACCCTGCGCCGGCTGATGAGCGGAACCCGCACGTATCTGTCTCGCGTTCGGCTGCCGATCGTGCCGCCGACCGTCACCATGCTGACTGGCAAGGACGCGCCACACCGCCCGTACGGCGAACTGATCGACCTCGGGCAACGGCGCATGCGGGAGCCGCCATATTCCGGGCGGGTGCTGAATGTCTCCGTCATGGGCGGGTTCGCCTACGCCGACACGCCATTCAACGGGCTGACCGTGGTGGTCACCGCGCTGGACCAGCCCGCCGCCGACGGCCTGGCGCGTGAGATCGCCGAGGCCGGTTGGGCGCGGCGCGAGCAATTCCGCCCCAGTCTGACCAGCATGGAAGATGCTACCGCTCGGGCGAAGGCCACCGGGGATGCGTCGCTCCACCCGCTTATCTTCGCTGACGTCGGTGATAATCCCGGCGGTGGTGGGCGCGGCAACACGATGTGGATCCTGGAGGCCTTCCTCGCGGCCGGTGTTCAGAACGGCCTGGTGGGCGTGATCCACGATCCCGCATTGGCCGCCGAGGCGCATATCCACGGTGTGGGCGCCACGTTCATCGCCCGGTTCAACAGGGAGGGGGGCGACGAATTCAGCAAACCGTTCACCGCCGACGCGACGGTGGCGGGCCTGCGGGATCAGGCGGTGCGCGGCCGCCGCGGCATTTACGCCAATAACACGCTTGACCTTGGGTTGTCGGCGGCTCTGCGGATCGGCGGTCTGACCGTGGTCGTCATCAGCAACCGGGTGCAATGCGCCGATCCGGTGTTCTTCGAGATGTTCGGCCTGGACATCGCCGCCGCGCGGGTTGTCGTGGTCAAGTCTCGGGGCCATTTCCGTGGCGGCTTCGACGAGTTCTTCCGCCACGAAGACGTGATCGAGGTCGACGCCCCAGGCCTGACCAGTCCGATCCTGTCGCGCTTCGCCTGGCGGCATATGCCGCGGCCAGTGCTGCCCATCGATGACGTCGCGACGTGGCCAGTGCCCACCGAAACAACAGCTTCAGGGACACCCCCCACATGAAGCTCGCCGACCTGCCAACGCCGTGCCTCGTTCTCGATCGCCAGAAGCTGCTGCGGAACATCCGCTCCATGGCGGGCAACCTCGCACGCCTTCAGGTGCCGCTCCGGCCGCACATGAAGACGGCGAAGTCGATCGATGTCGCGCGGCTGGCGCTTTCCGGGCAACCCGGCGGCATCACCGTGTCCACCTTGGCCGAGGCGGAGTATTTCGCCAGTCATGGCATCGTCGACATTCTCTACGCGGTTGGGATCGTGCCGGCGAAGCTGGATCAGGTCGCGAGGCTGAACGCCAGCGGCGCCAACGTGACCGTGATCACGGACGATCCGCTGAGCGCCGACGCCATCGCCGCGCACCCGGCCGACATCAAAGCCCTGATCGAGATCGACTGCGGCGAGCAGCGCGGCGGGGTCCTCGTCGCCGAGGACCTGATATCCGAACTCGCCAACCGGCTGGGCTCCAACCTGATCGGCGTGATGACCCATGCCGGTCATTCCTATCAGGGCCGCAGCGTCGCGGAGATCACCCAGATCGCGGAACTGGAGCGCAGTCACGTCGTCTATGCCGCGCAGCGCCTGCGCAATGAAGGGCATGTGATCTCGGTTGTTTCGGCGGGCAGTTCGCCGACCGGGCGGCACGCCGAAACCATGAGCGGACTGACGGAATTCCGGGCCGGCGTCTACATGTTCGGCGATCTGTTCCAGGCGGAGATCGAAACCCACGCGCGCGACAGCATCGCGTTGACGGTGCTGACCAGCGTGATCGGACAGCCGTCCGGGCGGCTGCTGATCGATGCCGGGGCGCTGGCCCTGTCCAAAGATCGCAGCACGGAACTGACGCCGAACGATTTTGGCTACGGACTGGTGCTGGATATCCACGGCGAGCCGGCTCTGGGCGGCGCGATCGTGCGCAAGGCGTATCAGGAGCACGGCGTCGTCGAGCCTGGCCCCAACAGCATGATCGCGACCCCGGTGGGGACAAGGCTGCGGGTGCTGCCCAATCACGCGTGCCTGACGGCGGCGGCGCATGATCGTTATCACGTGATCGACGGTTTGGATGAGATTGTCGCGGTCTGGCCGCGAATGAACGGCTGGTGAGATGCCCTCCCGTTTGGCGCGTGATCCGGATTTGTTCGCGGTGCGACTTGTTTGCGGTTTTGGTCGAACGCATGTAGGGGGGACTGAGCCTGTACTCGGGGCCTGTACTGGGGGATTGGCATGCGCGGGTTATTCGCTCGAAATTTGGCGATTGGGTTGTGCTTCCCGTTGGGCCTCGCCATAGCCGTGGCCACGCCGTGTGTCGCGCAATTGACCGGCGACGGACCAATGAGCATCGGCGGCGCGAGCCAACGCACGATGCGCGGGGCCCAGCAGAACGCGAAGCCACAGCCCACGCCGCCGCCGGTACTGCCCGGTACGAAAACCTCCCCCGAGGCTGCCGCGCCCACCGGGTCGATAGCCGATATGTTGCCCACCGATGCGCTGTTCGACGCGATCAATCGTGGCGATCTCCCGTCGGCACGGGATGCCGTCAATCGCGGCGCGGAATTGAATGGTCATAACGTTCTCGGCCTGACACCGCTGGAGCTGTCGGTCGACCTCGGACGCAACGATATTTCGTTTATGCTGCTGTCGATGCGGGATGCCGACTCCGCGTCGCGCACCTTGGTACGCCGGGGCACGAGCGGTGGCGCGAACGAGGGAGACGGGATCCTTCGCGCCAGCGCCACCTTGAGGCCCGTCGGCCGGTCGCGGGTCACCTCGGCATCCGCGCGAGCGCCGGAGGCGCCGGTTGCCGAGACACCCAGACTGTACTCAGGCAACGGTGGTTCGCCGATCCCCGCCGCGGGATTTCTCGGATTTGACGCGGGCCGGGCGGTTCGCTGACCAGGCGGGAGGTCGCCAGCCGCCAGCGGTTTCAGGGCCGCACGCCGATCGACGTTACACCGTAACGACCGCCATGCGCGAGGGCTCGTCCCCATTGGAGCGCTGGGATCTCCACGTATCGATGCAGCAAAGCGGCGACACCGATCGGGATCAGCACCGCCGCCGGTAGCCACACCGCGGTGAATATCACCGGTTCCCCTGGCACGAAATGAACCAGAACAAAAGCCAGCGCCTTCTGGATTGGCTCGTTCGCCAGATAGATCGGGTAGGATATCGCGCCGAGCCATTGGGCGACCCGCCATCGCAGCGGTGTCGCGATGATGGTCAGCCGGCGCGGCGAGAGCTGTGCCGCAAGACAGAGCGTCCAGACCAGCGGTGGTGCCAGCTTCCCGGGGTCGCCATGCATGGCGCACAGCACCAGCGTCGCGCCGAGCACGAGCGCGAACGCCCGCGGCGATCGGCGATCAGCCCAGACCGCGCTGGCGATCCCCAGTGCGAAGTACTGGGCTTTGTTCGGCAGGAATGCCCGGCTGAACCGCCAGGCCTCCGGCGCCGCCATGTCCCAGACGAGGCCCAACGCCGCGATTGCCAGAAACACCGCGGCCAACCGCTCCGCGCTCATCCTCGAGCGCCCGAGCACCAGCGCCAGGACGTAGAACTGCCACTCGGTGGACAGGCTCCAGGCGGCGCCCAGAAAACTGACCCAGACGTTTGGCAGCACGCCGTTGGGGAACAGTCCGTGCGTCATCGTCAGATGGGCGGCGATCTCGACGGCCCAGGTGGCGGGCCAGTCCTGGGACCAGATGTCGCGGGCGAGGCTGGCCGGCTCCACCCACGGCATCGCGGCGAATGGAGCGGACAACGGCTGCAGCGCGGTGCCGGCGGCGAACATCACCAGGAACACCGGGAAAATCCGCGTGATGCGCAGGATCAGGAACGGCCTTGCCTCAAACCGGCAGCTTTCGAGGGAACGAAAGATGACGAGGCCGCTCAGGATGAAGAACACGTCGACGGCGGCGCCACCATGCGAGAGCGGGCCGATGATCCAGCCCGGCAGTGCCGCGAACGGCGCCATGTGGCCGAGCATCACATACACGGCCAGCGCGCCTCGCAGGCCATCCAGGCATTCGAGCCGTTTCATGGCCCGAAGCTATCGGGTCGCGATTAACAAACCGCGAAGACCCGGCCACGAAGATTGGGCCACGAAGATTGCGCCGCGACGGTTGGGCCATGAAGATTGGGCGGGCCGGGCCGGGCCGGCGATTACCGCGCGTCCGCCATGGGCTCCAGCAGAGCGGCCGCGTAACTCGCGGGCGCCGCGATCAGTGTCTGTGCGACCTCCAGGTCCCGGTTGCGCGGATCGGCCGCCGGACAGGGTTCCCGAATGGCCACGATCTGATCCGGGCTTAGCGGGGCTCGGGCCGCGTCGTGCCGCTTGACGGCGGCGGCCATCTCCAACCGGCCATTGGCCAGCGCCGCGAGTTGCCGCTGCACAGCCTCATCCCCCAGGCTGGTGCAAATCCGCGGCATGACGCCGAGGCTCTGGATCGGCCAGCCGCGGGGCGCGAGAATGCGGCTCCAGGTCAGGAACAATTCGCCACCGTCCGGCAATGGGTCGATGGTCTGCACCACGCCTTTGCCGAAGGTCGAACTGCCCATCACGACCGCGCGTCCGCGATCCGCCAGCGCGGCGGCGAGCACCTCGGCGGCACTGGCGGTGCCGCCATCCACCAGCACCACCATACGCACGCCTTTCGCGATCTCACCCCCGCCGGAGCGCCAGATGCGATTCGTCTCCGGAGCTCGCCCGGCGGTTTGCACGACGACGCCCAGGGGCAGGAACGCGTCCGCCGTGGCAACCGCGGTTCGCAACAGGCCGCCGCGGTTGCCGCGCAAATCCAGGATGATGCCGGTGACTTTCTGGGCGTCTTTCAGGGTATCGCGAATCACCTTGATGACGTGCTCATCCGTCGTCTGACTGAAGCCCGTGATCTCAATGATCACGACGTCGCCGCTCCGGCGGGGGAACACGGTTTCCGGTGGGATCATGATGCGTGTCAGCGTCGCCCCGCTTAACGTGCCATCGCGATTGCGCCAGCCCATCCGAACCTCGGTCCCCTCCGGCCCGTTCAACATCGCATCGACGGAGGCATGGTCGCGGTTGAGCGCGGTTTTGCCATTCACCCACTGGATCACGTCGCCCGGCACAATCCCCGCCAACGCCCCTGGGCTGCCGATAATGACATCCCGCACCGCCACGGACCGGCCGCGCTGATACAGCGTCACGCCAATTCCGGCATGCCCCACCCGGCGATCGCGGTCGCCCACCGCTTCGAACGGCGGCAGGTAGCGGGAATAGGGATCGATGTGGGCCAGCATCTCGTCGAACAAGACCTTCGTCACCGCCTGCTGTCCTATCTGCCGCATGGCGGGTGAGGCGGCATAAGCCGCCGCCGCGATCTTCGCCGCCGCCTTCGCCCATGGCGCGCCATCCGAACCGGAGGCGGTGACGTCGAAAGCGAGCCGGCCGCGCACCAGCAACTGAACGTCATTGTCCCGGACGAGGATGGCCGCCAACGCGGGATCGATCGATGTCAGACCGCTCAGACCCCACATCGTGAGTTGGGCGGCGGTCACGGCGTCCAGCGTGCGCGGCAACATGAAGTCGATCGCCTCGGTCTGAACGGCGGCCAACGCATCGTCGTCAAACCCGCCAGCCTGTCCTCCGGGCTGGCCAAAGGCGGCCTGCCGCATGGTGGCCGGCAACAGCACCTGGCACTGGGCGCAGGTCGCTTCGGCCAGGCAGAAACACAACAGGAAGACGATCTGGATCACCGTGGGCGTGACCGTTTCCCCGACTGTTCAGCGCGCGGGATCTGGAACACCAGTCCGCCAGTCACCGGGTTCGCTTCCACGAGCCGAACCTCGACGTCCTGCGACAGGCGGAACACCCGGCGGGTCCGGCTTCCGGTCAGGGTCTGTTCCATTTCGTCATGATGCCAGTAATCGTCGGGAAGCGCGGACATCGGAACGATTCCGCTGGCTCCGCTGTCGGCTACGGTAACGAACAGGCCGAAACGGGTCACGCCCGAAATGCGCGCCGTGAACCGCGCTCCTGTCTTATCAGCCATGAACGCGGCGAGGTACCGGTCGATCGCGTCCCGCTCGGCCAGCGCCGCGCGCCGCTCGGTCATCGTGATATGCGCGGCGGTGTCGGGAAACAGCGCCGCTGCATTGTCGCCGAGGCCGCCCAGACCAAGCCGCAATCCGGTAATCAGGCCGCGATGCACCAGCAGATCGGCATAGCGGCGGATCGGACTGGTGAAATGCGCATAGCGGGTCAGCGCGAGACCGAAATGGCCGATATTATCCGCGCTGTACGCGGCCTGGGACTGGCTCCGCAACATCACCTCATTCACCACCTGGGCGTCCGCCGTACCGGCCGCCTTGCGTAGAACGCGATCGAGGTCGCGCGGATGCAGCTGGTTACCTGGCGGCAACGAAATTCCAACGCCGTTCAGGAATCCACGCAGCGCGGCCAATTTTTCATCGGTGGGCGGCGCATGCACGCGATAGACGACGGGATGGGTCAGCCGCTCCAGCTCTTCGGCCGCCGCGACGTTGGCCAGAACCATGAACTCCTCGATCAAACGGTGGCTGTCGAGCCGCGGCCGCGGTGAAACCGACAGCACTTCCCCGGTTGGGCTGATCGTGACTTTGCGTTCCGGCAAATCGAGATCCAGCGTGCCGCGCTCCACGCGCGCGCCGAGCAGGGCGTGAAACGCATCGTAAAGCGGACGCGGGTTCACCGGGAGATCGGCGTTGGCGTCGGCGGCGTGCTGCACCTGTTCATAGGTGAGCCGCGCGGCGCTGCGCATCAGACCGCGCCCGAAACGATGTGACAGCTTGCGGCCCGCTTTGTCGATCCGCATTTCCACGAACAGACAGCCGCGGTCTTCGCCCGGCAACAGGCTGCACCAGTTGTTGGACAGCGCCTCCGGCAACATCGGGACGACGCGGTCCGGAAAGTACACGCTGTTGCCGCGGGTGCGCGCCGCGCGGTCGAGCGGCGATCCCGGCCGCACGTACCAGGCGACGTCGGCGATCGCCACGATCAGGCGGAAGCCGCCGCCCTCCGGCTCGGCGAAGACCGCGTCGTCGAAATCGCGCGCGTCCTCGCCGTCGATGGTGATCAGCGGAACATCGCGCAGGTCCTCGCGGTGGCCCAGAGGAACGGCGTGCGCGTGGCTTGCCTCAAGCAGCGCGTCCTCCGGGAAGGCCACCGGGATGTCGTGTGTGTGGATGGCGATGAGACTGATCGACTTCGCATCGCCCAGTTTGCCGAGCCGTTCGATGACGCGCGCGGGTTTGAGACCGAGCCGGTGGTGCGGCAGAGGCTCCGCCAGCACGAGTTCTCCGGCTTCGGCGGCGGCCTCCTGACCGCGCGGGACCACCCATTCGGCCTTGGCGCGGCGGTCGGTCGGGATGATGCGTCCGTCGGGATGGCCGGGCCGGAACACGCCGAGGATCCGCGATGGGGTCTCGCTGACGCGCTGGACCGTGCGGCCCTGAAACTTGCCGGGACCGGCGGGCCGCAGGCTGGCGAGCACCCGATCGCCGGGAGCGAGGCCCGGTTGGCCCGGTCGTTCCGCCACCATACGGATCAATGGAGCCCGGCCGTCGCTGGCGTCCCACACCGCGGGCCGGCCGACCGGGTCGCCATCGGCATCGGTTCCGGTGATCAGGACCAGCGTGGTGTCAGCTGCTTCATCGCGCGGTTCGCGAGACCGGCCGCTCCTGGCGGATACTTTGTGTTGACGTGCGGGTTTCTTGAAGGCTTTGGCCACTCACTTGCCGATCAGGTTGCCGTGCCGGGACAGGATCATAATGCCCGACCATGCGACGTCAGACCAGGCATATTCCGGGAGCACCCGTTCCCGCTCGCCCCATCCGCGATCGGTGTCGCGCGTTTGTCGGGTAGTGGGTCAGTTTGAACGTCACCTGCCGACCCAAAGCAGCTTTAGCCGAGTCGCTTGGACTAAACAGCCGGATTCGACCCAGAGCGGACATCCATGGCCTGAGGTGGTCTTGTGGCAGAATCGTCTGACCAACAACGCCATCGATGGTGATCGCAATGCGGAGCTTGCATGGAAAATTACCGAGAAGGCTAGCGGCAAGCTGGCGATCAAGAAGGTCCCGGATCAACGTCCGGTTCTGCAAGAGGCTCTGACAACTACTTTATCCGACGACGAGTTATTTTAACCGTTCTTTAGGCATTATTCAAGATGTTAGCGGCGGGTTCGCGACGGCCGGCTTCGCAAAGCATGACCCACTTTGGACAATCATTTCTCGGAGGAATGACCATGCTTGCCGCTCTGGCCAATTTGACGGTCAAGACCAAGATCACTGCCGCCTTCGGCTTCCTCCTTCTGTTGACCGTTGCGCTTGGCCTGTTTGCGACGCAGCGTCTGGCCGAGGTCAACGGCGCCGCTGCAAATATGCGCGAGTTCTGGCTGCCGGCCACGCGCGCACTCGGGGACTACTCCTTCCACACCATGCGCTTCCGCCAGATCGAGGCGGCCGCGCTCCTCGCCGAGGCGCCGGAGCAGTCGGCCAAGGAGGCGGCCAGTTTGAAGACGGTGGCCGCGGATGCGCAAAAGGCGTGGACGGCCTTTGAGGCGTCGACGGCATCCGCCGAGGTGAGAGCGATCGCGGACCAGGTCAAGGCTGGCTGGCAGAACTACCTCGGGCTCGACCAGAAGATGCTCGACATGATCGCCAGCGGCGACAGGAAGGGTGCCTACGCGTCCTATGTCGGCAATATGCGTGGCGGATATAACGGCTGGCGCGACGTGGTAGTGAAGGATATCGATCTGCAGATCCGCGGCGCCGCCAAGGCCGGGCAGGATGGCGTGCAGGCCTATGACTCGGCTCGACTCTGGATCTACGGCGCGCTGATCCTCGCGGCGATCCTGTGCTCACTTGTCGGATACGGGATCATCGCCGGCATCTCGCGGCCGGTGCTGCGCATCACCGAGGTGATGCGTCGTCTCGCCCAGAACGATCTCAAGGTCGAGATCGAGGGTGTCGGCCGCAAGGACGAGATCGGCGTGATGGCGCAGGCGGTGCAGGTGTTCAAGGACAGCATGATCGAGACCGAGCGTCTGCGCGCCGAGCAGGCTTCGCAGAAAAAGAAGGCCGAGCAGGAGCGGCGTCAGGCCATGCTCGACCTCGCCGCGAAGTTCGAGGCGAGCGTCGGCGGCATCGTCGGGAGCGTCGCCTCGGCGGCGACCGAGCTACAGTCAACCGCTCAATCAATGGCGGCGACCTCGGAGGAGACCACGCGGCAGGCCACCACGGTCGCGGCGGCCTCGGAGCAGGCCACCCAGAACGTGCAGACCGTTGCGGCGGCGACCGAGCAACTGTCCGCGTCGATCCGGGAGATCAGCCAGCAGGTCACCCAGGCGAGCAGCATGATCCGGGATGGCGTGCGGCAGGCGACCCGGTCGAATGAGCAAGTACAGGGCCTGACCGCGTCGGCGGAGAAGATCGGCGATGTCGTGAGAATCATCAGCGATATCGCCGGACAGACCAACCTGCTGGCGCTGAACGCCACAATTGAGGCGGCGCGGGCCGGCGATGCGGGCAAGGGCTTCGCCGTGGTCGCCAGCGAGGTCAAGGCCCTGGCGACCCAGACCGCCAAGGCGACGCAGGAGATCGCCGCGCAGATCAAGGCGATCCAGGAGGCGACGCAAATCTCCGCCGAGTCGATCCAGAGCGTCACCGAGACCATCAACAAGGTGAACGAAACGGCGACCGCCATCGCCTCGGCGGTGGAGGAGCAGGGCGCGGCGACGCAGGAGATTTCCCGCAACG
>CALFNB010000214.1 GCA_937902425.1 uncultured Acetobacteraceae bacterium | reverse complement strand
ACGTGCCGATGGATCGGGTCGCGGCGCAGACCTGGTATCGCTCGGCCGCCGAACGCGGTCATCCCTATGCGCAGATGATGCTGGGACGCTTCCTGATGCGCAATGTCGCGGGCGAGCACAACCCCACGGAAGCGCGAGCCTGGTTGGAACGCGCGGTGGCTCAGGGTCTGCAGGATGCGAAGAGCGATCTCGCCTCACTGCCGCCGATGCCGAAAGAAACGGTCACCGAAGAGGTCTGACCATCCCAGCCATGCCCGCGGATATAAACGACGACTCGGCCGACCGAGCGAGATGGGAGCGCAACACGCGGGATGCGTTCGCGCGCGGCCGGGCGGCGCTCGCGGCGGGGGACAAGGCTGACGCCACGCGCTGGCTGGAACGGGCGCATCGGCTGGTGCCGCATGATGGCACGATCACGCTGCTCCTGGCGTCGGCCGCGATCGGCGACGACAATGCAAAGGCCGCGACCCTGTTTTCCCAGGTGCTGGCTTCCGGCGACGTGCGAGACGCATGGCTGGGGCTCGCCACCGCGCGGTTCCTGCTGCGGGATATCGCCGGCGCGCGCGGGGCGATTGACGCGGCGCTCCGCCGGCATGCGTTGTGGCCGGACCTCTCTGCGCTTGCCGATCTGGTGGCGAAGGCGACTGACGCTCTGGGCTGGTGCGGTTTGACCGGCGTGGGCGCTGTCGTGGTGCACCCCTCCGGGGCGGACCGGATCGAAGTACAGATGGACGGAAAGCTGCTCATCTGGAGCGACGACAGACGCAATCTGATGCTGCCGCCGGAGTGGCCTCGCGCGGGTTCGCTCACGGTGACGGCCATTGGCGGCGACGGCGGAGACCGTCATCTGATCGGCAGCCCTGTCTCGCTCCGCGCGATCGGACGCGTCGAAGGCCATGTCGAAGTGTGGCAGGGCGGCCTTCGCGGTTGGGCCTGGTACCCAGGCGATCCCGATACCGAACCGCGTCTGTCAGTTGGAACCGGGCGCGCGCGCAAGGAAATCGTCGCCAGTGGCCTGACGGATGCGGTTCCCGGCCTCGCGCCGCTTGCTCGTCCTCGCTCGTTCGCCGTTCCTTGGGCTGAGCTCCCAGGCGGCGAAGCGCCTGTCCGCTTAAGCGGACGCGACGGGCGGGACCTTCAGGGCAGCCCCGTGGTCGCGCGCCGCGCGGACTGGAACAGCACGTCCCCGGCGAAGCAACCTGTTTCCCCGGCGGTCGCGAAAGTCGACGCTCCTGCCCCGGCTCGGCGCCCGCGCGACCTGGCGCGGTGGCGCGGGACTGGCACCGAAAGCGTGGTCCTGATCACGCATGACGACGGCGGCGGGGTCGAGCGGCGCATCCAGGCTTCGGTCGCCGCGCACGAAGCCAGTGGCCGCAATGCCATCGTGTTGCGCCCCACGAAGCCGCGGAATGGCTCGGCTGGGGTCATGGTCAGCAGCGGCTCCCTGCCGGATTTGCGGTTCGAACTGCCGCGAGAGCAGCCCGCCTTGCGGCGCCTGCTACGTGGCATGCAAGCGGTCGAGGCCGAGTTGCATCATTTCCTCAACCACGATCCATCCGCGATCGAAACCATTCGGGCGCTCGGCGTGCCGTACGACGCTCACACGCACGATTACACGTGGTTTTGCCCTCGCATCGCTTTGGTCGGCCGCGGCGACCGTTATTGCGGCGAGCCCGCCGCGGCAGTCTGTGAGACCTGTGTCGCGGAGACCGGCAGCTACCTGCACGAGGACGTTTCCGTCCCGGTGTTGCTTGATCGATCCCGTGATATTCTGTCGGGCGCGCGCCGGGTCATCGCACCGTCTCACGACGCCGCGGCGCGAATGGTGCGACATTTCCCCGGGATTTCCCCCGTCGTCATTCCGCATGAGGACGACGCCGCGGTGGACGAACCGCCGCCGATCCCTCGCGTGGGCGGCACGGTGCTGGTCTGCGTCGCCGGGGCGATCGGCCTGCACAAGGGGTTCCACGTTCTGCTCGCGTGCGCGCGCGATGCGAAGAAGCGGGGACTGGACCTGTCGTTTGTTGTCGCCGGGAGGACGATCGACGATCAGCGTCTGATCGACACGGGGCGGGTGTTCGTGACGGGTCCGTATCAGCCGGATGAGGCCGTCGCGCTGATCGAAGCCCAGAGAGCGGCGCTGGCGTTGTTGCCGTCGATCTGGCCGGAGACGTGGTGTCTCGGGCTTACCGAATTGTGGCGTGCCGGCCTGCGCGTCGCCGCGTTCGACATCGGCGCGCCAGCCGAGCGCATACGGCAAACCGGCCGCGGTTTCCTGCTTCCTTTGGGCCTGGCGCCGCGGGCGATCAATGACGCACTATTGAATGCCGCGAGAGGACGATCTTTTCTTCCGATCCGGCGCTCTTCGGCTTACAAGCCTTCCATCAATGCAACCATGAGTAAGTGAGACACCGCATGCCTCCTGCCGCCGACGGGGTTCAGACCATGGCCGATGCGAAGGAGGCGCCCGCGCCTCAGACATCGGCCCCCCAGTCTTCCGCCCCCCTGGCTTCCGCCGCCGGGCGGATCACCGAGCTTCGCGTTTCCGCGAACCTGATGACGCTGGATACGGGCGTTTACTGTGTATTTCCCGCCCCCGGCAGTCGATCGCCGGATCCGGCCACGGGATTGCCATCCCTGGGCATCACGCGATGCCCAGGGATGGCGGGACGGCCAGAGGCGGTGTCCATCAGTACCTTCCGCGACGACGGCTGGCTGGACAACACCGCCGCGCTGGTGCGGGTAACCGATGGACCGGCTCAGGTGCTGGTCACGATCTATCAGGCGGCGGGCCAGCCGGCGGAAAATGCTCCCCGTCTGCAGGTGCTGCGTTTGGCCGGCGATCCGGCGGTCGCCGGGTCTGATGCGGCGGCGCCCGCGGCGAAGGAGCGGGACGCGGACGTCATGGCCCATATCCAGGGCGCCGGCGATATCCCTGGTCAGTTCGGGGAGTGGATCGGCAAGCGCGGCAGCCGGGCGTGGATCGAAGGCTTCGGCCTCTCCGACAAGGGTCCGATCGCGTCAGGCGACGTTGAATACCAGGGTGTGCTCGGCCGAGGCTGGCTGTCGCCCTGGGTGGACAATGGCAAGTTCTGCGGTAGCCGCGGCATGGCGTTGCCGCTTCTGGGCCTGAATGTGCGGTTGAAGGGTGCGGCCGCCAAAGAATACACCGTGCGTTACTCCGCGACTTTCATTGACGGCAGCGCGGTCGGGCCGGTCGAGGAAGGCGTCGCCTGCGAAGCGCCCGGTCTGGCGGCGCTGGAATCCTTCCTGATCGAATTGGTTCCCAAATCGGATCATTCGGAATCGGCGACCGATGGTGCCGCGCGGTCGTCCGCTTCTCGCGTGTCGGCGCCGAAATCCCCCGCCCGGTCGAGCCGTCGTTAGCGCGGGTTCCGGTGATATCACGGCCCCCGGTGATACCATGGCCCCCGGTGATACCATGGGACGGTGCTCGTCGACGAAGTGTACCCCGGGGTGGCCTGACCCTTGGGCCCGGGGATCGCGGCGCCTCTCACGCCGATGGCCTGAGCAATACGAACGAAAAATGATCTGAGCCAATGGCCGGCCCGCCGCCGGCCTCCATTTGGGATGACGCGTTGAAATTCCTCTTTGTCCACCAGAACTTTCCGGGGCAGTTCCTTCATCTCGCGCGGCATCTCGTGGCGATGCAAGCGCACGAGATCGTCTTCATTACCGAAGCCAACGCGAACGTGATCGAGGGGGTGCGAAAGGTTCCCTACATGAAGCCGCGTCCGGCTTCGCAGGAGACCCATATCGCGGCGCGGGAGCTTGATGCGGGGGTCCGTCGCGCGGAGATCGTGGCGCAGACCGCGAGGTCGCTGAAGGGGCTTGGCTTCACGCCGGACATCGTGATCGGCCATCAGGGCTGGGGCGAAATGCTAAATCTGCCTGATGTATTTCCGGACGTGCCGACGATTGGCTACATGGAATTCTATTACCAGACTGACAGAGCCGACGTCATATTCGATCCGGAATTCCCGATCGATCCGGCTGATTTTCCACGCATTCGCGCGAAGAACGCCATCAACCACATCGCATTGAACCTCGGCGTCCACGGCGTGACGCCAACCCAGTGGCAATTGTCGACCTATCCCGACTGGGCTCAGCCGCGGATCGACCTGCTGTGGGAAGGCGTCAATCTGGATGTCTGCTCGCCGGACGAAAAAGCCCGTCACGCGCCGCTGAAAATCGCCGATATGACGATCCGCCGGAATGACGCGTTGGTGACCTATGTGTCACGCGATCTCGAGCCGTATCGCGGTGTGCACACGATGATCCGCGCGCTCCCCGCGTTGCTCCGGGGCCGGAAGAATTTGAAGGTGGTGATGTTAGGGGGCGATGGCGTCAGCTATGGCGTGCCGGCACCGAACGGCGGGACCTGGCGCGAAGTGTTTCTTAAGGAGGTCGCCGATCAGATCGATCCATCGCGGATCGCGTTTCCCGGTCGCATCGACTACGAAACGTATCTCGCGCTGCTGCGCCGCTCGGACGCGCACGTCTATCTGACTTACCCGTTTGTCGCGTCCTGGTCGTTGCGGGAGTCGCTGGCGGCCGGTTGCGCGATCGTTGGCAGCGACACGGAACCGGTGCGCGAGTTCATCACGCATGGCCGGAACGGCTTGTTAACGTCTTTTTTCGATCCGAGCGACCTCGCGGACTCCGTGCTGAGGGTGCTGGAAGATAAAAAACTGGATCAGAAGTTGCGCGCGGGCGCGCGGCGTTATGCCGAACGTCACCTCTCGATGGATGATTATCTGCGGGCATATACGCAGAAGATCGAGACGCTCTCGGGTGGCTCGCTGCTTACTCCGGAGAAGCGTCCCGCCGTGCAACGGAGCGTTAAGCGCCGCACGGTGAACGCCTGATTTCGACCGGTCGAATGGAAGGCACCTGGTCGTGATGTCCCAGACCGTCATTCTCGCGCTCGTCTCCGGTTCGTGAACAAGAGCGTGTTGGCACATGCTGCTCGGGTCGAGCCCTGTCGCATGCACATATCTTGAGCGCGACAGGCGCGGGATGCCGAGGCGTTTCGCTCACGGCCAGGCAAGCAAGTCAGTCGGCTGTAACACCAAGGACACGGAGGCCACCGGAGCACACGGAGCAGGCAAGCATGGCGCTTCGCGCGGTATTCGGACTGACAATCGCGCGAAGCGCCCCAAAATCTTTCTGCTTCGTGCGCTCCCGTGGCCTTCGCGTGCTCCGTGTTACGGTCTTGCTTATTTCGTCGTGGACCACACCATCAGGACTGTCTGGCCGGCGGCACCAGGGTCCGGGCGGACG
>CALFNB010000213.1 GCA_937902425.1 uncultured Acetobacteraceae bacterium | reverse complement strand
GATGGTGCAAGACGCTGATAATAAGGGGTTTATTTTGGTGGGTGCTAAACATGGGTTAGGCGGGATCACAGTGAGCGTGCAGACGTCCCAACCTGAGTTGCCCAATAATACATCGACGCCCCAGCGCATCCTCTTCCCCTGCACGGTCACCTTCGACCTGACCAAAGCTAAGCCCGTATCTCAGGGTGGCATTTTCCCCGATCCCGGCAACCCGGCAACGCAGATACCGATCAGCTCAATCATCACCTTCGCCGGTCAGCTTATGACCGCCGAGACCGTGTTCGACCTGGAAGCAGGCGAGAATCCCGGCTTCGCCAACTTCGACACTTCTGGTGGCAGTGTTGACGGGCAGGGCAACAATGCGTTCTGGCTCAGCCAGGACCTGCGCGTCTTTACGGTGACGCCGGGGATCAACGCCTCCCCGATAGATGGGGCGGTGACGCTGAATGTGCCCGACAACACGAGCTATCATACGCCGCAGGCCTACCAATACATTCAGGATCTGCTGAACCATCTCAACACCACCTACAACGACCCCTCCAAGACCGACCCGTTCAGTCTGTTCCCCGACCAGAACAACGCCCTGAGCGGTGATTCATCGGTAACGCCCACCTTCCCCAACCCGGCCAACCTCGGTGGACCGCCGTTCGTGAACTACAACTTTGCCGTGGCGCGCGTGCGGCTTACCGGGGCTGCGGGCTCCAGCACCGGGCTTCCCGTGAAGGTGTTCTTCCGCCTTTTCGCTGCCGAGACCAGCGACACTGACTACCAGCCCGGGCCCACCTATCCGTCCACGTTCGTCGGCGGTCTGCCCGAAGCGCCACTGCTCGGTGTAAACAACGTGACCATCCCATTCTTTGCCACCGGCAATTACGAGTCCGCGCCGGTGAACAGCGATTATTCCGGCTCGAGCGTGAACAACCAGCCAATCTCAACCGGAACCCTGACCTCGGTCTGGGCCTACTACGGCTGCTATCTCAATCTTTATGCGACCGACAGTTCGATCGGCGGCCAGCAAATCCAGAAGCTGCTGCCGAGTACGCATAGCTGCATCGTCGCCCAGATCGCGTATGACAATGCGCCGATCCCAACGAGCGGCCAGGTGGTGGGGCCGGAGAACAGCGACAAGCTTGCCCAGCGCAATTGCCAGATCACCTTTTCTGACAATCCCGGTCCGCCCGAGGCCCACCGTATACCGCAGACCTTCGATTTGCGTCCCGGTCCCGCACTGGGGGCGACGACGGCCCTGTCCGACCGGCCGGACGAGTTGATGATCGATTGGGGCAAGGTTCCGGCTGGTTCGGTGGCGACGATCTACTGGCCGGCGGCGCCTTCGGCGGGCGTGCTCGCGATCGCACGGCAGCTTTACTCTACCCACCAGTTGTCGGCTGCCGACGCCTATACCATCCGCTGCGTCGTCCCGGACAGCGGTTTCACGTTCGTGCCGGTGCCGACCGGCGCCGGTGCCAATTTCGCCGGCTTGTTCACCATCGACCTGCCGAGTGGCATCCACGCCGGCCAGACGTTCCTGGTAACCGTCCGGCGCCTCTCGACTGCGAAGGGCAGTCCGCCACCGCAGATCCCGCAACTGGAAGGTCTCGCCGCCGGCCAGGCGCCCGGCAAATCGAACCCGGCCACAAACTCCGACTGGCGCTACGTGGTCGGTACATTTGCCGTCCGCATTCCGGTGACCACTGCCAAGACCATGCGTCCCTGGGAAGAAAACACGCTGGCCATCATGAAATGGCGGCTCGGGCAGGTGGCGTCGAACAACCGCTGGTGGCCGGTGCTCAAGCAGTACATCGGCCTCGTCGAGGGTCGGGTGACGGGGGTTCACGGCAATCCGCTGCATATTCCTCCATCGCAATGGGGGATCTGGGGCACCCCGGGCGTGACGGGACCGGGCCACAAGCCGCCGGTTCCGCTTCCGGGCCACGGTGGCCCAGGTGACCACCATGCCCGCGACCACGAGCGAGAGTGCACCGGCAAGATCGAGGGCCTGTCCTACGACCGCTTCGGCGACTTCGAAGGGATCATCCTGCGCGAACGGGACGACAGGAAGCGGTTCTTTGCCTCGCGTGAGGAGGAAATCGAGAGCCTCGCCCGCTTTGCCTGGCGTGAGCGCGTGGTGGTGAGCGTGCTCTTCCAGGAGCATGACCGAGACGTGGTGGCCGGTCTTATCCTGCGGCGTCTGCCCCGCGAGCGTCGGGACAGCTGAACCGATCTCAGGCCTCACAGTGGAAGCGGCGGTTTCCGGCGTCCGACGATCGCGCCATGCGAACCGCGCGGCATCAGTGGTGGATTTCGCTCATCGCGGGAAAGACTCGGCCCCACTATGGAGGGAGGCAACCCGACTAATTGTAGGAGGCGCGATATCGTACAGCGTTTTACGCTTGCCGGCGCGGCGCACGGTCCTTTCCGCGTGGATCCCAAAGCCGGGATTCGCTCCGGTGAGCGTAAAACGTGTTGAACTAAACCGCGTCCCCCGCCGCCTGGGCTAAGCGGACACTCGGAGCACTGCCTCCGAGTTGCGTCAACCGTTGCGCACCGGACTTCCATACCGAGAACACCCAGTCCAATTATGGACCGGGTCTTGCTGCGAATTTCCTGAATTGTTCAGCGAGGCACGTCGGTGGATGGACATACCCAGGGCTTGCAATTGAACCGCTTACAGGACCGACGTGCCGGACTGTCATCCGACCAGCGACGCGTCGGCTCACATCGCGGGCATCTCGTCAAGCAACTGTCCCAGTCCGGGGAGCTTGTCGTCGACCCGCATGATTTGAAGCATAGCCCAGAGCGCGGCCTGGTTGCTGGTGATGACGGGCTTGCCAATCGCGTGTTCCCATTCAGATACGAACGACATCGTCGGAAAATTGCCGCCGGGAACAATGAAGACCTCAATCTCCGGCCTGTCGGTCTGCGCGATGGCATCGCGTGCCATGCCCTGACCGAGCGTCGGGTATGTGACCGAATCGGTGCCGGAGAAGGTTTCGCTGGCGACAACCTCCAGCCCATATTTGACGGTGTAATGACGTTTCAACAGTTCAAGCACTGGGATCGGATAGGGCGACACGAGCGCGATCCGCCGCGCGCCCAGAGCCCGCACCGCAAGACCGATCGCTCGGGCTGAGGTGATCGCCGGGACCCCGGCTGCTTCGCTCATGCGTTTGGTGATTTGCTCGTCAAAGTCGTCGGAGGACAGGCCCGCCGCGGTCTGTGCCAGCGCCACCACTTCAACCTTGGCGCTGCCTAGCAGACGCGCCTGATAGTCGACATCGGCGTCGCCGCCGCGGGGAGTGGTCTCCGCGCCACTGCTGAGCAGCGGTATCCGCGCGACGTGGACCTGTAAACTTGGCGGCAGAAGCCGACCATACTCTGTTTCGACAGTGGTGTTGGTCGATGGCACGAGAACGCCAAAACGGTGCATCGCGGTGGGCCTTTGTGCTGTCTGATCGTACTCGTCCGACGAATGGTTCGTTCGGCTGTGCCAACGGTTCCCGACCAAACTCCATCCAGCCGGTTTTCGCCAGGATCTACCCTTAATAGGCCACCTTGAACGTCGGACTGTCCTCAGGCCGCGTTCCACGGTTGGGACGGAGAAATGGCGCTCGGACCGAACCGAGAAACCACACGCTGTAGGACCGCACACGACCCATTGCAGACCTTCAAGGTCGCACCATGGCAGCGTCAGCGCCCCGCGGCCAGGTCATCGAGCAGCGCTTCGTCTGAGAACGCGGTGCCCACCGCCCGCCAAGGGCGTTCAGGTGCCGGCGGTGGCCCGGGGCGCCGGTGCCACGGCCCGTCGCGGTCGAGCGTGGCGGCTCAACCCCCCGCCCTGGGCACTCGCGCCGCGGTGCGCAGCACGACGATGGCGATCGCCGCGCCGAACGCGCAGCAAGCGACATAATACAGCCCGCCGGAGAAACTGTCCGTCGTGGTCTTGAGCCAGCCGATCACGACGGGACCGATGATCCCGCCGAAATTGGCGAAGACACTGATCAGCGCGATGGCCC
>CALFNB010000212.1 GCA_937902425.1 uncultured Acetobacteraceae bacterium | reverse complement strand
ACGTCGCGCTGAGCGTCGAGGACCCGTGGGAGACCGCGGAATTCTACAAGGACGCATTGGGATTGCAGGAGGTGACTGAGCTCGACGGACCGCTCGCCGAGGGTGTGTTCCTGACCGACGGGGTGGTGAACCTCGCGATCCTGAAGTTCAAGACGGATGAGGCCTCGCAGGGCACCGGCAAGGACTATGTCGGCATCCACCATATTGGCTTCTGGGTCGATGACGTCGTGGAGCAAGGCAAGATCGTGCGCGGCACCGGCGCCGAGTGGATCATGGGCGATCCGAGCAATCCCGATGGCTATGAGGTGAAGCACCTCGATCTGTCGGGCATCATCTTCGACATCGCCGCGCATGGGTGGGCCGGCGCGCAGAAGGAGCCTGGCCAGGCGGACAACGTCGTGCACCCGAACCCGCAACGCCGGCTGGCGAAGTTCGACGAGCGCCGCGCCGCGGCCCGGGCAAAGCTTGAGGCCCGCAAAGCGAAGGTCCCCGCGGAAACAGCCGCCGCGGCTGAGTAGCGGGCGGCTGTAGCCCAAAGCGTCATGGCCCGGGTCGTTCGGGCCATGATGTGAAGGTTCGCGGTCCGGACCGCGCGGTGAGCGGCATGGCCCGTCATGCGGCCAGCAGCCGAGCGGCCGCCTCCACCACCGCGTCCACCGAGAGGCTCTCCATCGCGGTATCCGGCCCGCATAGCGCGGTGGCACGCGGACCAGCCGGCCCATATTCCGCGGCATTTGTCGGTCCAAACAAGCCAAGCGTCGGCACACCCGAGGCGGCGGCCAGATGCATCAGTCCGGAATCGTTGCCGACGAACAGGCTCGACCGGGACAGCAAAGCGGCGATCTCCGCCAGACTGAGGCGGCCGATCAGGTCGATCGCATTGGGCAAGGCCCGCAGTACGGGTTCCGCCATCGCCGCTTCAGCTTCCCCCGGACCGGCGATCACGGCCGGCATCGCACCCGGAAGCGAACCCGCCGCGAGGCGCTGAAACAGGGTCACGAACCGCTCCGCCGGCCAGACTTTGGGCGCCCAGTTGGCGGTGGGGGCGAGAACAATGACGGGACGACCGGGTGGGAGCAGGCTGGCGGCGCGCGCGTCGTCCTCGGCCGAAAACCACACCACCGGCAGCGGCACCTGATGCAAGCCCAAAACTCGAGCCAGTTGCACCGTCTTGGGCCCGGTACTGGGCCGCATCACGGCACGATGCCGCACCGGGATCAGCCAGGACAACGCGGAGCCGCGGATGTCCACCACCAAATCCCACCACCGGGTCACCGCCATTGCCCATAATGGCAACCAATGCCGGCCGAAAGGTTGTTTGGCGATAACGACAATCCGTTCCAGGTTTGGCATGCGCTGGAACACGCCCGCGGCGACCGGCCCGCACGCCACGGTAATGCGCGCCCGCGGGTACGTCCGGATCAAATGATCCAGCAATCCGGTGGACAAAACGGCGTCGCCCAACCGGTTGGCGGTGACAAACAGGATGCGCATGCGCGGCCGGCTTACCAGCGAAACGGTCTTTGGACGAGGACCGGTGTTTGACGGACCGCCCGCCGTTCGGCAGCGTGCCCACGGACGACCTCGGAGGAACGCATCATGCCGGACGAAACCCTTGTGGCACTCGGTGAAGACTACCCGGAACTGCGCCAATCGGTCCGCAAGATTTGCGCCCGCTATCCAGGGACCTACTGGAGTGGCCTGGAAGACAAGGAAGCCTATCCGACCGAGTTCATCAACGAACTCACTCAGGCGGGATTTCTGGGCGCGCTGATCCCCGAGGAATACGGCGGCTCCGGTTTGCCGTTACGCGCCGCCGCGGTGATCCTGGAGGAAATCAACGCCTCGGGCTGCGTCGCCAGTCAGGGTCACGCGCAGATGTACATCATGGGCACGCTGCTGCGGCATGGCAGCGAAGCGCAAAAGCAGCGGTATCTGCCCGGGATCGCGGCGGGCAAAATTCGTTTGCAGGCGTTCGGCGTTACGGAACCGACCACTGGATCCGATACCACGCAATTGAAAACCCGTGCCGTGCGTGACGGCGATCAGTACATCGTCAACGGCCAGAAAGTCTGGACCAGCCGCGCGATGTATTCCGACATGATGCTGCTGCTCGCTCGCACGACGTCCGCTGATCAGGTGAAGAAACGCAGCGACGGCCTGTCGGTGTTCCTGATCGACATGAGCGAAATGAACAAAGGCACGGGCCTGGAAGTTCGCCCGATCAAGGCGATGATCAACCACAACACCACGGAGATCTTCTTCGACAATTTCCGCATCCCCGCGTCCAGCCTGATCGGTGAGGAAGGCAAAGGGTTCCGCTACATCCTCGACGGCATGAACGCCGAACGCATCCTGGTCGCCAGCGAGGCCGTCGGCGATGGCCGCTGGTTCGTCAAAAAGGCCACGCAATATGCCAAGGACCGTGTCGTATTCGGTGCTCCCATCGGCAAGAACCAGGCAGTGCAATTCCCGATCGCCCGCGCATGGGCCGAACTTGAAGCCGCCGACATGATCTGCCGCCGCGCCGCCGCTTTGTTCGACGATGGCAAAGAGTGTGGCGCGGATGCCAACATCGCCAAGCTGCTCGCCAGCGAGTCGGCATGGAAAGCCGCCGATACCTGCATGCAGACGTTTGGCGGCTTCGCCTACGCCCGGGAATACGAGATCGAACGCAAATGGCGCGAAGTGCGGCTATACCAAATCGCCCCCATTTCGACCAACCTCATCCTGGGCTACGTCGGGCAACACGTACTGGGCATGCCGCGATCGTATTGAAGGAAATCACGACAGCAAAGCGAAACCCGCGTGACGGACACACGGATTCCGCTCTCTGTTGCCGCTGCATTCGCCTGGCCGGGACATGGACCTCCCGGTGCGAGCCTCTACAACTAAGAGGCGCCCTTCGCGGGGGTCTTCGCCGCCGCGCCCCCTGAAGCGGGTGCCGCGCCACTCGGCGTCACGGTCACCTTCTTGTCGTCTTTCTTCACCGGGGATGTGACCGGCTCAACGGCGGTTGCGGTTGTCGACTTGCCCGTTATCACCGTGGCGGAGGCCGGCGCCGGCGTAACGCTCTTGTCACCGGTCACCGTCTGGTCGGCGCGACCGGTCATCGGCAAAAGAGCCAGCCCGGTCACGAACAAACCGGTGGTGGCGAAGCTCATAACGCGTTTCATCGAGAAGTCCTTTCCGCCGGGGGGAGATAGGTTGTTGCTCCCGGCTGAACGCGATATCACCGCGTGATTGTGACATCGCGACGCTTCAGGCATGGCTGAATTTTGGCACGGTGCCGAAACCAGATGAATGATTCGTAAGGCGGGAGAGAGTGTCGATGCAGTTATCCGGCGTCCGGGTCCTCGATCTCACCCGTGTCCTGTCTGGCCCATTTTGCACCGCGCTACTCGGAGATCTCGGCGCCGACGTTCTGAAGATCGAGGCGCCGGAGGGTGACTCGGTTCGCCGCCAGGGCGCGATCCGCGATGGACTCTCCTGGTATTTCGCCCAGTTCAATCGCAACAAGCGCTCGCTGCGTCTGGATTTGCGCAAGCCCGAGGGACGCGAGATTTTGACGCGGCTGATCCGGCAGTCCGACGTGCTGGTGGAAAATTTCCGGCCTGGCGTGCTCGCCCGCATGGGGTTTTCCGCCACGCGCCTGCACGAATTGCGGCCGTCGCTGGTGGTCTGCGCGATCAATGGTTTTGGCAGCCAGGGTCCCTATAAAGACCGTCCCGCGTTCGACTTCATCGCCCAGGCGATGAGCGGGTTCATGAGCGTGAATGGAACGGAGGATGGGGAGCCGCTGCGGTCCGGTCTGCCGATCAGCGATCTGGTCGCGGGGTTGTACGCGGCGCTGGCGATCACCGCCTCGGTGATGCGCGCGCGAGAAACCGGCAAGGGCGAAATCGCCGAGGTCAGCCTGACCAACGCCATGGTCAGCATGCTGTCCTATATCGCGACGAATTATTTCGCCACGGGCGTCACGCCGCCACGCAGCGGCAATGATCATCCGATCGCGGCACCTTATGGTTTGTTTCCCACCCGGGACGGCCGCATCGCTCTGGCCCCGCCGGACGACATTTTCTTCGGCCGGCTGATGGACGTTCTGGGCTGTCCCGAGTTGAAGGACGATCCGCTCTATCGCACCCAGACCGCGCGCGTGGCGAACCGCGAGCGGATCAATGCCATCGTTGGCGGCAAACTCGCGCTGCATACCACTGATCATTGGGTCGAGACGTTGAATGCCGCGGGCGTACCGAGCGGGCCGGTGCACGCGGTGGCCGACGTGTTCAAAGACCCGCAAATCCTGGCCCAGAATATGATCATGGATGTGGAACAACCTGGGCATGGTCTGGTTCGGATGCTCGGCTTTCCGATGAAATTCTCCGATGCGCCCTGCACCGTTCGCCGTCCCGCGCCTGGTCTGGGGCAGCACTCGGATGAAGTCCTCGCGGAACTGGGATTTTCCGAAGATGAGCGCCACGCATTTCGCGATAAGGGAGTGATCTGATCCATGCGCGATGTTCATGTCCGCCTGCGAGCCGGCGTCGTGATCGGCGAAACGGATCCTCGGCTGTTCGGCGCGTTCGTGGAACATCTCGGCCGTTGTGTTTATGGCGGCATCTACGAGCCGGAACATCCCACCGCGGACGCGAACGGGTTTCGCCGGGACGTCCTCGCTTTGGTGCGTGAACTGGCGCCGACGATCATGCGCTACCCCGGCGGCAACTTCGTCAGTGGCTACAACTGGGAAGACGGGGTCGGCCCGGTGGGAAACCGTCCCAAACGCCTGGACCTCGCCTGGCTATCCACCGAAACGAATGAGTTTGGCACGAACGAATTCATCGATTGGTGCAAGCTGGCGGGGACCGAGCCGATGCTGGCGGTCAATCTGGGCACGCGCGGCGCCGACTCGGCACGGCATTTTCTGGAGTATTGCAATCATCCTCATGGCACGATGTTGTCCGACCTCCGCCGAGCGCACGGTTGGGACGCGCCGCATGGGGTGAAATTGTGGTGTCTCGGCAACGAAATGGACGGCCCATGGCAGATGCATGCGCGCACCGCCGAGGAATACGGCCGTGTCGCCGTGGAAACCGCGAAGATGATGAGATGGATCGACCCCTCGATTGAACTGGCCGCGTGCGGTTCATCGGGCCGCAATATGCCGACGTTCGGAGCCTGGGAGCACACGGTGCTCGAGCATTGCTTCGATCATGTCGAATACATTTCGCTGCACACCTATTTGAACAATTACGCGGGCGACGTTCCGGCGTTCCTGGCGTCGCCCGATCTGATGGATAATTTCATTGAGGAGGTGGTGTCGATCGCCGACTCGGTGGCCGCCGGCAAGCGCTCCGGCAAACGCATCATGCTCAGCTTCGACGAGTGGAATGTTTGGTACCGCACCCGACGAAACCGGGACGAAAGAACGCTGCCCGGTTGGCCGGTGGCACCGCCGATCCTGGAGGAAGTTTACACCATGGCGGATGCTCTGGCGTTTGGAGGCGCCTGCATCGCGCTGCTCAATCACGCGGATCGGGTGAAGGTCGCCTGTCTGGCTCAGTTGGTGAACGTGATCGCGCCGATCATGACCGAGGATGGCGGACCGGCGTGGCGGCAGACGATTTTTTATCCGTTCGCGCAGATGAGTCATTTCGGCCGCGGGCGCGTGTTGCGCGCGGAAATCGACAGCCCGGTTTATGACACGACGTATTTCGATCCGCGTGGAGAGCAGGATTTATATTTCCCGGTCACCGCGCCGTATTTGAAACTGGCGGCGGTGCAAGATCAGAACGACGGCGTGACGCTGTTCGCGCTTAACCGCCATTTGACCGAGCCGATGCCGTTGATCGTCACGACGACCGGGCTCGGCGCGAAAGCCATCAGGGCGGCCAGGTCGCTGCATCATCCGGATCTGAACGCGTCCAACACACGCGACGCGCCGGACACAGTGCGGCCGGCGCCGTTGGACGGTGCGTCGATCGGGGGAGGCACGATGCGGGCAACCCTGCCACCCGCATCGTGGAATGTGATCCGCCTCGGGTGAAAGATGCGCTACCGCAGCGGGAACCCCATGCCATTCAGAATGGACACCAGTTTATCCCGTCCGCTCATCGCCGCGATCTTGCCCATGCGGCCGATGACGCGCTTCGTCCAGGTATCCTGCGTCATCTCATGGCGCCGCGAGAACGCGGCGATCCGCTCATCGTACGCCGCCCGCGCGGCCGGTTCGCCCGCCGCATCATAGCGGTCATGGAACAAAATAGCGGACTGCGGCAGCCGCGGCTTCACCTCATTGGTGACCGTCGGCAGCGGATAGCCGACGCACATGCCAAATACGCCCATCGCACCGGGTGGCAGTTCAAGCAGACGGCCGACCTCGACCGGATTGTTTCGCAACGCTCCGATATACACCATCGACAGGCCGAGAGACTCCGCCGCCACGGTGGCGTTCTGCGCGGCCAGCGCGGCGTCGATCGCGGCGACCAGGAAGGACTCGAAATGCGGCATGGTCTCCAGCGTCACGCCTTCCTCGACACCAAGGCGCGTATTGCGGGAAACGTCGGCCAACCAGACCAGGAACAGCGGGCATTGTTCGATATGTTTCTGGTTATTGGCGATTTTGGCCAGCGCCGCTTTCTTCGCCGGATCAGTGACCGCGACAACGGACCAGGTTTGCAAGTTGGAACTGGTGGAGGCCGACTGCGCGGCGGCAACCAGCGTCGTCAGGGTACCCTCGGGCAGTGCGTCCGGCAGGAAGCCGCGGACGGAACGATGCGACAGCAACGTCGCGATCACATCGTTCCAAGGGCCATGGGCTGGTTCGGCTCCAATGCCGTAGCGCAACGCGAGCGCCTCAGCCTGGGACTGTGTCCCGGTTGATTGATTGACGTCCATCTTTCTGTCCCATCGGTAGGTTACGTTTGGTGGCGGAAATTGCCCAATGTCAGCCGATAACGCAAATCATACCAACGGCCCCATATTTTGACCTGTGCATAGGCGCGATCGGTAACGGAGGTGAGGACCTCGGGTAACCACATGAGAGCGTTCCATGCGTTACAGCATCCATCGACGACCGCCTCATAGTTCTCAGAGACGATGTGGCTCAGCTGATTGCCTCGGAGGTACTCCCAGAGGTTCTCTATCGGGTTGAGTTCCGGCGCATAGGGCGGCAGGCGTAACAGCACGATGTTGTCCGGTATTTTGAGTCGCGGAGAGCTGTGCCAACCAGCCCCGTCCAGGACCAGCAAGGCAATCGCGCCCACCGAGACGTTACGGCTGATTTCGGCCAAATGAGTGTTCATGGCATCGACATTGACCTCCGGCATCACGATCGCGGCGCCAACCCCGCGCGCCGGGCAAGCCGCGCCGAACAGATAAGCCGAGGTGAAACGGTGATCCCTGAGAGCGCGCGGTCGCGACCCACGCCTGGCCCACACGCGGGTCAGCGTGCCTTGCCGGCCAACTCGCGCTTCATCCTGCCACCAGAACTCAATTGGCTTGCCCGCCACGCTGTCCGGGATCGCGGCTCGCGCCAGATCGGCGAAGTTTTTTTTAAAGGCTTGGGTTCCTTTGCTCAATGGTACGTAATGCGACATCAGATTTCCCGGAATCTAAA